>JADJXA010000001.1:351401-702802 GCA_016716065.1 Candidatus Leptovillus gracilis | reverse complement strand
CAATCCGGCCGACGTGCGTTTGACCCAGGAAGCCTTCAAGGAAACCGGAGTACCCAGCACCCTGCATGTGGTGCGTGATGGCGCCGAAGCGATAGACTTTTTGCAGCAGGACGGCCGTTTTGCCTCTGCCCCCCGCCCCGATATGATTTTGCTAGACCTGAACCTGCCGAAAAAAGACGGCCGTCAGGTCCTGGCTGAAATCAAAAGCGACAACAACTTCCGCAGCATCCCCATTGTCATCCTGACCACCTCCAAAGCGGAAGAAGACATCCAAGACACCTATAACCATTACGCCAATTGTTACATCACCAAACCCACCGATCTGGACGAATTTATCCAAATCGTCAAACAAATAGAGCAATTTTGGTTAAGCATCGTTCAACTGCCGTAAACCGAAGTCCGTATCCCGTTGGCATTTGCCAGAGGCGCCGCTCCACGAAATACTGATTACGGAATACGGATTACCAGATACGTAAACTAGTACCTTATGAACAACCCATTTATCACCGTCCTGCTCGTTGAAGATAATCCGGGCGACGCCGATCTCATTCGCTATTTGCTCGCCGACCCGCCAGCCCATTTGTCTGCCCGAACCACAACATTTGTCATCCACCAGGCAGATCGCATCGCCAGCGCCCTGGTGCGGCTAGATGAAACATTCTTCGACATCATCCTGCTCGACCTCTCGCTGCCAGACAGCCAGGGATTAGGTACATTCGACATCATAAAAATCAGCGCCCACAATACCCCCATCATCGTCCTGACCGGATTAGATGACGAGACCATCGCCATCAGAGCGATGCAGCAGGGAGCGCAAGATTATCTGGTGAAAGGGCGCATAGACGCCGATCTGCTCACTCATGCCATCCGCCACGCCATTGAGCGGCAGCACCTGCTCACCGAGCAGCTTCTCGCCAAAAATCAACTGACGCGGCAGGCCATCGAATTACAGAACCGCAACGCCGAATTGGACCAATTTGCCCATACAGTCGCCCATCAGGTCCAGGGTTTATTGGGCCAAATCATCGGCTATGGCAGCTTTTTAGAGATGACCCAAAAAGAAAAGCTGGATGAAGAAGGGCGGTTGGCGCTAAAACGCATATTGCAAAGCGGCCACAAAATGAACAACGTGTTGAGTGAAATCTTGCTTCTAGCCAGCGTCGGCCGTGAAGAAGTGGCGACCATTTCGCTCAACATGGGGCGCGTGGTAGCCGAAGCCTGCAAGCGGCTCTCATTTGAAATTGATGAACACAACGCCCAAATCGAGCTGGCAGACGTTTGGCCGGCCGCATTTGGTTATCCTTCCTGGATTGAAGAGGTGTGGGTCAATTACATCAGTAATGGGTTAAAATATGGCGGCAGCCCACCCATTTTGCGCCTGGGCGCAACAGTGAACGATGAAACTAACGTTTGCTTTTGGGTAAAAGATAACGGACCCGGCCTGTCCGAAGCGGATCAACTGCGCTTGTTTAAAGCCCACACCCGCCTGCACCAGAGGCAGGTTCGGGGCGAGGGATTGGGTTTGTCTATTGTGCGCCGCATTGTGGAAAAGTGCGGCGGGCAGGTGGGCGTAGAGAGTCAATTAGGCGCCGGCAGCATGTTTTGGTTCACGCTGCCCAAAGCGTGACGATGCCTATGCAAAAAGTTCAACTTCTTCCGAGAAGTTGAACTTTTTGCACAGCTTAAGTCAATAAACTGGGAGAAACAGCTATGAGCGAACCTGTTATTGGTTGGGAAAGCAGCGACCCTGTCCCCGACGGGCACTCGTTTAATCATTATTTGATTGTGAAAAACGGCCGTCTCCATCTCGAAGACCTGGACCTGGCGCAGTTGTTTCTGGGCGGCGGGAGTCGCCTGGGGCTGGGGCGCACCCTGCCCAGCCCGCTGGAAATCGTTTACCTGCCCATTATCCCGCGCCAGATCGCCTATATGAACCAGGTATTTGCCGCGGCGATAGAGGAATTGGAGTATAACGGCCGTTTCCACTACACCTACGCCTCCAAAGCCAACGCCGCCGAAGAAGTCATCCGCACCACCCTCGGCGGCGGCGCCCACCACGAAATGTCCTCCGCTGTAGATGTAGACATCGCCCGCCTCATGATTCGGCGCGGCTTGCTGCCCCCCGGCCGGCTCATCGTCTGCAACGGCTTCAAACCCAACGGCAGCGCCTACGCCGACAGCATCCTGCGCCTGCGCGACGACCACGCCCAGGTTATCCCCGTCATCGAAGACCTCAACGAAATCGCCCCCTTCCTCAACAGCCGCCACCACTTCGACGTTGGTTTGCGCCAGAAAAGCTACGGCCCCAACACCAGTCTCAACGAAATGGACGCCGCCAATTCCCGCTTCGGCTTGGACAGCAAACAGATGTGGATCGCCGCCGATTACATCGCCGCCGCCCCCAACCTCAGCCTGGTCATGTTCCACAACATGGTCGGCAGTCAGCTCACCGACAAAGCAGCCTTTGTGGATTACCTCAGGCCAGGTATCGAACTTTACGCCCAACTGCGCCAGCGCCACCCCAGCCTGCACATCTTCAACTTCGGCGGCGGGATGCCCGTGGCGATGACCCTGGGCTTCGACTTTGATTACGCCGCCTTCGCCCGCCAACTGCTCACCGCCCTCAAAGAGACTTGCGCCCGTTACAACGTGCCAGAGCCAGACGTGATGGGCGAATTTGGCCGTTACACCACTTCCGAACATGGCGCCCACCTCTTTAAAATTATCGCCGCCAAAGACAACGACTCAACCTACCCCTGGTACATCATAGACAGCTCCATCATGAGTTCCTTCCCCGATAGTTGGGCGCTGGGCGAGCATTTCATTGTCTTGCCGCTGAATCACCTGGACAAACCATTCCAGCGCGTGCAGCTCGGCGGCATCACCTGCGACAGCGACGATGTATACCCACCCAAGAAAAGCCAATCCCCCCTCTATCTGCCGGTGGAAACAGATGATTTGTACATCGGCTTTTTTAGCATTGGCGCGTACCAGGAGATGTTGGGCGGGGTGCGCGGCAGCAAACATTGCGTCTTGCCAGAAGCGATGGAGTTGGTGGTAGACCGGGATGGCGACGGCCGTTACACCTTCGACCTCCTCCCCGGCCAAACCACCGCCGACGTCCTGCGCAACCTCGGCTACCACCTCACGTAAAGACAACGTGTTAGAGCATCCACAGGTTCGCCTGAAACATCACCCAACCATCTAACCACCAACCAGAAGGAGAAGAACAATGCAAATGGATCGCACCCGCATCATCTTTATCGTCATCGTCGGTCTGGCCCTCATCGCCGTTTGCGTGGCCGGCTTTCTAACCATGTACGCCAACATTGGCAACAACGCATCCGCCACCCCAGCGGCCGTTGCCACCGCCGCCAGCAACCTGCCCGCCAATCCCACGCGCCCACCGACCAACCTGCAATCCCCCGAACCCATCTGGGGACCCAACTACGACGCCAACGACGGCCTACCGACCTACATCTGCGGCGCAGACGCCTTTGGCAGCTACTTCACCCTGCAACAAATGCAGATGGCCGGTCTGGACAAAACCAACGGCTTCCACCTGGGCATCGTCCCCTTTGCCCTGGATGGCGATCCCAAATACGAAATTTCCGAAGAACAGCGTGTCGCCCTGCTCACCACCGGGGTGTGGGACTGCCTCCTGACCACCCTGGACTCGGTGGCCCTCACCAGCCCTGGCGTCATCACCGCCATTGTGGATGAAAGCGCCGGCGCCGACCAGCTATGGGTGCGCGGCATCGAAACCATCAACGACCTGAAAGGCAAGCGCGTCGCCTTTTCCCGCGGCAGCGTGGGCGAATACTTCCTCTACTATGTCCTCTCCATCGCCCAACTCAGCCCACGCACCGACGTAACCCTGGTCCCCCAAGACACCGTCGCCGACGCCGTCGCCATCTTCAACAGCGGCCAGGCTGACGCCGTAGCTGGCTGGGAACCAGATATTTTCGAGGCAGAAACCAGCGGCGGCATTCCCCTGCTCAGTTCTGCCCAACTGCGCATTGTCATAGACACCATCGTCACCTCGCGCGACACCATCCAAAACCAACCAGACCTGGTGCAAAATTTCCACAACGCTTGGTTTGCCACCCTAAAAGCCCAGGTAGAAGATTTCGGCACGGCCGCCAACCAGATCGCCGCCTGGGGACACAACGATTGGAGCTTTGTTTATCCTGAATCAGCCAGCGACGACTTCACCACCTGGCTGACAAACGTGGCTCAGGCTGATTTAGGCGACAACGCTTTTGTCATGCGCGACACACGCCCCATCGTGGAGCGCCTGAACATCGCCCGGCGTGTCTGGTCATTGGCGAACCTGCCCGCGCCCGGCGACAGCGCCGACGCCCTAGTGAACCCTGGCTTTGTCTTGCGCGCCGCCGAACAGGCCGGTTTGCAGCCCAACGGCAAGCCAATCAACGATACCTTTTCCATCTCACAGCAGTTGGACCTGAGCGGCGTCAGCACGGCCGCATCCGAGACGCTGGTGGTGCTGCCCTGCCGCACCTTCACCTTCCTGCCCGAATCCACCGAATTAACGTTGGAATCGCGGCGCATCCTGGACAACTGCGTCGTGCCCACGTTGTCGCAAAGCGTGGGGCTGTTTCTGAAAGTCGAAGGCTCTTCCGCCTGGCCGGCCAACAACCCGCCCTACACCGAAGCGGATATTCTGGAAGTGGCCGAAGGACGCGCCCGGTCGGTGGTGGCCTATCTGGAGAGTAAAGGCATAGACCCGGCCCGTTTTGTCGTTGAAGCGGTGCTGCCGCCGGAAGACCACCGCAACACAGACAACGCCACGCTGCAAGCCGCCGACCGCTACGTGGAACTGACGCTGATCACAGTAGGACGGTAGGGTAGTGGATAGTGGATAGTGGATAGTTTTTGGTTGATCCCAACTCCCAACTATCAACTCCCAACTCCCAACTGTCCCCTACAACTGGAGAAAACTATGAAAGGTTTGCAACGTTATCGCGGGCTGTGGCTGTTGGTGGGGCTGTGGGGCTTAACGGCCGTTGCCTGTCAATTAGGCACGCTCGGCCAATCCGACAATACCGACACCGTAAACATCCCCAGGGATGCGGCCGTCGTCACCGTCGTCGCCAACAGCAGCCTGGTCCCCTGGCTGCAACAGGCCGCCAACGACTTCAACGCCACCGAAAGCCAAACGGCCGACGGCAAAACCGCTTTTGCCATGGTGCAGGGCCAAGAATCCGGCCAATTCATCACCGATATCGCCGGCGGCAGCGCCGAGCTGCCAACCCTTTGGCTGCCAGACAGCCCCGTCTGGACCAACGTCCTGGCCGACCAGGGGTACGATGCGTTTCAGACTGGCTGCGTCAGCGTGGCCCGAAGCCCACTGGTCATTGGCGTCTGGCGGCCGGCAGCCGAATCACTGGGCTGGCCCAGTTATGCCCTGGGCTGGCTCGATTTTGGCAGCCTGGCCCAGGACCCGGCCGCCTGGAAGTTCTACAGCGGTGGCGCCTATGGCGACAACCTGCGCCTGAGCCACACCCACCCTGGCCTCTCCGGCGCGGGAGCCAGCACGCTGCTGGCGCTGGTGCAGTCTGCGCAGCGTCAAACCGAAGCCGTCACCGTGGACGAAATCAGCCTGCCGCTGGTACAGGCGTCGGTCGGCGCGTTTGAGAGCGCCGTGGCCTACTTCGCCAGCGACCCCTACACCCTGGCGCAAACCATGAGCGAACGCGGCGCTGCCTATCTAGGCGCGGCGGTGATGTATGAAAGTGACGCCGTTAGCAGCGCCCCAGGGCAGATCGTGCCGATTTACCCGCTGGAAGGCACGTTTGTGGCCACACATCCGGCCTGTATCAACCGGCAGGCAGCGGCCGTTGAACAAGAAGCGGCCAGCCTGTTTCGGGACTATTTGTTGAGCGATGCCGGGCAGGCAACGGCCGTCACCCATGCCCTGCGCCCCGTCAACGGCACCACCCCAGTTGGCGCACCGCTAACGGCCGAAAATGGCGTGGACCTGGACCAGCCGGCCATTGTCTTCGGCGAACCCACTGTGGCCAGCATCTATGCCATTCAGGACGTGTGGCAGGCGGCGCGCAAGCCGGTTAACCTGGTGCTGCTGCTGGATACCTCTGGCAGTATGCGCGGCAGCAAGATGGAGAGTATGCGCGAAGCGGCTGTGCAGTTTGTGGCGCAAATGGGCGATGATGACCACCTGACCATCATCGCCTTCAGCACCGAACCGTACCTATTGGTGGAAGGGATGCAGGTCGGCGAGGCGCGTGTCAAATTAACCAATACCATTCGTGACCTGAATGCGTCTGGCGACACCACGCTGTTCGACGCCATCGGCGATGGCGCGACCAGCATCGCCCGCACCAACGATCCGGCCCTGACCAACGCCATGGTCGTTTTATCCGATGGGCAGGATACACGCAGCTATCGCTACCGCTTTAACCAGGATTTGATTGACTACGCGACCGGCAGCGACACCACTATTTTCACCATCGCTTACGGCAGCGACGCCGACGAAGGGGTGTTGGGGCAGCTTGCCATCAGCGGCAACGGCAACTTTTACCGCGGCGACGAGGCCAGTATTGCCGCCATTTACGAGGCGATGTCGGCCGCCTTTGGCGGCAGCGTTGGCGTCGGGCGGTAAGATAATCCAGAGACTTAACGCCTGTATTCGATAATCCGTGTATCGTATTCCGTATTCCGTCGTCGAAAAAGTAAAAATTGATACACGGATGACACGGATTGAACGGATTTATCTAATGGTCAAAGTTATCAAGTTGTGGGTGGCCGTCCCTTCGATCAGATACCTGTCGGGATAGGCTGTTCTGGGCTAGAATAGGTGGCGATGAACCGCCTTTCTACCCACCCCATCTATTGGCTGGCGCTGCTGACGGCCGTTGTTCTGCTTATCGGCTGTCGCCCGGCGACGGCCATTGTCTTGCCGACGACTGCGGCGACGGCCGTCGCCGCCATTAGCGCCACATCCACCGAGACAATGCTTACCCCACTGCCCGCCACCCGCTACCTGCCGCCCACCCTGACGCCTATCCAACCAACCATCCAACCAACGAACAAACCAACCAGCCAGGCAACCCTACCACCGACCTTCACTCCCCAACCCACCTTCACGCCGCGGCCGACGCTGCGGCCGTATGCGACACTGGCAGCCACCCCACCAACGGCCGTGCCCAGCCCCATGCCCCCCTTTCCCAAGAACAGCGCCATCACCAATATCGTCCTGGTGGGCAACGACGTGGCCGAAGCGCAAGGCGGCCGCACCGACAGCATCATCCTGGTCTCTATCAACCGCGAGGCCAAAACAGCCACCATGCTGTCCATCCCCCGCGACCTCTACGTCTTTATTCCCGGCTGGCGCATGACCAAAATCAACCTGGCGCTGCCCCACGGCCACGGCTACGGCGTGGATTATCCCGGCGCGGGCGGCGGTTTGTTGAAGGATACCATCGAGTATAACCTGGGCATTCCGGTGGATTATTATGCCCGCATTGGCTTTGATGGCTTTAAGAGCGCTGTAGACCTGGTGGGCGGCGCGGAGGTGGTGGTGACGTGCACCCTGCGTGACTGGCGGCTTATCTCGCCGGAATTGGACCAGACGGTGGAGGAAAATTGGGAGATGTTTACCCTGGAGCCGGGGGTGCATGAGATGGATGGCGACCTGGCCCTGTGGTATGCCCGCTCGCGCCGCACAACCAATGATTTTGAGCGCGGCCGACGGCAGCAGCAGGTGCTGCGCGCGATTTTAGATCGCGGCCTGGAGCGTAACCTCATCGGCGACATTCCCGACCTGTGGCGCATTTACCGGCAGGCGGTGGAAACGGACCTGACGCTGCCGGTGGTTTTGGAGTTAGCAGCGCTGGCCCCGGCGGTGCGCGCCAACGGCATCCAACATCTGGCGCTTGCCGGGGACGCGGTGCGCTCCTGGCAAGAACCGGGCACGGGTTGGTCTACCCAACTGCTGCGGCCGGAAACGGCCGTGCCCATCCTCAGCCGTGTCATGCAGCCGCCCGCCCTTAACCGCGCCACCCGCCCGCCCATCACCGTGGAAATCGTCGCCGCCGACGAGCAGTTATACCGCTTGATGGCTGAAAACCTGGCCTGGGTTGGTTTTGTGCCGCGTTATGCTCCGGCCGATGAAACCCCGGCGCGCACGCGCATTGAGTATTACGGCCCCAACTTCAAAGGGTCGTCCAGCGATTTGTTAAGCTGGCTGTTCCGGCAGACGACGGCCGTTGTGAACCTGCTGCCCAACCCAAACAGCGACGTCGCTTACCGTGTCTACCTGGGAGCCGACGCCAACCCATGTTTGCCCTCTTTCACCGCCCCGGCGGGGGAGGAGTGATGGTCTTTTAAAGAGAGCGAGAGCGAGAGCGAGAGGAAGAATTCGGGCAATACTCTAGCTCTCGCTCTAGCTCTAGCTATTTTCAAGGGAGATACCGATGAATAATTCCAGAGCAGAGTTGTATGGCAAATTAGAAGCCAGCCGGCAGGCATTGTTGGCGGTGGTGGCCGGGTTGGGGGAAGCAGACTGGGAAACGGCCGTGTTCGCCGAAGATGCTTCCTGGCACGTGCTGGACCTGCTGCGTCACCTGACCGACGCCGAAAACAGCATGATCGCCCTCATGTCCCGCATCCGCGATGGCGGCGAGGGCGTGCCCGAAGATTTCGACCTGGACCGTTGGAACGCCGTCCGGCTCAGGAAAAGTCAAGCCAAAACGCCACCAGACCTTGTCGCCGACTTGCGGCAGAATCGGGCCAATCTGTTGGCGTTTATGGCGGCGTTAACAGAAGAGGATTGGGCCAAAAAGGGGCGGCACGGCAGCGGCCGCATTATGAGCATCGAAGAAATCTGCCACATCATTGCCGACCACGAACGTCTGCATACCCGAGACATTCAGGCCGCGCTGGCGCTGTAGATGCACGGATCTGGCGGATTAGTTGGATTGTCATCGACAATTGTCAATGACATTGGTTAGTCAGAACCTACGTCTTTTGCCATACAACGCTGGCAAAAGAAGACGTCATTCTGACGAGTCTTCGAGGAAGAATCCCGTTACCGCTAACAGATAGGGATTCTTCGCTCCGCAGACTCCGCTCAGAATGACAATGTGGCATGTTGTCTTCAGCTTGACAACTTTGACTAACCTCTGACCATTGGGAAAACCGGTGTGAATCCGCCCGATCCATGTGAGCCGTAACTACCGCCGGTCTTCTTTGGGCAGCACGGAATAGTCGTAAGGCTGCACGCCGGGGCCGTAATGATAGGTGTTGGGGTAGGGGATATAGCGGCTGATGAAGGTGCGTTCTTCAATCACGTCACCGCTGGCGTTTTTGACGATGCGTGTCACAAATACGTTTGCGCCTTCGGTGGCCCAATCAATTTGTTTGGCCGTGCCTTCCGGTAAATCGGGGTCAAACTCCCAGCGATCCTGGTCGGTTCCCGGCACTTCGGTGACGTCCTCAAAAATCGGTCCCACTTTTTCGATGGTGCGCCCCATGCTGGTGGAATAAAACTTAAAAGTCAAGGCCTCGTTTTCGGCGCTGTAATAATTTTCCAGCAGCAAGTGGTACGGAGTGTTGTTGATGAATTTCAGGTCCACAATAGGCGTGTAAATGGTCGCGTCCATGCCTGGCCCCTCGCCGTCGTTATAATAGCTCAGCCAGTAACCATGTTCCAGGCGGCTGGTGATGGGGAAACCGGCCCAAAACGCTGTCTGGTAGATGGTGGTGCTAACCTGGCAAATGCCACCGCCAATCCCTTTGATGGTTTGCCCGCCGACGATGATTAGCCCTTCGGAGTAACCATCCGTTTCGCTGATGCTGCCCAGATAATTGTTGAAGGAAAATTCTTCGTAAGGGGCGATGACGATGCCGTAGAAGTTGGCGGCGGCGCGGGCGATGTTGTGTTTACGTTCGTCGGAGGAGCCGTAGAACCAGGTGACTTTTTCGCTGACCAGTTCGGTGATGCCCAATTCGGCGGCGGTGGCGTTGGAGTGGACCAACGGTTCGATGGCTTTGACCATGAGGGGGACGGAACGATTGGGGGTGTTTACCTGAGCCAGGAAATGTTCCATGGTGGCGTCTATATCTAGTTCACGGCCGTTTACATGCGGCGCAACCAGCACCAATTCTTTGGTGTCGTCGTCGAAGTAGTAGCGGGCGTTAACCGGCGCGCGGTACAGTTGGTTGGCATACTGGTACAACCAGTAGCGCACCGCGTTTTCGTCTACCACCAGTTGTGGCTGCTGCGCGCCATCGGCGGCCAGGGCCATTTCCACGCGCACCCACTGCGCCAGTTGGTCCGAGGAAAGCTCTATCGCCCCCAGGTCTACGTCTACCAACGGCTGGGGCAGGTAAAAGGTGATGGGGTTGTACAGGGCTTGTTGGATTTGCACGGCCGTTTCCCCCGTATCGGCCACTTGTGGCTGTGTCGCCACAATGGGCAGCGTCACCGCCACCGGCCGGAAGGTGGTCAGCGGCTCGACCAGACTGCTGCGCACCAGGGCCACATCCACCTGACGGCCCGCCTGGCTGGGCACATAGGTGGTGCGGCTGCCATCATAGGTAAAGGCGGCATTGACCGCCGGTTGGTTGATTTCGACGGCGATGTCGGTCAGCGATTGTTCAAGCTGGCCCTCGTCTAAGATGATGGTGGGGGCCAGGGAACGGCCGTAATACCAGGCCGTAAACGTCTCGCCCAAGCGCGCCAAAGGGCCGCCGTGCCGCCCAATGGCATACGCCTCGGCGGCCATATCGGCGGCGTTCACCGACACACCCAACGCCGTGGGCGATTTGGTCCACGTCTGGTTGCTGATTGGATCGGTAAACGTGATGTTCTCGGCCTGGGCATACGGCAGAGCCTGAGCCAACGCGGCCTGGGCTTCCTCAAGCGTCATCTGGCTGAGGTCTACGCCCATCACCGAGACGCCGGTGTAGATGCGGTTGTGGTGTTGGCTCTGGTAGGCGGCAACGTTGACAGCCAGCACCAGTGTGGCAATGACCAGGGCCGTCAGCGGCGCTATCAGAAAGTAGGTGAGATTGCGGGTAAATCGGCCGTTACTCGGTGACGGCCGTTCTGGTAAAGCAACTTGCATAATTCCCTCATAAGACCTGACAGGTTTTGGAAACCCATCCGGTCGGGATTATAACACGCGCGGCAAGGGTGACGGCCGTTCTTAATTAGAAACTCAGGCAAGCGTAGAGATACCGTTGGGGAGGTTTGGGTGTGCTAGCCGCCAATTTCGGCGGCCAACTGCGCCAAAAACGTCTGCATAAAAGCGGCGCGGCGCTCCGCTTCGGCGCGGCCGGCGGCCGTTTGCATCGTACCGGGCAGCTTAAAGAGCTTTGTGTAGAAGTGGTCCAGAGTGGCTGTGGCGTCGTCGGGCGGGCGTTGGCGGCAGAAGGGATCGGCTTCGTCGTACAACGGGCGGGCCAACGCGCCGCCGACCATGAACGCGCGGGCCATGCCGATGGCCCCCAGCGCGTCCAACCGGTCGGCGTCTTGCACCACTTTGGCCTCAATTGTCTGCGGTGGGATGGCGGCGGAAAAGCTGTGGGCGACGATGGCGTGGGCGATGGCCTCCAGGTGTTGAGCGGGGTATTGGCTGGCGCGGAGGAACGTGACGGCCGTTTCCGCCGCCCATCGGGACGCCTGCGACCGCTGTGGTGAATTTTTGGGCACAATCACACAGTCGTGCAGCCAGGCGGCCGGCCCGACGACGGCCATGTCTGCCCCTTCGCTGGCCGCCAGTCGGGTGGCCGCAGCCACCACCCGGCGCACATGGGCCAGGTCGTGGGCGGCGTCGGTCGCGCCGCCCAGAGTCATCTGTTGTTGCAGAAAAGCCAGGAAACGCGGCTCCCATTGAAGTGGCTGCCAGGACATGCCGGTCATGCCTGGGTAGCCCGCAGGCGTTCGCCGTATTGGGCTTCGTAATATTGGCGGAACTCGCCGCTTTTGATTTTGCGCCACCACCATTCGTTGTCGCGGTACCAGACGGCCGTTTTGCGGATAGCGTCGGCGGCGCTGTGACGCGGTTCCCAACCCAACGCCCTGATCTTGTTAATGTTCAGGCTGTAACGTCGGTCGTGGCCCGGCCGGTCGGCTACGTGGCGAATCAGGTCGTGGGGGCGGTCCAGCGTTTCCAGCAAAATCTCCACCATCGTCACGTTTTCCATCTCCACGCCGGTGCCGATGTTGTACGCCTGGCCCAATTCGCCTTTGTGCAGCACCAGGTCGATGGCTTCGCAGTGGTCGACCACGTATTGGTATTCGCGCATCTGACGGCCGTCGCCATACAGCGGCAGCGGCAGCCCATCGAGGGCATTGGTGGCGAACAGCGGCACCACCTTCTCCGGGTACTGGAACGGCCCAATGTTGTTGGAGCCGCGCGTCATTGTTACCGGCAGGCCGTAGGTGATGAAATAGGCGTTCACCAGCAAGTCGCCGCCGGCTTTGCTGGCGGCATAAGGGCTGCGCGGGTCCAGTTTGTCCGTTTCTACGCTGGAATAACCGGCCGGGATGTGGCCGTATACCTCATCGGTGGAAATTTGATGATACCGCTCCAGGCCAAACTGCTTGGCCGCTTCCAGCAGCACGTAAGTGCCATACACGCCCGTCTGAATAAAAGCGTCTGGCGACATGATGGAGCGGTCCACGTGGGTTTCGGCGGCAAAATTGACGATGGTGTCAATGTTGTAACGGGTGATGGTTTCGGCCACCGTCAGCGGGTCGCAAATGTCCCCTTTGACAAAGTGATAGCGCGGATCGTCGGAAACTTCCAGCAGGTTGTCCAAATTCCCGGCATAGGTCAGTTTGTCGTATACGATGATGTTGTACTCTGGATAGGTCGCCAACATATGGATGACGAAATTGGAACCAATGAAACCGGCCCCGCCGGTGACTAAGATATTTTTCACGCGAAAACCCCTTTTTTGGATGATTTTGGTAACTGCCAGGCAGTTGGTTAGTTTGATGGTTGGTTTATTTTAGAGCCAACCAAACAACTTGCGCCGCACCTGCTTAGGGTTCATATGTTTTTAACCTGGTGAGATTGGACCAATCTCCAAGATTGGTCCAATCTGGAAACTCCAAAGTTAATTGCAAACGAACCCTTAGATATTCTGGCTGATTTTAGGCTGAGTAACTTGCATTTTAACCTACGGGCCAACAATGACTCTGGTACGTTACGGCCGTTTCCCCATCTTGCCGTGATTTTAACAAAAACTTGACAGTCAACGGCCGTGCGTTATCATTGTGTTGATATTTAGTATCATTAATGACATGAGGAGACAATTTTATGCCTGAGTTTTATCTGCCCCGGCGGGCAATTATACTGTGGATCAGCACGATACTGTTGGCGGTATTGGTGGGTTGTGGCCAGACGGCTGCCGAGCCACAAGCGGCGGCAACGGCCGTGCAAGCCAACCAGGAAAGCGAAGCCGGCTTGACGATGTTGGTTTTGCCGGAGTTAACGGCCGTCGCCCTGGACGGCCGTCCCCTACGTGTTGTCGCCACTACCAGCATCATCGGCGACGTGGTCGGCCAGATTGGCGGCGAGGCCATTGAATTAACCACTCTGATGGGACCCGGCCAGGACCCACACAGCTACGAGCCATCAGCCAGCGATTTCACCCAAGTGGCCCAGGCCGATGTTATTCTGGTCAATGGCTGGGATTTAGAAGAAGCCCTCTTGCAAAATCTGGCAACTATCAGCGAGAATGCTCCGATTGTGCCTGTTTCGGCCGGAATTGCGCCACGGCCGTTTGGCGGCGAAGACCACGCCGACGAGGCGGACCACGCCGACGAAGCGGACCACGCCGACGAAGCGGACCACGCTGGCGAAGCGGACCACGCCGACGAGGCGGACCACGCCGACGAAGCCGAAGCTGACCATCACCACAGCGGCGCGGACCCCCACACCTGGCTGTCGGCGCCCAATGTGGCCCAATGGACGCGCAATATCGCCCAGGTTTTAAGCCAACTAGACCCCAATCAGGCCGCAGTGTACGCCGCCAACGCGGAAAACTATCTGGCCGAATTAGACCAACTACAAACCGACGCCATCGCGCAGCTGGCGGCCATCCCGGCCGAAAAACGAGCTTTAGTGACCAACCACGAGGCATTTGGCTATTTCGCCGACGCCTATGGCTTTGAAATGCTGGGAACGGTTATCCCGGCCATCAGCACTCTGGCCGAACCCTCCGCCAGCGATCTATCGAACCTGATTGCTGTGATGAACGAACACAACATCTGCACCATCTTCGCCGAAACGACAGCCAACGACAAACTGGCCCAAACCGTCGCCGCCGAGCTAAAAAACTGTGATACAGTCAAAGTCATGACGCTGTATACTGGCTCGATTGGTCCGGCTGGCAGTGGCGCAGACAGCTTCATCGGCATGTTCCGCGCCAACGTCGCGACAATCGTCGCCGGTCTGCAATAAGCGTGGTATAAACCGAATATGGCTGAATTAGTCCGACAAATGACCCATCGTGGCGTGGCCCACGAGCAAGACAAACCGACCCTGGAAATGAAGGGCGTCACGGTGGCCTATGCGGCCGGCGTCAATGGCGTCACGACGCAGCGCGGCGTGGATTACGCCCTGGAAAACGTTTCATTCCGGGTGGAAGCCGGTGAGCGCATTGCCGTGGTGGGTCCAAATGGCGCCGGCAAAAGCACACTGTTTAAGCTGATTGTGGGAACCTTGAAGCCCGGTCAGGGCGAGGTAAACATCTTTGGGCATGGGCCGGATGGTCATATTTGCATCGCCTACGTGCCCCAACGCAGCCAGATTGATTGGTCTTTCCCGGTGACGGTGGAAGACGTGGTGATGATGGGGCGGGTGGGGCAAATTGGCTTCTTCCGCTGGCCGCGCCGCCAGGATTGGGCGGTGGCACGGCGCAGTCTGGAGCGGGTGGGGGCCACCCATCTGGCCCATAAGCAGATTGGCGAATTGTCTGGCGGGCAGCAGCAGCGGGTGTTCATTGCCCGCGCGCTGGCGCAAGAGGCAGAACTGCTGCTGTTGGACGAGCCGCTGACTGGCCTGGATTCGCCCAGCCAGGAAGCGATCTTTGAGATTTTAGACGGGCTGCGGCCTGACGGGGTGACGGTGCTGGTGGCGACCCATGATCTGAATCTGGCGGCCGAGCGGTTTGACCGGGTGATGCTGTTGAACCGGCGGATTGTGGCGTTGGGCAGGGCAACGGCCGTTCTCACCACCGATCACCTCCTGGCAGCCTATGGCGGCCACATGACCGTCCTCAACGACGGCGACCTGCTCCTGGCCGACACCTGCTGCGATCATGACGGATAGTTGATAGTTGATAGTTGATAGCAAAGCAACTCCCAACCAACAACTCCCAACTCCCAACCAACAACTCCCAACTCCCAACTTCTTATGAACTGGCTCCTCGAACCCCTACAATTTAGTTTTATCGTCCGCGCCCTGGTGGCTGCGGTTATCGTCGGCGTGGTTTGCTCGGTGCTGGGCACATATGTGGTGCTGCGTGGCATGGCCTTTTTTGGCGATGCGCTGGCGCATACCATTTTGCCCGGCGTGGTCATCGCCTTTTTGCTGGGCTGGCCGCTGGCGGTTGGCGCGCTGATTTTTGGCGTGTTGACAGCTTTGGGCATTGGCGCTTTGACGGATCGCGGCCTGCTAAAAGAGGATACGGCCATCGGCGTGGTGTTTGCCGGGCTTTTTGCTCTGGGCGTGGCCTTGTTGTCGGCGTCGGGTAATTACACCCTGGACCTGGCGCACTTTTTGTTTGGCAATTTGCTGGGGGTGACGGTGGCGGATTTGTGGACAACGGCCGTTCTCGGGGCCATCGTCTTGCTGACAATCTTCCTGTTCTATAAAGAATTTCTGGTCATCTCCTTCGATACAATTTTGGCCGTCACCTTACGCCTGCCGACGAACTTTTTGCGTTACCTGCTGCTCATCCTGATTGCCGTGACCATTGTCGTGGCGTTGCAGGTGGTGGGCATCGCCCTGATGCTGGCGATGTTTGTCACCCCGGCGGCGGCGGCTTCGCTGCTCACCCGGCGACTGCCGACGATGATGGGCGTATCGGCGTTCATCGGCGCGTTTTCTGGCGTGGCTGGTTTGTATGCCTCGTATTATCTGAACATCGCCTCTGGCCCGGCCGTGGTGCTGGTGGCGACCTTCATCTTTATCCTCGTGTTTCTCTTCGCCCCCCAGCGCGGTGTGCTGCGCCACGCCGGGTAACGGAACAGCCCGATCCTGTTTGCGTTGGTGACGAAGGGTCCGTCAGGCGTCATGACAGACGCTTCACGCCTGCTCGGCCACAATCAGCAGTCGCTCGCTCTCTTCGTTGAACGGCTCGCCATTGTAGCCGCCTGTCAGGCTGCGCAGGCGAAAACCGGCTTCGCGCAGCAGCAGTTCTAGCTGGTGGGGATAGAGGTAATGGTAAGTGGCCTGGGCGATGGTACGGTGGACGGGGCCGCCGTCGGGCGGCGAGGCATCGTAAATCCAGGTGATGTGCAGCGTTTGCGCGCCATCGTCCAACCGGTTGGCGGCCAGTTGCAGCACGGTGTACCCGTTGGCTGGGTCGGTGAAGACGGCTTCCAGGCTCAGTGTGGCGTCGTTGGGCGTGTTGGCGACGGCCAGGGGGTTGATGAGGTCTATGAAGAGACGGCCGTTTGCCCCCAACACCGGCCGTATCCCCCGCAGCGCCGCCGCCGCCTGGTCAGAATCCAGGTGCAGCAGGGTGTTGTACGGGATGATGACCAGGGCAAAGCGGGTCTGGTGGGGTAGGGACAGGGCGGTCATGTCGCCGGGGATGAGGCTGAGGCGCTGCTGAACGGCCGTATCCTCGCCGGCAAACCTGACCCGCGCCCGGTCCAACATCGCCGCAGAATTGTCTACGCCAGTGACGCGGAACCCGGCCCGCGCCAGCGGCCGCAGCAGCCGTCCGCTGCCGCAGCCCAATTCCAATACTGGCCCGCCGCCTTCTTGCGCCAGCGCCAGTATAAAAGCGACATCTTCGGTCAATTGATCATGGGTTAAATCGTAGTAATGGGCAATTTTGTCGTACATGTCTCGTGATATTTGTTGAGCCTGTTTATCCCACCGGAGTGTAACAAAAATAACGGTAGAGTGAAACAACCGTAAAAAAAGAGGACGGCCGTCACAATTGGCCGATTGTCGTGTTACCATAAAGACTGATAAGCCTGCTAACAATACGGCCGTTCACGGAGACAGCATCATGCACAACCGGTCCAACTCCCATATTTTTGATTACATCGTCATCGGCAAAGGGCTGATGGGCGCGGCGGCGGTGCGCTACCTCAGCCAGCTTACCCCCAACGTGGCTGTCGTCGGTCCCGACGAACCAGCCGAGTGGGCCAACTATCCAGGCGATTGGGCCAGCCCTCCTGGCGTCTTCGCCAGCCCTCCTGGCGTCTTCGCCAGCCCTCCTGGCGTCTTCGCCAGCCATTATGACCAGGGGCGCATCACCCGCCGCCTGAGCGATGACGCCGTCTGGTCGGCGCTGGCGCAGCGGGCCATTGGGCAGTATGCCTACCTGGAAAAAGCCAGCGGCCTATCGTTTTACTGGCCGGTAGGCGGGCTGTATGTCGCGCCGCACGGGTCCGACGCGGCCTACCTGACGGCCGTAGCCGCCATCGGCCAACGCTTTAGCCTGGATTTCACCCTCTATGCCACGCCAGCGGAATTAAAACAGGCGGATGCGCGGCTGCACTTTCCGACCCATTGTCATGGATTGTTGGAGCCGCCGCCGGCCGGTTACATTAACCCACGCGGGCTGCTGCGGGCGCAGTTGACCATCGCCGCACAGCAGGGGGCGCGGGTGGTGGCCGAGACGGTGACGGCCGTTACCCACCATCCCCACGCCGTCGCCATCACCACCGACGTTGGGCGCGTGCTGTGGGCGCATAAAGTACTCATTGCCGCCGGGGCTTTTGCCAACTGCTACGATCTGCTGCCGCAAAAGCTGGACTTGCGCGTGAAAAGCGAGACGATTTTGCTGGCGCGGCTGCCGGAAGCGGAGGCGGCGCGGCTGCGTGGCCTGCCCACAGTGCTGTACCAGATTGAATCGCCGCACCTGGACGGCATTTATTTGCTGCCGCCCATTGAATACCCAGACGGCCGTATCTACCTGAAAATGGGCTGTAACACAGCCGCCGACCGCTGGCTGCCCGATCTGGAGGCGATGCGCGACTGGATGATTGGCGGCGACAGCGACGTGATGCTGGAACCGATGCGCGCCGCGCTGCAAAGCATGATCCCTGGCCTGGAAGCCGAGGCATACCACACGCACCGCTGCCTGGTGGCCTATACCGCGCATGGCAAGCCCTACGTGGACCAGTTGACGGAGCGCGTCTACGTGGCGACGGGCGGTAATGGAACCTCGGCCAAATGCTCAGACACATTGGGCTGGCTGGCGGCCAATCTGATGCAAACCGGCGGCTGGTCGCTGACGTTTGACCGGGCGCTGTTTGAGGCGCGTTTTGCCTGAGCGGCGGCGCGCGCTGCCCTGGTTGGTGCTGGGGCTGTTGGCCGCCCTGTCCCTGGGCGTGGCCCTGGTCAGCGCTGGGTTGTTTGACCCGGCCCTGAATGGCACGGCCGTGCGGCAGCGGCCGTTAACTCCCTCCATCCTCCTTCCCGAAAACCAATCACTTGGCTGGCTAGACGAACCTTTACTGGCGGCGAACTACACGCTGTGGTTAACGGCCGTCCATCAATCCGGTGAGCCGGATGTGGGTTATGGCCTGATTGTTGGCGATGAACAGGCCGCCTTGACGGTGTTGGTCTCGCCGTTGGGGTATGTGACGGTGCGGCTGGGAGAAACGGCCGTATTGCCCTGGCAGCCCTGGCCCCACGTTCATGCTGGCGCGGAACCCAACGAAATCTGGCTGAACGTGGGCGGGGTGGAAGGCAGCGGCCGTGCGGCCGTGCGCATCAACCGGGAGCTGTTATGGGCCGGTGAGGTTGGCGAGTTGGTTGGGCAGGTGGGGTTGGTAGGGGAGAACTATGGCCGGGAAACGGCCGTGGTCGCCTTTCCCCAGTTGACGATTAGAGAGTAACCAGCCTGGACCTGGCGGCCGTTCACTGTTTGGGCTGCGCCGCGGAGTTGATTACAATTGGCGGCTAAACCTGACAAAACGAGGATGGCGTGATGAAACAACGATGGTGGGTCTGGTTGTGTTGTTTAGGGCTTGGGGTGTGGTTGATAGGTTGTGCCGCGGCCGAAGCAACGCCGACGCCTTTGCCCTGCGACGATGCCGGGCAAACGGCCGTCACCCTGACCCTCCTGGACGATAAAAACCGCCCCCTGGACCGGGTGCAGGTGAGCTACCGCGTGAACGGCGGCCCCTGGCAGGAACTGCCAGAGCGGGTCAACGGCCGGGCGCAAATTCCCGGCGGCGGCGGCGGTTACGACATTCGCGCCGCCAAACCGGGGTATGAAACGGGGCAAGCGGCCGTCATCGTGCCGGCCGCCATCCCGACCACCTGTCAGGTCACCAGCCAGCGCGTCAGCCTGCAACTGGCGACGGCCGTTTGCCCCACCACGCCCGACCCGCTGACCGTGCAAGTCATCGAGCCAACCGGGGTGCAAAAGCTGGTCTTAACGGCCGTTATGCCGGGCGGCCAACGCCAGACCCTCGCCTGCCAGCCAGACGAAGGTGGCTGCCAGCGCTTCACCCTGCCGCTAAACGCGCCCGGCGCGTACCAACTTGTTTTGGATGGGCTGCCCAGTCTTGGCGCACTATCCGTCACCGATGGCGTCATCGGCTATGCCTGGCAGCCGTATGTGGTCGAATTGGGCTACGGCCAGCAAATGCGCCGCCTGGCCGGCGAAGCGGCCAATCGGCTGAATCTGGCGCTGAACGTGGAGTCAGACGAAGTGGGCTGCCCATTGCCTGATTTACGCGGGCTGACGGCCGTCATCTCCCCCGATCTGACCACCGGTGAACCATATCCACCAGTTAGCGTCAACCACCAGGGCGGCCTGACGATGACCGACCTGGGGGCGGCCGAATGCCGGGCGCGGCCGGTGCGCACGCCGGTGGATTTTGCGATAACGGTTCCGGCGGGCACACCGCTGGCCGACGTGGCCTTGTTGTACTGGTTGGATGGGGAGTGGCAGTCTGGAGTGTGTCAGGTGACAGACGGCCGTTTGCTTTGCACCGCCGAATATCCCAACCCGCTGCTGGCGCAGCCTTACGCCGTCAAAGGCGTGGTGGGCGGCAAAGAGTACGTGGCGACACAGCTTCCCTTTGATACGCTGTGCATTTTATTTAGACCCTGAGGAATGAAAATTAAATAACATACGGAAGATTGGACAAATCTTCTGAGATTTGTCCAATCTAAACGTGTGAATTATTTAAATCACGGTGTCGGGATTGCAGCCGAAGGGCCAACTGCTCAATTTCCGCGCCCATGATCAGGCGGCTGCGCCAGGACGCGGGGATGGCGGCACGGCCGTAAAACGCCCCGGCAATTTGCCCACACACCGCCGCTGTCGTGTCGGCGTCGTCGCCCAGATTCACCGCCTGGAGAACGGCCGTTTCATAGCTGTCGGTGGTCGCAAAACACCACAACGCCGCCGCCAACGAATCCACCACGTAGCCAGACCCTTTGATTTGCGCCAGCGATTTGCCCCGATACGCGCCCTGGGCGATGGCCTGGATGTTGGGCGTTATCGGCGTATAGCCCTGGTAGGCCAAAATATCTGCCTTACTGCCGCCTTGCAAAGCCGCGTGCAGCATCCCGCCAAACAAGCAGCAGGCATCCACACATTCGGCGGCGCTGTGGGTGGTTTTAGAGCTTTCCCCGGCGTAATGGAGGACCTGCGCCTCGTCCGGCGTGTAAGCCATCACCACCGGCGCCAGCCGCATGATGGAGCCATTGCCGGCCGAATGCGGGTCGGTCGAACCGCTGTACGGGTCGCTGCTGCGCTGGTAACGCCACAAGGCAGCGGCCGTAGCATTGCCAATGTCGAAGCAGCGGCCGGTGCTGCTCATGTACCCGTGATCATGCCAGTCGCAGTAGCGCTTCATCTGGTCGGCGGCGTCGAACCCGCCGGTTTCCACCAGACTGTAACCCAGACAGAGAGCCATTGAGGTATCATCGGTCCAGGCCCCAACCGGCAGGCCAAATGGCCCGCCGCCAACCATGTCTGTGACCGGGGGGAAGGAGCCGCGCGGCTTAAATTCCACCGTCGTACCGACGGCGTCGCCGCAGGCCAACCCCAGCAGGCAGCCGGCAAATCGTTCTTCGGCGGTCGTCATCGTCATGATGCTGCCTCCTTCAAGCGAGAGCGAGACATCTCTCTTCCCTCTCGCTCTAAACTCTAGCTGCCTTCGTAGCCGCGGGCGGCCCAGGCGGCGTAGAGGGCGATGGAACCGGCCACGGCCGCGTTGAGCGAAGCCACGTGGCCGCGCATGGGAAGCTGCAAAATAATGTCGCACGTTTCGCCGACCAGGCGGCGTAAGCCCTGACCTTCGTGGCCGACCACCAGGCCAATTGGCAGGTTCAGGTCCACGTCGCCCAGGCGTTGGGCGTCTTCGGCCAGGTCCAGACCCACCAGCCAGACCCCTTTGGCCTGTAGCTGCTTCATGGTATGGACCAGGTTGACCACCTGGGCGATGAACAGATGTTCCGTCGCGCCGACGGCGTATTCGGCTACCGCCGGGGTGATGTCTGGGGCGCGCCGGTCTTGCAAGATAATGCCATGCACGCCGCAGATTTCGGCCGTGCGCAGCAGCGCGCCGATGTTTTGTGGCCCATGTAATAAATCTAACAGCAGCAGGAAAGGCTTTTCGCCGCGTTCGGCGGCCAGGGTCAGCATCTCGTCCACGTCGGCGTAAAGGTAAGGGCCAACTTCCAGCACCACCCCCTGGTGGCTGCCATCCTGGGCAAGCTGGCTGAGTCTGGCTTTATCGGCCGTCTGGATGGGGATGCCGCGCATCTTGGCGGCGTCGTAAATGGGTTGGGTGAATTTGCGGTCCAGCCCGGTTTGCAGCCACAGCCGGACGATTTCCCGCCGACGGCCGTGCAGAGCCTCTAATACTGTGTTACGGCGGGTGAGGAGTTCGGTCATGGGGGAGAGGGAAGTGTTCAGTGTTCAGTTCTGACCACTGAACACTGAAACTATTCCAGCTTCCAAATCGTCCCATCGGCGCGGTCTTCGAGGACCACGCCCAGGTCGCGGAGTTGGTTGCGGATTTTGTCTGAGGTGGCCCAATCTTTTTGGGCACGGGCAGCGGCGCGCAGATCAATCAGCAGGCGAATGAGGCCATCTTCTCGTTCGGCGTTGGCGCTGGCTTCGGCCTGTTCCGGGACAATGCCCAACACATCGCCGCCGAGTTCGCGGTAAAGCTGGTCTATGGCGGTCAGCGTACCCTGGCTGTGTGGCCCCTGCTCGTTGAGCAAGATGTTCACCTGGCGAGTGAGTTCTTGCAGCACGGCCAGAGCGGCTGGGGCGTTGAAATCGTCGTCCATCTTTTCGATGAAACTGGCTTTGTACTCAGCCAGCATGGTGAGAATGTGGGGATTGGGGTCGCCGGAAACGGCCGTGCGCATCTGCTCCCGTGTCAATGTTACCGCCCCCCAAATACGCTGCCATCCCTTAAATGCCGCGTCCACCGCCTCATCGGAAAAATCTATGGGGCTGCCATAATGGCTGGACAGAATGAAGGCGCGGATGGCTTCGGCCCGCCAGCGGGCCAACGCTTCTTTGATGGTAAGCGTATTGCCCAGGCTCTTGGACATTTTCACCCCTTCCAGGGTTAGCGAGCCGGTGAGCAGCCAATAGCGGGCAAACGGTTCGCCATGAGCCGCTTCGCTCTGGGCGATTTCACATTCGTTGTGGGGGAAGATGTTGTCTATGCCACCGCCGTGAATATCGAAGGTGATGCCCAGGTATTTGTTGGCCATGGCCGAGCATTCTACGTGCCAGCCGGGGAAGCCCTCGCCCCAGGGGCTAGACCAGCGCAAAATGTGTTCTGGGTCGGCCTTTTTCCATAGGGCGAAGTCGGCCGGGTGGCGCTTTTCGCTGCGAATTCCTACACGCGCCCCTTCTTCCAGGTCTTCGATAATCCGGCCGCTCAGTTTGCCATATTCCGGGAAGGAGAGTACGTCGAAATAGACGGAGCCATTGACCTCGTAGGCATGGCCTTTGGCGATGAGTTCTTCGATCATGGCGATTTGTTCTGGCACGTGGCCGCTGGCGCGCGGGCTGATGTCTGGTCGGCCGACGCCGAGAGCGTCCATGTCGGCGAAGTATTCACGCATGTAGGTTTCCACCACCTGCATCGGTCCGGCGGAAAGCTGGCGCGCCTTCTTGAGGATGCGGTCTTCGCCGGTGTCTAGCATATGGCCAACGTCGGTGATGTTTTGCACATACAGCACGTCGTAACCGCTGTAGCGCAGATAGCGGGCAATCACGTCGAAGCCGACGTAGGTTTTGGCGTGGCCGATGTGGGAATAGTCGTAGACGGTCGGTCCGCAGACGTACATGTTTACTTTGCCGGGGGTGAGCGGCACAAAGTCTTCTTTTTTGCGGCTGAGAACGTTGTAGAGTTTAAGAGTCATGATTGCTCCAGTTGTTCGTTGTTAGTTGATAGCTGTTAGTTGGGAGTAATTGTAGCCGATCAGGGCATGGTGGTCACTGAAAACTATCAACTGCCAGCTCTGAATTATCAATCCCTGACTATCAACGGGATCGCCGGTAGGACGGGACCAAAACGAAAGCGAGGGACCAGTATAACCGGCTATGTTTTGGCAAAAATCATACGGCCGGCCGAGGTTTGCAGTACCTTTGTCACGGTGACCTGAGTGTTGTTGTCCATCAATTGGCTGCCGTTTTCTACCACCACCATCGTCCCATCGGGCAGATAACCAACGCCCTGGTCCATCTCGCGCCCTTGTTGGATGATTTTGACACTCAGCGTCTCGCCGGGCAGGAAAATGGATTTGACGGCATTTGCCAGATCGTTGACATTGAGCACAGCGACGCCCTGGATTTCGGAAACGCGGTTGAGGTTGTAATCGTTGGTCATGATGGGACAGCGCAGGTGGCGAGCCAGGGCCACCAGTTTGGTATCGGCTTCGCGGGCTTCGCTGACGTCTATGTCGCGGATTTCGGTGCGGGCGATGGTTTCGTTTTGCAGTTCGGCCAGGATTTCCAGGCCGCGTCGGCCGCGATTGCGCCGCAGCGGATCGGCGCTGTCGGCGATGTGTTGCAGTTCAAAGAGGATGAAGTTGGGGACCAAAAAGGTGTCGCGGATAAATCCGGTGCGGCTGATGTCGGCGATACGGCCGTCTATAATCACACTGGTGTCTAGCAAGATGTAGCTGTCCTCTTTGGGTATAGGCCCCGCGGGGCCGCCGCCGTTGGCATCGCCAGAACGAAAGTTGCTGATAAAGGTTTGCAGGTCTTCACGCCGGGCAATGAAGATAACAATGCTGAGGTAACAAAAGGCGATAGCGGCCACCAAAGGCGCAATTTGACCAAAGGGAGAGGGCAGCAGAGAAAGCGGTAAGGTGAGCAGGGCGGCGGCGACCAGCCCGGTGAAGAGACCGGCCAGGACGGCCGTTAACTTATCTGGCGACATCACCGAAAGGCGATGGGCAATAAAGCGCAGCGGACGGGTGGTGAGGAAAGGTGTGAGGATTAGTCCAGCCAGAAACCCAACTAAACCAAGTAGGACGACAGTACCTTCGACAGACGTTTCCAGAGAGGTGGAAAGCCAGCTGCCCAACATACCGCCGCCAATCGCACCTAAAATGGCCCCGATCAAGCGAAAAATAAATTCGAAACTGATAAAACCCATGTTTGTTTGCCTGATTCTCGTCTCGATAAATCAACTGGCGCAGATGGTATGCGATGCGCCGTGTGAACGCAAAATAGCCCAGTGGTGTGTCTGAAAACAAAAAGGTGAATACACATTATTGCATATTCACCTGCTTTGGGCTTTAAATTGACGGCCGTTCTATGGTAAAGGTAATAAAAGCTGTCGAACAGCGTGGAATTACAGTTTGTCGTGAAGCGAATTTGGGCTTTACCGTAGCATTTCATGAAGTAGGACAAACACACGGGTCTGCCCTGCTTTAATGACTGAGATGCTCCGTTTTACCAACTACATATGAGGCCAGGAAATGAATACACAATAATGTTTGGATGTTAACACACGTGGCGATAGACGACAAGATGGCCTGAACAGAATCGGCCTCATTTCGCAATCTTGCAGAAGGTCATTAGCCTACGTGTTTTGAGCGATTTAGACGGTAAGTCGCTGGTGGAACGTAAAAGTAACGGGTGAATTGAGGAGTCGAGCAGGCGCGGTTGAGTTTGTCAGGTTGTTGGTGAGCTGGGGAACAAACGATCAAACCAACCATTCCGGCAAACAGGCAAAAAAAAATGAGATGCCTTGTAAGCGGGAGCCTACAAGTGCATCTCTCGGGGGGGAGCCAAATACATTCTACCATATTCTTTATTAAATGCAAATTTATATGGATATTCATAAAAACTCGTCTGGATTTGCACCCGCCCTGGCAAAAAAAAGACCTGACAGCTCTTAAAGAATCTGTCAGGTCGGTGGTGTTTATACGGCCGTTTCCGGCAGCGGTGGTGGATTGTTCATCAACTGCTCAAACATCTCGCGGTCCAAAGTTTCCACATCCAGCAAGGTGTTCGCCAGCGCCACCAGGCTGTCTCGATTCTTGCGCACAATAGCCAGAGCGCGCTCGTAATTCTTCTGCAAAATTCCGCGCACCTCAGAATCAATCGTCTTAGCCGCGTTTTCGCTGTAATCACGGTCGCCGCCCATGCCCCACTCCTGGCCTAAAAAGGGATTGTTGCGCTGGCTGCCATAAGTGGGCAGCCCCAACGAATCCGACATGCCATACTGCGTCACCATCGCCCGCGCCAGACGGGTAGCCTGCTGCAAGTCATTAGAAGCGCCGGTCGTAATCCGGCCAAAAAACACCTCTTCAGATGCCCGCCCGCCCAGGGCAAAGGTAATCTGGTCTTCCAAAAATTCCCGGCTGTGGACCATACGGTCTTCTGGCAGCGGCATCACATAACCGCCAGCCCTCCCGCGCGGCACAATGGTAATCTTCTGCACCGGGTCGGTATACGCCAGATTAAAACTGACCACGGCATGGCCGGCTTCGTGATAGGCAACAGTCTTTTTGTCGTCTTCGCTCATCACCCGGCTTTTGCGCTCCGGCCCCATGACCACCCTGTCGAACGCATCCTGAAACTCTAACAGCCCTAGGACTTTCTTATTACGCCGGGCAGTAAAAATGGCTGCTTCGTTGATCAAATTCGCCAGGTCGGCGCCAGAGAAACCGGCCGTCAGCCGGGCCAGATCGGCAAAAGAGACTTCCGGCGCAATGGGTTTGCCACGGGCATGAACATGCAAAATCGCTTCACGGCCCGTCAGATCCGGCAAATCCACATACACCTTACGGTCAAACCGGCCAGGGCGCATCAGCGCCGGGTCGAGAATGTCCGCCCGATTGGTTGCCGCAATGACAATGATGTTGGTCTGGTTGTCAAAGCCGTCCATCTCCACCAAAATCTGGTTGAGGGTCTGTTCCCGTTCATCGTTGCCACCGCCCAAACCCGCGCCGCGCTGCCGGCCAACCGCGTCAATTTCATCCACAAACACAATAGAAGGGGCGACTTGTTTGGCTTTGTCGAACAGATCGCGCACCCGGCTGGCGCCGACGCCGACGAACATTTCCACAAATTCCGAGCCGGAGATGTGGAAAAAGGGCACGCCCGCCTCACCGGCCACCGCCCGCGCCAGCAGCGTTTTACCGGTTCCGGGAGGGCCAACCATCAACACCCCTTTGGGGATACGCGCCCCCACCTGGATGAAGTTCTCCGGTTCGCGCAGGAATTTGATGACCTCTACCAGGTCTTGTTTGGCTTCATCGGCGCCGGCCACATCTTCAAAGGTCACGGTCGGGCGTTCGGCGTCGCTGAGATTTTTGGCGCGGCTGCGTCCGAAACCAAACACATTATTGCCCCCAGCCCCTTGCGACTGGCGAAAGCCGCGCGTGAAGAACCAGATAAGCAGCAGCAGTGGGCCAACAATGATGACCAGGTTGAACAAACTGTTCCACATGGAGCGATCCACCACAACCAGTTTAACCTTGTTCGCGGCCAGAATTTCATTGGTGACGCCAAAGAAAAGCAATGTCTCTTCCAGGCTGCCGCCGGGGTCCAGGGTAGTGGCTACTTCACGGCCGTTGGTCATTGTCAGGCGCAGTTGGTCATTGGTAACGTTAATCGCTTCGACTTTGCCGGTAGTGATGAGGCTCATGGCTTCGGGCAGGCTGATCTGTTCCGGGCCTTGAAAGCGGCCGCTTAACCAGAACTGCATACCCACAACAAGGGCTAAAATACCAATAACCCACACCCACACGGGGATTCCAGGCCGATTTTGACTGGGTTCATTCATAACGAAATTGTCCGAAAAAGATGATTTACAGGTGGGACATCTATTTTAGGCGTCACACATGATTCATTTTTATTATCCCCTATTCGCGTAGCATTCGCACGCACCTTCCACTACTTCTCATGTTTTGCCAACACCCCCCAGGCCAGGCAAGGGTCTCGGATTACGGATTATGGGTCACGGATTACGGCTTACCCAATTCTACCCTAGCCCGTGCGGACAACGGTACGTTTTTTCTGAGGCAGTTGCAGCGGTAGTTTGGTGCGGCGCAGGCCATCGAATTGATAGAGGGCGTTGGCGACAGCGCCGGCCGTGGGGACGAGACCAATCTCGCCCACACCCTTGGCCCCGTAAGGTCCGTAGGGATCGGGCACTTCCACGCCGATGATTTCCATTTCGGGCATTTCTTTGGCGCGCAGGATGCCCATCTGGCGCAGGCGGGTGGATTTAGGACGGCCGTTTTCCATCACCAACTCCTCGCTAATGGCATAGCCCAACCCCATGTGCAGCGAACCTTCCAACTGCCCTTCAAACAAGGTCGGGTTAAAGATTTTGCCAGCATCGTGGGCGGCCGTAATCTTCTTGATCTGACCCTCGTCGTCTAAAATCACCAACTGCGTCGCGTAACTGTAGGAGTAATGGGTGTACACCTTTTCCACCATCGCCCCCGGCTTGGTGGTCCAATCCACCACCCACTCACCGCGATAAGAGCGGCCCACCAGTTCGGCCAGAGTGTGGCTTTGCAGATCCTCTTTGAGCTGTTTGCAGGCGTCAATGAGCGCGTTGCCCACCAGCGACGTGGCCCGCGACGCCGTCGTCATGCCCGCTTCTTGTTCGGCTATCGTGTCTATACGCACTTCAATCAGGCGGGGGTCAATGCCTGTTTCCGTGGCCACAACCTGCTGCGCCACCGTGTTCACCCCCTGCCCCATTTCCGTCCAGCCATGATCCACCAGCACCTTGTCCGGCGCGGCGATTGTTACCAGGGCCGAAGCGGCGTCGGGCATCCCATTGCCGATGCCGGTGTTTTTCAGGCCGCAAGCCAGCCCGGCGTATTTGGCGGCGTAAAATTCATCTTTCACCGCCAACAGCGTAGCCCGCGCCCCCGCGCCGGCTTCAATGACCTGGCCGGTGGCCGTCATGTTGCCATCTTGCAGGGCATTGTCATAGCGGAACTGCCAGCGGTCGAAACCGCCTTGCTCACACAAATCATCCACCAGGCTCTCCAGGCCGAAGATGGCCTGGTTCACACCGAAGCCGCGCATGGCGCCGCAGGGCACATTGTTGGTGTAGACGGCGATGGCCTCCACATCGGTGACGGGCACGTTGTAGGCCCCGGTGGCGTGGCCGGCCGAACGCTCCAACACCTTCATGCCCACGGACGCATAAGCGCCGGTATCGCCCAGGAACTTCACTTTGACAAAGGTCAACAGGCCATTGCTGTCGCAGCCAACTTCATAATCCATCCAGATGGGGTGGCGCTTGGGGTGCATGATGATGGATTCGTCGCGGGTAAGCCGCACTTTGACCGGCGCGTTTAGCAAGTGGGCCATCAGGGCGGCGTGGCCTTGCACGGTCAAATCCTCTTTGCCGCCAAAGCCGCCGCCGTTGGGGACCATAATCACGCGCACTTTGTCCAGCGGCAAGCCCAATAATTTAGCGACCTGGATGCGGTCGTCGTAAACGCCCTGGCCTTGAGACAACATTTCCAGGCCATCGGCGGTGGGATAGGCGATGGCTGCTTCGGTTTCCATGAAGGCATGTTCAATCCACTGGGTTTCAAATACCTTCCTGGCGACATAGGCAGATTTAGCCCGCGCTTCGTCCACGCTGCCGCGGCTGGTGTAGCTGCGCGACAGTTTGTTGCCGCTCTCGTGGATGAGGGGGGCGTCCGGTTCCAGGGCTTTGTGCATGTCAATGAGGGGTTCCAGCACGTCGTATTCTACTTTGATGAGGGCGGCCGCCTGCCGGGCAATTTGCTCCGATTCGGCGACAACGCCGGCCAATACGTCGCCGATGTAGCGGGTGGTTTCGCCGACGGCGATCATCAGCGGCCAATCCTGGCGGATGAGGCCGATGGCGCGGCTGCCGGGAACGTCTCCGGCCGTTACCACCTTCATCACCCCTGGCATCTTCTCCGCCTCGCTGGTATCCAGAGCCAACACCCTGGCGCGGGGATGGTCGCTGAAGCGCAGCGCGCCGTGTAACATACCATCCAGCTTAATATCGTCCACGTAGTTGTGGAAGCCGAGGACCAGGTCTTGGGCTTTGTATTTGGGCAGGCGGGTTCCGACACGGCCGTTGCCATTTGGCGTGGCTATCTCTTCTTCCTTACGGATGGCGGCGGCGGCATACTGCACGGCGTCTATGATCTTTTTGTAGCCGGTGCAGCGGCACAAGTGGGGCGTGAGCGCTTTGGTGATTTCATCGCGGCTGGGGTCGGGGTTTTTGTTGATGAGGGCGTTGGACTGCATGACGATGCCGGGGATGCAAAAGCCGCACTGCACGCCACCCTTCTCGACAAAAGCGTTGGCGTATACCTTTTGCCGGTACTCGCCCAGGCCATCGGTGGTGGTGACACGGCCGTTGGCCGCTTTTTGCATCGTCGTGACGCAGGAAAGCACAGCTTTGCCATTCAGGTCTACGGCGCAGCAGCCGCAAGCCGCCTGCGGCGCGCAGCCATCTTTGGCTGTGGTGATGCCTTCGTGTTCGCGTAAATAGGTGAGGAGTGGTAGTTCGGGGTCGCCCTCATACTGCCGAAGCTGCCCGTTGAGCCAAAATTCCATGCGAATCCTCCATTGACGTCATGTTCCCCAGGAAGTGGCTGACAGCCGGATGGCACGGGGAGTGTTAACAATCAATAGCCAACTATCAACTATTGATTATTCCATTCGACTCGCCAAGTACGTCAGCCAAAACAAGTCCACAAATTCCGGCGTGACTATCAATTAGCGGAGGTATGTTTGCCATCAGGTGGCAAATACTGTTTGTTGAAGTGCATACGGCCGTTTCCTACCGCATTGACCCTATAATAGCATAAGGGAAAAGAGAAAGTAGAGGGAAACGACCGTTTTTGACCCAAATAGCACATTTGTCACCTGCAATTCATGACATTCTTCTAACAGCATCTGGGCTTTCATAGCGTATAGTTACCCTTGCCTGCCGCTCAACTTGTTGGGTAAGCTGGCGCAACGAGAGAAGAAGAGTTAAGAGTCCCCTGATAAGCGAGCAGATTTAACACACAATCTTCTCACCTTGTCAACCAGATATGAGATCAACACCGGCGCAGCGCGGCGTTGTCCTCAACGAGGCATATGTGCAAAAAACAAATTTGAACCGTCAATTTTTTGAGCGATTCATAGATGCGCTTATGCCTGTTTTCGCCGTGCTGGCGGCCTTCGCCGTCGGCGCAGTTATTCTCCTCATACAAGGTGTCAACCCCCTGGAAGCCTATCAAGCGATGATTGTCGGCGCCTTTGGCAGTAAAAACGGCCTGGCCGACACCCTGGTTAAGGCCACCCCGCTGCTGCTGGTGGGGCTGGGCATTGCCATTGCCTTTCGCGGCGGCGTCATCAACATCGGCGCGGAAGGGCAGCTCATCATGGGTTCCTTGTTTACCACCTGGGTGGGACTGCAATTAGGCGAACAGGTTCCGGGCGTCATCGTTATCACCATTGGGCTGCTGGCCGGCACGCTGATGGGCGGTATTTGGGGGGCCATCCCTGGCTACCTGAAAGCACAGTTGGGCGTGAACGAAATCCTCAGCACCATCATGCTTAATCAGATTGCCATCCAGATTGGCTATTTTTTGCTGCGTGGCCCGATGATGGACCCCGCCGAACTGGCCGCCGGGACCAACATCCCCCATTCGGCCCGCCTGGCCAGAGCCATAGACATGCCCCGCTTTACCGACATCGCCCAATCGTTGGGGCTAACCCAATCGGCAAAAGATTTAAATTTGCAAGGCTTTGCCAGCGAGGTGTATGGCGTGTTGGTGGAACCGACGCGGCTGCACAGCGGCTTCATTTTTGCCATCGTCATGGCCGTGCTGGTATACATTTTCCTCTGGCGCACAACCATTGGCTACCGCATCCGCGCCGTGGGGCTGAACCGCCACGCCTCGCGTTACGCCGGCATGAACGTCAAGCGCACGATGGTGCTTTCGATGACTCTCAGCGGCGCGTTCGCCGGGCTGGCCGGGGCGGTAGAGATTTTGGGGCTGCACCACCGCATGTTCGAGCCAACGGCCGTATCTGCCGGCTATGGTTTCTCTGGCATTGTGGCCGCGCTGTTCGGCAAACTGCATCCACTGGGCATCATCCCCTCGTCCATCCTCTTCGGTGGCCTGCTGGTCGGCGGCGACAAGATGCAGCGGGCGATGCAAGTGCCCCAGGTATTGATCACCGCCATTCTGGGCCTGGTGGTCTTGTTTGTCGTCAGCACCGAATATATCGTGCGGCGGCGGCAAAACCGGCGAGTAGATGTAATCGGTGACAAAGATGAAGCTGTGGTCGAAACGGCGTCCACCACCCCGGAGATCAACGCATGAACGAGAACCTGACCTTGCTGGCTATCATCCTGGGCATCTTACATTCGGGCATCCGTTTGGCCACCCCCTACCTCTTCGCGGCCATCGGCGAAACCTTCGCCCAACGCTCCGGCGTCCTCAATCTGGGCGTCGAAGGCATTATGCTGATGGGCGCTTTCTTCGGCTTTTACGCCACCTTCAAAACCGGCAATCCCTGGCTTGGCCTGGTCGCCGCCGCGCTGATCGGCAGCCTGATGGGGCTGTTTATGGCCGTGATCAGCATCACCTTTCAGGCGCAGCAAGGCATCAGCGGCATCGGGCTGTATATGTTTGGCCTGGGCATTTCCAGCCTGCTCTTCAAGACCATGCTGGGGACTGTTGAAGGCGTGCGCGGCTTCCGCGAGTTGCGCTTCTGCGTCACCGACAGCTTTTGCCTGGCGAACATCCCGGTTTTAGGCGATGTGTTCTTCAGCCACAGCCTGGTGACTTATGGCGCATGGAGGGGGGGGCCCCCGGGGGGGGGGGCGGGGGCGGGCGGCCTTTCCCTTTTCCCGGGGCGCCCGTGGGGGGGGGCGGCCGCCCGGCGGGGGCCCCTGGCGGCGGGGGCCCCGCCCCCGGGGCCGGGGGCGGGGCGGCGGAAGGGGGGGCCGGGCGGGGCGGCGCCCGCGGGGGCGGCGGCGGGGGGGCGAAAGGGTCGCCCTGGTTCCCATCGCTACCTACATCCTCAACAAAACCACCTGGGGCCTAAAGATTCGCTCAGTGGGGCAAAACCCGGAAGCGGCCGACTCTTTGGGCGTCAGCGTCATCCGGGTGCGCTATGCCTCGGTGATTCTGGGAGCCGCCCTGGCGGGCATTGCCGGCGCGTCGCTGTCCATCTCGCTGCTCAACATCTTCCAGGAAAATATGACCAATGGTATTGGCTTTATCGCGGTTGCCCTGGTTTATTTTGGCAGTTGGACGCCGCTGGGGGTGATGATCGGCGCACTGCTGTTTAGCTCCGTCAACGCGCTGCAATTGTGGGTACAGGTCCTCAGCCTGCCGATCCCTTCAGACGTGGCCGTTATGCTGCCTTACCTGCTCACCATCATCGCCCTGGCGATTCCTTTCCGCCGCTCTTTGCAGCCGGCAGCCCTGACCAAGCCGTTCTCACGCGGCGAAAATTGAGAAATAGTTGGTCGTTGGTCGTTGGTCGTTAAATGACGACCAACGACCAACGACCAACTTTCAACTAAAAAGGAGAAGAAGATGAACAAAAAATTGTGGTTATTGTTAGCAGCATTGGTGATGGTTCTGGCGCTGGCCGCCTGTGGCGGTGGGGCAAGCGACCCAGCCCCGACAGCCCCTCCGGCAGAAGTGAGTGCGCCAACGGCCGTTCCCCCCACCGCCGCACCAACAGAAGCGGCCGTCGCCGACGTTTCCGCCGAGGCAGATACGTCCGGCATTGAGCCAATTCGCATTGCCATCGTCATGCCCAGCACCATCACCGACCTGGCCTGGAGCCAGGCGATGTATGATTCGCTGCTGCGCATTCAGGCGCAGGCCGGCGGTCCAGATGTGGTGGATATTGCCTACACAGAAAACATGTTCAACGTCACCGACGCCGCCGCCGCTATCCGCGATTACGCCGCCGATGGCTTCAACCTGGTCATCGCCCACGGCACGCAGTATGGCACATCGCTCTTTGAACTGGCCCCCGATTTCCCGGAGACCAGTTTTGCCTGGGGCACGGCCGTAGACTACGGCGCGGCGCAAGGTCTGACCAACGTCTTTGCCTACGAAGCCCGCGCTGAAGAAGGCGGCTTTGTGAACGGCGTATTGGCCGCCAACCTGAGCAAATCTGGGGTGCTGGGCGTGGTTGGTCCGGTGGAAGCGGGCGACGCCAAGCTGTACATTGACGGCTTTGTCGCCGGAGCCAAATCGGCCAATCCCGACATCAAAGTCAACGTCTCCTACACCGGCTCCTTTGGCGATACCGCCCTGGCGGCCGAAGCGGCCAACACCCACATCGCCGCCGGCGCCGACGTGCTGACCGGTTCGGCGCAGCAGGTGGTGGGCGCGATTGGCGTAGCCAAAGACAAAGGCGCGTTGTGGATGGGCACACAGTCCGACCAAAGCGCGTTGGCCCCAGACATTGTGGTCGCCTCGCAGTTGTTCAACTGGGATGGCGTTGTAACCGACATGATCAAAAAGCACCAGTCCGGCGTTTATGGCGGCACGGCGTATGCCCTGACGCTGGCTAATGGCGGTCTGGTGATGCAATTTGCCGATGGGCTGGAGACAACGGCCGTTGCCGCGGCCGACGCCGCCAGCGCCCAAATTGTCGCCGGCAGCCTGGATGCGATGGCCCTGGCCGAAGAAGCGACTCAGGTCGAAGAAGAAATGGTGGCCGAATTTGAATACCCGGAAATCGAGCCAGTACGCATCGCCCTGGTGATGCCCTCGACCACCACAGACCTGGCCTGGAGCCAATCCATCTACGATTCGCTGCTTCTGCTGCAAGAACATTACGGCGAAGACGTAATTGAAATCGTCTATACCGAAAACATGTTTAATGTTACCGACGCCGCCGCTGCAATCCGCGATTACGCCGACAGTGGTTACAACCTGATCCTGGCGCACGGCGCGCAGTACGGCACATCGTTGTTCGAGATTGCCCCCGACTTCCCGGAAACCAGCTTTGCCTGGGGAACAAGCACCAACTACGGCGCTGATGAAGGCGTAACCAATGTCTTCGCTTACGATCCACGCCTGGAACAGGGTGGTTATGTCAGCGGTGTATTGGCCGCAAAACTAACCGAATCCGGCATCATCGGCCTGGTGGGGCCGGTGGATGCCGGCGACGCCAAACTGCATGTAGATGGCTTTGTCGCTGGCGTGCGCGACACAAATCCTGACGTCCAGGTGAATGTCTCCTTCACCGGTTCCTTTGGCGATACCGCCCTGGCCGCCGAAGCCGCCAATACACAAATCGCCGCCGGCGCGGACATTCTAACCGGTTCGGCGCAGCAGGTGGTGGGGGCTATTGGCGTCGCTAAAGAAGCGGGCGTACCCTGGATGGGCGTACAATCCAATCAAACGCCGCTCGCCCCAGACATCGTGGTGGCGACGGTCCTTTATGATTGGCGCGCTACCTTGTTAGCTATGATTCAGGCCAATCAGGCGGGTGAATATGGCGGTCGGGTTTTCCAATTGACATTGGAAAATGGCGGCCAGACAATGATTTACAACGACAATCTGCCCGAAGACGCCGTGGCTGCCGCTAAGGCCGCCGAAGCCGGGCTTATTGATGGGAGTATCGAAATCGTTCCTATCCCCAGAAACTAATGAATTGTGAATTGTGAAGTAGGAATGGTGAATTGTGAATGAGTACCGTTCACAATTCACCATTCATCATTCACAATTTCCTATAGGTCTTTGTGATGGCTCAAGAAAACAACCTTCTTCCCTCTGGTTTGCCACGAATTGAATCATTGGCAATGCGCGGCATTGTCAAGAAGTTCCCCGGCGTGTTAGCCAACGACCACGTGGATTTCGACGTGAAAGCGGGCGAGATTCATGCCCTGTTGGGCGAAAATGGCGCCGGAAAAAGCACCTTGATGAAGATTTTGTATGGCTTGTATCAACCAGAAGAAGGGGAGATTTTGCTGAACGGCCGTCCCATCGCCATCCACTCGCCCACCGATTCCATTGCCCACGGCATCGGCATGATCCATCAGCATTTTATGCTGGTAGAGAATGTGACCGTCGCCGAAAATGTCGCTCTGGGGCTGAAATCGTCTAGAGGGGCGCGGCTGGACCTGGACGTGGTATCGGCGCGCATCCGCGACCTGGCGGAGAAATATGGGCTGCAAGTGGACCCGCAGGCCATCATTTCCAAGTTGGCGGTGGGCGAACGGCAGCGGGTGGAAATTGTGAAGGCGCTCTACCGTGGGGCGGCGCTGTTGGTATTGGATGAGCCAACGGCCGTATTAACCCCCCAAGAAGTAGATGACCTCTTTCTCATCTTCAAACAAATGGCCGCCGACGGCCACGCACTGATTTTTATCTCGCATAAACTGCACGAGATTTTTGCCCTGACCGACCGGGTCAGCGTGCTGCGCGACGGCCGGATGATCGGTACAGTGAACACAGCCGATGTAACCAAAGCCGACCTGGCCAACATGATGGTCGGGCGAGAAGTGCTGCTGACGCGCCACCGCCCACCGGTGGCCGTAGGGGATGCGCGGCTGCGACTGGAAAATGTAAGCGCCACCAACGACGACGGTAAGCCGGTGCTGAAAAACGTCAGTTTTGAAATTCGCAGCGGCGAGATTTTGGGGGTGGCGGGGGTGTCTGGCAATGGGCAACGGCCGTTGGCCGAAGCCATCGCCGGCCTGCAATTTGTGGCCCATGGGCAGGTTTTGCTGGAGGGGCAAAACGTCACCAACCTGTCGCCAGCGCAAATGTTTAACGCCGGCCTTTCCTACATTCCCGAAGAGCGGATGCACGACGGCGTGATCAAAAATTTTTCGGTGGCCGAAAATGCGATTTTGCAGGACCATATCAGGCCGCCGTTTAGCAAAGGCATCTTCCTCAACTTCAAAGAAATCGCCAACCATGCTCAAGAGCTGATTGAATCCTTCAACGTCAAAACGCCCAGCCGGGAAACCCTGATCAAAAATCTTTCCGGCGGCAACATTCAGAAGCTCATCCTGGCGCGGGAATTGGCGCGGCAGCCGCGAGTCCTCATTGCCGCCCAGCCGACGCGCGGCGTGGACATTGGGGCCACCGAGTACATTCACAGCCAGCTTTTGCGCCAACGCGCCGAAGGATTGGCGACGCTGCTCATCTCCGAAGACCTGGATGAGGTGAAGGCGCTGTCTGACCGGATTATGGTGCTGTTTGGCGGCGAGGTGATGGGAATCGTGGATAACGACGCGGTGACGGTGGCCCAGTTGGGCTTGATGATGGCCGGCGAGCGGGCGGAGCAAGTGTTTAGCGGATAAGGCCAAAGATTAAAGATTGGGGTACTCGCCAATTTTCGATCTTTGTGTAATGGTCAAAGATTAGTCAAACTCATCAAGTGAATGACATTGCGTCGCATTGTCATTCTGACGAGTCTTCGAGGAAGAATCCCTTTCCCGCCAACCGATAGGGATTCTTCGCTCCGAAGACTCCGCTCAGAATGACAACGATTCCTACTAACCCTTGACCATTACAAATTTTTGATCTTTGATCTTCAATCTTTCCGTTTTCCCCTCACAACCCCAATCCCCAGGCGTATTCCAGGCTGCCGAACCCTGCCCCATCGTCTCATAGGTGATGGGTTTGCCCCCACACGCAGTTTAACCCCTCTATCCTGAACATATACTCGTTGTAATTCCAATGCGTGCGCAGCCAGCCGCCCAACACCGGGCGGTCTATATCTAAATTGGCGTGGCCGTGGGGGACCGCCTGGAAGGAAATATAGTCGCCTTGTTTGTTGCCAACCTGCACATCAAAGTAGGGATGGCCGCTGTGTGGGCTTAAAATGGGCATGATGCGCGCCTGGTTGAAGCGGATTTCGGCCGACGGGCCGGCCCAATCCCAAAAGGCGCTGGGAAAAAGGGAAACGGCCGTCTGCTCTTTCCGGTTATTCTTAAAAAATCGGTAGCCGCGCCGCAGCAGATTTAGCCCCACATAAGGCACATAGGCCGAAAACAACGAGCCATCGGGGAAGACAGCCCAAATCCATTTCCAGGGGAAAGTGGGCACGTTCAGGCACACGCGCTGGAAATAGCCGATGCCGCTCAGGGTTTCCCGGCCGCTGGGCAGGTCAAATTCCCCTTTGAAGTTCATGCGCCGCCAGGCGATGAAGTGGACGCCGCCAACGGCCGTAGCCGCATCTATCGAAATTTGCGGCGATGAATGCAGGCAGTCCAGGTCGCCCCAGGCGGTGAAGTGGGCCGAACCCTTCTGGCCGCGGACGTGGGTTTCCAGGGCCAGTGGATGGTCGGCTGCGCGGCCGATAGACATGCCCACCGGCGCGTCATCGGGGCGGGCGGCCCAACTGTGGATAGAGTGGCCGGTGGTGGAAAGGGTGGTAACGGCCGTGCCCTTCACAAAACCTTCGTGTACCTGCTGCCCATCCCCATACCAACCATTAACCATCGCCGAAAAGCGGTCCAGGCCATTTTGAATGGGGCGATTTAGCTCCAGGCCGGGCTGCCAATGCCCACAGACACGAATCTGCCGCCCGACGCGGGTGGCAATAGAAAACATCAACTGCCGCCGACCGTACCCTTCCGCTTCTTGGGGAAAGAGAAGAAAGAACCACCAGGAGGAAGATGTGGGCTTTTGCCTGTGGGCCAATTGTGACCAGATCAGGTCTACCACGCGCTGATGTTCGGCCAGGGTTTTATAAGAGGGGGTCGTGTTCATGCCGTCTCCTTTGCGGTAAAAGCGAGTAGATGGACAACGGCCGTTGCTTGTGGCAGTCGGCCCGTTGCTGTCGTGTAACCCAAACTATACCGCAAAGTCAGCCGTTGGGGAGGAAAAAAGTACCCGGCGCGGGAAAACACCGCTTTAGACTGGACCAGGTCATAGGTTTGATGATTGGTTGGTTTGATGGTTGGTTTCTAGCCATCAAACCAACCAACGACCTGTTAGTTACCGCAAAGGTTATAATCTGACACTGTTGTCACCTCGTCAAATGTCACCCTGTCACCTTGTCAGGCATATCTTTCGCTGTCTCTTGCCAGACGTGCAATCATGCCGGAGAAAATAAGGCCATGAATAGGGTACAGCACATACCAATAGAGCAGCCCGGACAATCCTTTGGGGGCAAAAATGCGGTTTGTGTCAGACGGCTGCGCTGCTCGGCCAGGGGTTCGGCTTCAAACTGGAGCCAGGCGCGGCCGGGCACTTTCATTTCTGCCCGTAAACGCAGGGAACGGCCGTTTTCCACCGCCTCCACCCGCCAAAAATCCAGCGCATCGCCCACCCGCACTTCAATCGGGTCACGCCGCCCGCGGCGAAAGCCCACGCCACCCACCAACCGGTCGGCAATACCCCGCAGCCACCAGGCCCAATTCATATACGGCCAGCCCTTGTCGCCGCCCAGCTGCGAAAACACGCGAAAAGCATGATCCGGCGGCGCATTGACAATGCGCTGACGCCGTTCGATGATCATGCCGTCTTGGATGGTTAACGCCACCGGCACAGCATCCCCCTGGCTGGTGTATAGGGCGTCGCTCCAGGTTGTTTCTACCTGACCAGCTTCTAGCCGAGACAGGGCCAGGGAAACGGCCGTCTCATAGCCCACCGGTTCAATCTGCGGAAACAAGTCGCGGGCTTTGTTGTCGCGCACTACCACTTCATTGCGCAGCCCCTCAATCAACGGCCGGGCAATGGCTGCCGGGATGGGCGTCACCCAATGCACCCAATAAGATGACAGCCAGGGCGTCAGCACCGGCACAGGGAGCAGCCAGCGGCGCAAGCCGCGCACTTTGGCATATCCTAACATCATCCCACCATAATTTAATACATCTGCGCCGCCGATTTCGATGATTTCGCCAACGCTGGCCGGGGCGGTCAGCGCCGCCATCAGGTAGGCCAAGACGCTGCGAATGGCAATCGGCTGGACCCTGGTATAGACCCAACTGGGACAAACCATCACCGGCACACGCTCCGTCAGATAGCGGATCATCTCAAACGAGACGCTGCCCGAACCGACGATGACGGCCGCGCGAAATTCAGTCACCGGTACGCCCGATTCTTGCAGCGCCAGCCCGGTTTCCTGGCGCGAACGCAAATGCGGCGATAACTGCGCCTGCTCGTCGCCCAATCCACCCAGATAGATAATGCGCTGCACACCGGCCGCCTGCGCCGCCTGGCCAAAATTGCGCGCCGCCGTTAGATCACGTTCGTGGAAATCGTGGCTGCCGCTCATGCTGTGAATGAGGTAATAAGCCACGTCTATGTGGGCCATAGCCGTCGGCAGCGAGTCGGGGACAAGAACGTCGCCCTGAATGAGCTGCACGGCGGCCGACCACGGCCGTCCTTGCAGCCGCGCCGGATCGCGGGCCAGCACCCGTACTTCATGCCCCGCCTCTAACAGACGTGGACCAATCGGCCGCCGATATAACCGGTTGCCCCGGTAACGAGTAATTTCATGATGTTCCTTGTAACGGCGAAGACCTGGCAGGTTTAGTATCCATAGGCCGAAGTCCGTCGCTGGCACTCAGCCGCTGGCACTCAGCCCATAACTGCCGCCGTTCGGCGTCAGAGCTGCGGGTGTTCAGGTAAAACTTGTGGGTTCCACGCGCGCGCCGGTCGAACCAGAATTGGCCGCTGATATGGGCAGGCTGCGGCGCGGCGGCCAGCCAGACAATGGTGTCTGCGCCTTGATGGGCGGAACGCAAACCGAGGCGCATCACTTTGCGGAACGTGGGCAGCGAGCTTTGCACGCCGGGCGTGTCTACCCAGCCGGGGTGCATGGCGTTGACGGTGACGCCGGAACCGGCCAGCCGTTCGGCCATGAGTTCCGTCAGGACAATTTGGGCGCGTTTGGTCTGGGCGTAGGCGGTGGTTCCGTTGTATGGTTCGTTGGCGGTGTGGAACATATCTATGTCTAATTTTTGCGTATACATGCCGCCAGACGACACCCAGATGATGCGCGCCGGGGCGCTGGCTTGCAGCAAGGGGACCAGCAGGTTGGTCAGCAGGAATGGACCGATGAGATTGGTCGCCAGCGTTTGCTCCAGGCCATCTACCGAGGTTTGGCGTTGGGGCAGCAAGACGCTGGCGTTGTTGATGAGGACGTCCAGGCGGTTTTCTTGTTGGCGGAATTGGGCGACGAATTGGGTGACGGCCGTTAAATCGCTCACATCCAGCACAGCCAGATGCACCCGGTCATTGCCCGTTTTGGCAATCACCTGGTCCCGTGCCCGGCTGCCTCGTTCCAGGCTGCGGGCCACCATGTAAACCGTTGCCCCCAGGCGTGCCAGGCGTTCGGCCGTGGCCAGCCCCAGACCGGCATTGGCGCCGGTGATCAGGCACACCTGCCCGGTCATATCCTGCTCCACGTTGGCGCTGTTCCAGGTAAGCGCGCGCAGGGCATAGCCAGGCCAGGTGTAACTGGGCAAAATCAGTTGATCGAGCAGCGTATCGGCCGCGCGCAAAAGCCATTTTATCATCATAAAAACCAGTTGGGGGAAACTATGCTTGACAGGGTGACATCTGACCAGGTGACAAAAATGGCAGATTGTGACCTTTGCAACAATAGCAGGCAGAGGAGATTCTGTCAGAGGCGTCCGGCGTCACTTTCCGGTGACGCCGGACGCCTGACGTTACTATTCATCAGGTCGCCGCGGCCCGGTAGGTGAATGGCTCCAGATAAGCGTCATAACCGCCGGCGACGCCTTTGACGATGACGCTGATGGCATCGTGAGAGTGCAGCGATTCTTTGTGCGCAGCGAAGACGCGGAAGTCTAGGATACGCTCGTCACTGTCTAACCCTTCATACAGCAAGCGTACGGCGTCTTCCACAAATTTCAGGTTGGCGGCGTTGAGTTCGGCAAAGGCCTGCTCATCTTCGCGCTTCACCATCACCTGCGTTTCTGTTTGCAGCGTCTCGCGGGCGATGTCTACCAGGTCTTCTATCACAAAGTCTTCGGTGTACTCCACCGAAATCTTGGCGACGGAGCGCTGGCTGTGGGGCACGGCCGCTACGCCGCGGAACAGGTTGGCATGAACGCTCAGTTCATAGCTGCACGGGCAGGCCGAGGAATAGACAAAGTCCAGGTGGACAAATTGGCGCAGGCCCCGGTCCGGTGTGACAACTGTCTCCAGGACCACCGGATAGTATTGATAACCGGCCAGACCACTGCGCAAACTTTGCTGCTTTAGGGGGTAGTCGAAGGCGACGGCGATACGGGCGTTGGAGCTTTCCAGACTTTCTAGATAGCTGTAGACCACCTGCTGCAAGGTGTGTGGATTCAGCTCGCTCTCGTCGTATTCATAGAACGTGCGCATAATGCGGCTCATGTTGATGCCCTTTTTATAGGCATCCAGCGAAACTGTGCCGGTGATCGAGGCGTGGATTTGCAGCGGCTGTCCTTCGCGGGTGATGATGGTCATGGGCACTTTGAAGTTGTGTATGCCCACGTGTTGAATGGCGACGTTGGCGCCGCGGTTGCCGTCGGTGTTTTGCAGGTCGGGCAAGGTGGCCTTGTAAGCCGGCGTGACCATGAAGCTGAGGTCGTAGCGCTGCTGCAGGTCTTTGACCAGGCGGGTATCGGCTTTGCTGTCGGTGTTGGCTTCTGGGGTGGCTGGCACGGCCGTTTTGGTGCGGTAGTTGTTGCCATTGGTATAGACACGGCCGTTTCCATTCGCAGTTGGCGTATGACCATTGATTGCTTTGTACATGAATATCTCCTTATCTTGTGGGTTCAGTGAGTGTTGTGTCGAGAATTTGTTTGTGTAATAAAAGTAAACGCGCATCATGAAGCAGACGCGCAGTTAGGATGCTGGCAGCGTGGCGCAAGAATATTTTGCATTGTCTTAGACGTTTTGAGGAATCGTTTGCTTACCCGTTCATCAGATGCTCAGGGAAAGGGAGGACTCTAGCACCCGTATCACGTATCCCATATTCGGTAATCCGTGTCCCGTATTCCGTAGGGGGAAGCCTATGGAGTACGCGCACTGAAAACTGAATACCGACTACTGGATACTGCTGCTAATGGCGACTGCGCCACCAAAGACCAGGCATACGGCGCAGTTTGCCCCACGTACTAACGAAGGCGCGCCGATGAAACACATCGTAGCTATTGGCTTCGATATTGTCCAGGATACCACGATACAAACCGGCGGCGGCGGCAATGGCGAAACGGCCGTCTTCATGCAGCATCGCAATGCCCGGCGCTGCCTCTTCATACAGTTGGTGGTTGCGCTCGATCTGAAAGCGCATGAACGACCGCCATTTATCGTCCACCACGCCGGCGGCAATGTTTTCTTCAGACAGACCAAACTCTACCATTTCTTCGCGCGGCAGATACAAACGGCCGCGCCGCCAGTCTTCGCCCACATCGCGCAAAATGTTGGTCATTTGCAGCGCCAGCCCTAACTTGATGGCGTAAGGGATAGCATTTACACCAGAGAAGCCGATGACGTGCATACTCATCAACCCTACAGTGGAAGCAACTCCGTAGCTATAAGTGGCTAAATCTTCAAAGGTTTCATACCGGTTTTGCACCATATCCCGCGAGACGCCTTCCAAAAGTTGTTCGGCATAACGTAGGGGAATCTGGTAGCGCAAACGCGCATCGGCCCAGGCGACGGCCGGCAGATTATCACTGGATGGATGGTTAGAAAAAGCCTGTTGCCGCCACTGCGCTAATGTTGCGGATACGTCCACCTGCTGGCAGTCTACAATGTCATCGGTAATGCGACAAAAGGCGTACAACGCGCGCACGGCGCGTCGCTTTTCCAACGGCAGCAGGCTAGACGCCATATGGAAAGAACGGCTGTGTTTGGCAGTAATGGCATCACATTGGGCGTAGGCTTCGCTGAGCAAATTTTCGTCAGCAACTGGAGCGTTGGAACTAACAGATCCCACGTGCCATGCCTCATCTGCCAACATCAACAACCGGTTCTCCCAGGTTCGCGTCTGTACAACCATTAATCCTTCTCCTCTCTAACTAACTGGCGACCTCTGAAATTTTGTCAATCCCGCAGGTCTTGTTTATTTGGTCAAGTTAGTTGCCCCTGGCAGCTGTAGACGGGGGCAATCAACTTGGCGGTTTAGTTTCTATTGTAATAGAAACCTGGAAATATGAACGGCCGTTATACCTTCTACGTATTACCTTTCTAAATGGTTGCCTGGTTGCATACTCAGTGCCAATTGAATTTTATCTTAACATGATGTAACGCTTTTGTCAACATATAATATGTGCAAATTGTTGACAATTTCTCTTTTTCATGCTAATCTCACAATACCGATTGGAAAGGTAATAAGGGATTCCTATATTATGAGCTTGAGCAAAGTACCAACATATAATCTAAAAGTGGTGTTACAAGAAACCAACATCAAACCAGACACATTGCGCGCCTGGGAGCGTCGCTATGGTTTGCCCAAACCCAAACGCACCCAGGGTAGACATCGCCTTTATTCTGAGCATGATATTGCCGTCATCAAATGGTTAATCGTGCGTCAACAGGAGGGCATGAGTATTAGTAGAGCGATACGGCTGTGGCGCAACTTAGAGGAAACTGGACAAAATCCTCTGGATGGAATGCACCCACCGCTGACCACCCAATTAAACCAAAATAATGGTATCACAGTACCAACAAGTGTCAACGAGGTCGGCGGCAGCGTGGCCGGGTCAACCATTAGCGACTTACGGCAGCGATGGATTGACGGCTGTCTGCGCTACGATGAATTGGTCGCTGATAGCGCCCTGACCCAGGCATTTGCCCTCTATCCGGCCGACATGGTTTGTCTGGAGGTTCTGCAAAAGGGGCTGGCCCACATTGGCGAGCTGTGGTTTTACAACAAAGCGACTGTACAACAGGAGCATTTTGCTTCGGCTTTGGCGATGCGTCGTCTGAATACCCTGGTTACGGCCGCCCCCCCACCCAATCGCCCTGGCAAAATTATCGTCGCCTGCCCGGCCGATGAACACCACGTATTTGCGCCTTTGTTTCTGACGCTGATGCTGCGTTATAAAGGCTGGGAAACTATTTATTTGGGCGCCAATGTGCCACGGGAATATCTGGAGACGACCATTGCCTCAACGAAGCCAGACCTGATAGTAATGACGGCGCAGCAATTGCATTCGGCCGCTTCCTTATTTCAGGTAGCCGAATTTCTGCATCAGGAAGGGATTAGTCTGGCCTATGGCGGACGCATCTTTAGCCTGACGCCGGCGCTGCGCGGGCGCATCGCTGGGCATTTTCTGGGCGAACAGTTGGACACGGCCGTTCCCACCATTGCCAACATTTTGTCCAAACGGCCGTCCGCCCCAGGCCACGAACCCATTGCCCAGAAATACCCAATCGCCCGCCGCCACTTCCGGCAGCGTCAGGCCGCGATCGAAGCCGAAGTGTGGCGCGTCTTACAACAAGAAGATTTCCCCTATGAACACATCACCAACGCCAACATGCACCTGTCCCGGGACATCAGCGCCGCCCTGACGCTGGGCAGCGTCTCTTTTTTGGGGTCAGAAGTGGCCTGGACAGAAACATTGCTGCTAAACTACGATATGCCGCCCGATTTGCTGCACCGCTACCTGGACGTGTACCGGGACGCCGCCAGAGTGATGATGCAGTCCGAAGGCGCGCCGATCATCGAATGGCTACAATGCGTCACCGGAACCAGCGAAGCTCCTTGCGATTAGCGGTCGGCAGCCAGGCAGCAACAGCCTGGTACCCGTAAGCGGTAATCCGTAGGGGCCACCTCTGGCAAATGCCAACGGAAAACGGGATACGGACTTCGGCCTACGGATACTAGCAGACTTTGGCAGCTTTGTTGTCGCCCGAAACATATCATGACCCAAACAGGAATCTGGTGGATACGGCGCGATTTACGCCTGACCGATAACCCGGCTTTAACGGCCGCTTTGCAACACAGCGCGCAGCTCATCCCGGTTTTTGTGGTTGACCCGGCGCTGGCGAACAGCGGCCCCGTGCGGCAGGCTTTTCTGTGGGCTGGGCTGCGCCGCCTGGATGACGACCTGCGCCAATTGGGCAGCTATCTGGTGGTGCGTCACGGCCGTGTCCCATCGGAATTAGCCGCGCTGCGCCAGCAAACCAACGCCGTCCTGTTCGCCGAGGAAGATTATTCGCCCTACGCCCGCCGTCGCGACCAGGCCATCGCCGCCGACCTGCCCCTGACCCTGGTTGAGGGCGTGACGGTTCATCCGCCGGAAACTATTCTGAAAGCAGACGGCCGTCCTTATACGGTATTCACCCCCTTTAGCAAACAGTGGCGGGCACGGCCGTATCCCAGCCCAGCCGATCTCTTGCCCAAACCAGACCATATCACCACCCCACCCGGCATTTCCAGCCTGCCCGTGCCGGCCACACCGGAACTGCCAACGGCCGTACCGTTTTTGCCCGGTGAAGCTGAAGCACAGCGTCGTCTGCGCGCCTTTACCAGCGGCGACAACGCGCCTGTCTTTGCCTACGCTGACCAGCGCAACCAGGTTGATCAGGCGGGTACATCGCAGCTTTCGCCTTATTTGCGCTTTGGTATGGTCTCGGCGCGGCAGGCGGTGGCCGCCGCCCGCGCCGCCTGGATGACCGCTGCCGATGAAAACGGCCGTCGCAGCGCCGACGTCTGGCTCAACGAGCTGATCTGGCGCGAATTCTACGTCAACATCTTGTACCACTTCCCTCATGTGCTGACTGGCAGCTTCAATCCGGCCTACGATGCCATCGTCTGGCGCAACAACCCGGCCCATTTTGCCGCCTGGCAAAACGGCCGTACCGGGTTCCCCATCATAGACGCCGCCATGCGCCAATTGGCCGCTACCGGCTGGATGCACAACCGCGCCCGGATGATCGTCGCCTCGTTTTTGGTGAAAGATTTGCTGGTAGATTGGCGCTGGGGCGAACGCCACTTCATGAAGCAACTGGTAGACGGCGATCCAGCAGCCAACAACGGCGGCTGGCAGTGGACGGCCGGAACCGGCACAGACGCCGCGCCCTACTTCCGTATTTTCAACCCCACCACCCAAAGCGAGAAGTTTGATCCCGACGGCCGTTACATCCGCCAATGGGTTCCAGAGTTAACGGCCGTGCCCAACGCCTACATCCACAATCCGGCGGCCATGCCCCCGCTGGAGCAAAGGCGTCTGGGCGTCATCATCGGCCAGAATTACCCCCGGCCCATCATAGACAGGCAGCAAACACGTTTACAAACCCTGGCGGCTTACAAAGAAGCCCGCGAATCGGTATAATTACACAAACACACATTTGGGGGAAGCCAGGATTTCCATACCCCTCGCCACAAACGGCCGGTATCTGTCATCCTCCCCACTAAAAGGAAAAACACATGTCACAAAAAGTAATCATCATTGGTAGTGGTTTTGGCGCTCTGGGCGCGGCTGCGCGGCTGGCCGCGCGGGGATACGATGTCGAACTCTTTGAAAAACAAAACAAACTGGGCGGCCGCGCCTACGTCTTTGAACAAAACGGTTTCAAATTTGACGCCGGTCCCACCGTTATCACCGCCCCCTTCATGTTCGACGATATTTTTGCCGCCGCCGGCCGCCGCCGCGAAGAGTATGTTGAATTTGTCCAACTAAATCCCTTTTATCGCATCTTCAACCACGAGGGCCGCGCCTTCGACTACAACGACGACCCGCAGTTCATTGCCAATGAAATCGCCAAATGGAACCCGGCCGACGTCGCCGGTTATGAACGGTTTATGGCGACCACCAAAGCCATCTTCGAGAAAGGCTTTGTCGAATTGGCCGACAAACCCTTCCTGAGCGTCGGCGATATGCTGCGCGTCGCCCCCGACCTCATCAAACTGCAATCCTATAAATCGGTCTACAGCTATGCCTCGCAGTTCGTGGAAAATGATTTCCTGCGCCGCGTTTTTTCTTTCCATCCACTGCTCATTGGCGGCAACCCGTTTGATTCCTCTTCGATTTACGCCATGATCCATTATCTGGAGCGGGAGTGGGGCGTCCATTATGTTAAAGGCGGCACGGGCGCGTTGGTGGCCGCTCTGGCAAAGCTGACGGAAGAATTGGGCGGCCGTTTCCATCTGAATGCCGAGGTAGAGGAGATATTTGTACACGGCCGTCGCGCCACCGGTATTCGCCTGGCCGATGGAACCATCCACCGGGCCGATCACGTCATTTCCAACGCCGACGTGGCCTGGACCTACCTCAACATGATCCCCGCCAAAGCGCGCAGCCTGCGCAACTCCGACACGCGCTACAAAAAACTCACCAAATACAGCATGTCGCTGTTTGTCATCTACTTTGGAACCAAAAAGCGCTATACCGATACCAACCTGGCCCACCACAACATCATCCTCAGCGAACGCTACAAGGGGCTGCTGGCCGACATCTTCAAAAACAAAACCCTATCCAAAGATTTTTCGCTCTACCTGCACATGCCCACCCTCACCGATCCATCCATCGCGCCGGCCGGGCACGAAGCCTTCTATGTTTTATCGCCAGTCCCCCACCTGGGCGCGGACATAGACTGGACCGTCACGGCCAAACCGTACCGCGACGCCATCATGCAGTTCCTCGAAGACAACTACCTGCCAGACCTCCAGGCCAACCTGGTCGCCGAACATTACATTGATCCGTTACACTTCCAGAACCGGCTGAACAGCTACATGGGGTCCGCCTTCTCCGTGCAGCCGGTACTCACCCAATCGGCCTGGTTCCGGCCGCACAACCGCTCAGAAGATTTCGACAACCTTTACTTTGTTGGCGCGGGAACTCACCCCGGCGCGGGCTTGCCTGGCGTGTTGTCTTCATCTAAGATTGCCGAAGAATTAATCGTCAGCAGCTCGCCGCTGCCAGCAGCGGCGCGTAAGCCGCAAACGGTCGGCGGGCAGCGGTGAGACGTGTTCAGTGTTTGGACTGAACACTGAATACTGAACACTGAACACCAAACAATAAAAAAGGACCCCATGACCCTACCTGATTCATCTTGCCCCCTGCCTGTGGCGGACCCGGAAAGTGGCAGCAAGATTCTCAAAGAGTTGATCCGCGACCGTTCGTTGTTGACTTCCCTGGCGCTGATGCGCAAGTATGTGGGGCCGGCGTTTCAGATTACGCTGCCCCGCTTCCAACCGGCGGTGTTTGTCGGACCAGACACCAACCGGGAAATCATGGTCACCAAGCGCGACCAGTTTATCTGGCGCAAAGAGAGCGACCCGGTGACCAAGCTGCTGCGCCGGGGCGTGTTGGTGGTAGATGGGCAGGAACACGACGACCTGCGGGCGGTGATGGACCCACCGCTGCACCGCCGCCACGTGGTCAACCATGTGGCGGCTTTTTGGCGCTATACCGATGAGGTGATTGATCGCTGGGCCGACGGCCGTACCGTAGATATGCTCGTCGAAATGCGCAAAGTTGCCCTGCTCATCCTCATGGGAACCATGTTTAAGGTGGAATTTAGCCCCGACCTGGAACGGCTGTGGCAGCCCATCCTCAAAGCCATCAGCTACATCTCGCCCGGTTTGTGGATCATCTTCCCCAACCTGCCGCGGCCGCAGTACCGGCGGGCCATCGCCGAAATAGACGCCTATCTGTACGGCGTCATCGCCCAGCGACGCGCCGACCTGGCGCAAAACGCGCCCGGCGCGGCCGGCGCGCCCGGCGCGCCCAACGACCCCGGCGACCTGCTGGAGCAGCTAATCCGCAGTGGCCTGGACGATGACCGCATCCGCGACCAGATGTTAACCATGCTCATCGCCGGGCACGACACCAGCACGGCGCTGCTGGCCTGGGTGTGGTACTTGTTGGGCAGCCACCCAGAAGCGATGGCTCAGGCGAAGGCGGAGGTAACGGCCGTTCTCCCCACCGCCGCCGAACCGCCCACCCTGGAACAAATCAACCGGTTGGATTACCTGGACATGGTGATCAAAGAAGCGCTGCGCCTCTATCCGCCGATCCACGCCGGCAACCGCCACGCCGGGACAGACATGGTCGTAGACGGCTACGAAGTGCCCCAAGACACCCGGGTGATGTATTCCATCTACCTCTCTCACCGCGACGAACGCTACTGGGAGGAGCCAGACAAATTCTGTCCGCACCGCTTCGACCATGCCCAAAGCGAACAAGGCGCGCGGCCGCCATTGACCTATGTGCCCTTCGGCGGCGGCCCGCGCAACTGCATTGGCGCGGCCTTTGCCCAGGTGGAAAGCAAGGTGGTGTTGGCGCGCATTCTCCAACGCTTCGATCTGGAGCTGCTAAACGGCGCAGAAATCAAGCCCTACATGGGTGCAACATTAGAACCCCGACCGGGCGTCCACATGAAACTCACCGCTGCCGAGACGCGCCATGTTGGATAACGCCCTCGACCGGTGGAAACACACCATTTATCTGTCGCTGTTGGCCCCGCCGCTGGCTTACCGCGCCAACCGCATGTATCAGGCGCTGCCCGCTCTGACCAGCCAACCGGCGGCACGGCCGTTACCTTCTCTCTCCATCATCATCCCGGCGCGCAACGAGGCGCATAATTTGCGTGTGCTGCTGCCATCGCTGCACGACCTGTGTTATCCGGGCAAGTTGGAAATTATTGTGGTGGATGACAATTCAGAAGACGAGACGGCCGTTGTCGCCCAATCTTATGGCGCGCGCCTGATTCAACTGCGTGAACTGCCGCCAGGTTGGTTGGGCAAACCCCATGCCATGTGCCATGGCGCGGCGGCCGCCAGAGGGGACTGGCTGCTCTTCACCGACGCCGACACCATTCACACGCCGCACAGCCTGGCCCAGGCGGTACAGTATGCCCTGGACCATCACCTGGACGGCGTCAGCCTCTTTTTGGAACAGAAGTGTCGCGGTTTAACCGACCGGTTGGCGCTGACAGCCGCCTTTGCCGGGCTGTTTACCGCCTGGCAGCCGGCGTCGGCACATCTGAACGGGCAATACATTTTGCTGCGGCGGCAGGTCTATGAAGACAGCGGCGGCATGACGGCCGTGCGCCACGAAGCGCTGGAAGACCTGGCTTTGGGCCGCCGCCTGCGGCAAATGGGCTACCACGTGCAAATGATGCGCGGCGAAGACGTGGCCCAGGTGCGCATGTACCACAGTACCCGACAAATGTGGCAGGGCATGAACCGCCTGGGGTCACAATCGCTCCGTTTCTCCGGCTTCCATGCGTTGTGGATGGTCTTTTTTATCACCATTACGATGAACCCGCTGCTGGTCCTGCTGGCGGTGCTAACCGGGCGCATCCCACGGCGCTGGCTGCCGCTGACCTGGACGGCCGTCGCCCTGGCTTTCTGGCCCTGGTCGCGCCGATTTGGACCGGGTTGGTACGCGGCGTTTTCTCCTCTTGGGGCGCTGGTAGTGCAGGTGGCCGGGGCGTGGGGCATGGCGCGCCGTCTGTTGGGGCGCGGCATTCTCTGGAAAGGCCGGACGGTTTGAGGAGTTCAATGGGACGCGGATAGACGCGGATGCAGCCGGTTTTCGCGGTTTTTTATGACTTATCCGCGCTAATCGGCCGCTTCCGCGATCATCCGCGTCCCGTTTTCGAGAATGGGGCATATGAATCTCAGCGAATTGGGGTTATTTAGCGAGGAAGTCTATCAGCCGTTTTTTTGGCCGGGCGGACCGGCGGCGGCGCTGTTGGTGCATGGTTTTCCGGGCACACCAGCGGAAGTACGGCCGTTGGCCGCCGCGCTCCATGCCCAGGGGTGGACGGTCCACGCCCCACTCTTGCCCGGTTTTGGCCCGCAAATTGCCGACATGTTTACCTATGGGCAAGAAGATTGGGTGACGGCCGTTCGCCAGGCCCAAACCCAGCTGCGCAGCCAATACGAGACAGTCCTGTTGGTGGGTTACTCCCTGGGCGGGGCCATCGCCCTCAACATCGCTGCCCAGGAACCGCCCAACGCCCTGGTTCTGCTGGCCCCCTTTTGGCAAATTGGCGGCCCGGCCATCGCCGCCGTCTGGCGCGGCATCCGCCAACTTTTCCCCGAAATCCAGTTCTTCAAATGGATAGATTTCTCCAACCCGCAAATGCAGCGCGTCTTTGAAAACTGGCGCGACGTGCTGGACCTGGACGATCCGCAGGTGCAGGCGGCATTACAATCGCTGCGCGTCCCGGCGCGATTTGTGGACGAGATATTGGCCCTGGGGCAGGCGGCCAAAGCGGCCGCGCCGACCATCCACCTGCCCACCCTGGTCATTCAGGGCAGCCAGGACATCACCATCGCGCCCAAAGCGACCCACGAATTAATGCGCAGCCTGGGCGGGCAGGTGCATTACCACGAATTTGCCACCGGCCATGAATTGACGAAGACGGATACGGCCGTGTGGCCGCACATCCAACGCGCCTTCGTGGCGTTTGCGGAGCAGGTGCGTCAGGGCCAGACGCCAAACACAACGCCTGACAAATGAACAGGCGACTTGATGAGTGTCCCACTCACCACCACGCATGAAAAGGTCTAGAGTTGTCAAATCTTTAAGATTTGACAACTCTGTTTTCGTAGGCGTACAAACAAACGGCCGTTACCTGTGGTATAATAACTGTCATCATGTGTTCGAGTTCGGGCGACCACTTCACCCAACCAGGAGGGTTCCCATGTCGAAACAGATTCCGCGTTGGCAGCTTATTGTCTATTCCTCTGGCTCGCTAGCCTCGGCCGTTTCCTACCAGGCATTCAGCACCTACATCCAATTCCTCTACATTGATGTCTATGGCCTACGCGCCGCCTGGGTTGGGCTAACTTGGTCCATCTATGGCCTTTGGAACGCCTTTAACGATCCCCTGGCTGGCTACCTGTCTGACCGCACCCAAACCCGTTGGGGTCGGCGCATCCCCTGGATAGCCGGTTCGTTTATCCCCCTCAGCATCACCTTTTACCTGCTGTTTGTGCCGCCGGCCGGTCTATCGGCCCAGGCGGATGTATCGCTGCTGCTTTATTTCATCTTCTTTGTCCTGGCCTTCGACTTGCTGTGGACCATCGCCGTGATGAACTGGACGGCGTTGTTCCCAGAAATGGTTCCCGACGAGAAGCAGCGCGCCAACGTTTCCGCCTGGCGGCAAATTTTTTCGGTGATCGGACTAATGGTGGGTGTGGCCCTGCCGCCCATTTTGGCCGGAGAGGATTGGAGCGGGGTGCGCGTGGTAGCGGGATTGGTGGCGGTGGTAACGGCCGTTTTCTTCGCCCTCTCCCTGCTTGGCAGCCGGGAACGGCCGGAATTTACCGCCGACGAACCCCTGCCCCTGCGCGAATCGCTGCGCGCCACAATGACCAATCGCAACTTTTTAGCCTTCTTGGGGGCCAATCTGATGGTGCAGTTTGTCTTCCTGGCCCTCACCTCTACCACGCCGTTTTACACCAAATACGCCCTACGCCTGCAATCGGACCTGACAATCGGCGGCGTAACGTTGGACGTGGCGACGCAGAACTCTCTTTTTCTGGCCTCGGCCTTTGTTGTGGCGCTGTTGGCGATGCCGGTTTGGGCCAGGTTCACCCACCGGCGCGGCGCGTGGCAGGCGCTGCGCCTCTGCTGCCTGACATCGGCGGCCATTGTGCTGACGTTGTTCCTGGCCTACGATTTTTACAGCGGCCTGCTGGCGATTATGCTGTTTGGGGCCAGTCTGGCCGGGCTGCTGATGCTGACCGATTTACTCATTGCCGACCTGGTGGACGCGGATGAATTGGTGACCGGAGCGCGGCGCGAAGGGCTGTATTTTGGCATGAATGGCTTTGTCATTCGCCTGGCCTTTACCATCCAGGGGGCCATCACCGGCACGGTGCTAACATTGACTCGTTATGTGTCGCCAACACCAGGAGTGCTGTATCCAGAGCAGCCGGACACGGCCGTATTAGGCATTCGTTTCATGATCGCCGTAATCCCGGCGCTGGCGCTGGCAGCGGCCTATTTTATTCTGGGGAAGTATGGGCTGCGTGGGGAAGAATTGGCGGAAATGCGCACGGCCGTTGCCGCCCTCCACGCCCACAAACAATCCCAACTCCCGGCTGATAGGTGATGAGTCCATAGCCTGAGTTTGTATCTACTATGGCGCTTCATCAGGTCTGTCAAAATTAATGCTTTGCCCATTTCCACCTAAATAATACCTGTCTGCGGAATCAGAGGCTTTCATGAGGAATAACGAGGAGGGATAATCGCGGATTCTTGCTTCTGAAGGAACATCCATCAAATCTAATAGTGTGGCAAAGATATTATAATGGCTTGCACGGTATTCTACATCTAGCCTATTATCAAAGTCGCCTATTAATAAAAGCGGTACTAATGCTTCGTTTTTTGTCTCTCCGCAGTGTGACCAAGACGCCCCATTTTCTATCAGTGTCTGACCATGATCAGACGTGTATAGAAAAATAGTCTGCTCAACAGCCTGCGGCTTCGGGATAAGTCGGCGAAAGAAGGTGTCAACATTATAAAAAATAGCATTGTCATAGGTGTTGGAGACCATTGCTAAATCATCATATGCTTTTCGTGATGGAATAGGCGTCCATATTGCTTGTTCAGGTGGATATACGTCATTGTAATGAAAATGCACCCCTTTTTTATTGATGACAATAAAGTTTCCGGTATTTTGTTGTATCACTTCGGCAACCGCGTCAGCTGCACGAAAGTCTGCATCTAGGTCTTCGCCTAACGTTTTTACATTGACCCAATGGTCTATGTATTGCAAGTCATCAACCCTCAAGCCCGTCCATAAGTATTTTGTTTGGGCATCGAAATAATAAGTTTGATAACCCATCGCTTTGGCATATTGAAAAATAGTCGCATTTTGATCGGCTCGTTTTTCATCATCTGGAAGAGTAGAGAGTCCTGCAACAATAACAATATTGGAACTCATGCTACAAGTTGCTGATGAAACGGCAGTTCCCCAATTATGCACCTTTCCTTTTACGGCCAATTCCTCCAGATAAGGCGTTGTAGGACGATGATAGCCGTTGATGCCCAAACGATCTCCCCGCACGCTCTCATCAATAATCAATACGATATTATTTTGCGGCGCATTATCACTTTGAAACGGAACCTCCTCTCGTAGATAGACAACCGATTCGGTAAACGCGGCACTGGTTAGCGTCTTGAACATACTCTGTATCGCTGGAGCAGGTGTGTCTTTTTGGCCAACGTAGTAGATGGTGACATTGGCGCCAACAATAAATAGAGAAAGCAAAAGAAAGCTCTTAAAGCCATATCGTTTTGATTGTTTTGTCCACAGAAATAAAAGTAAATAGATGGTGATGGGGATAAAAGCAAAAGGATCAAAAAAAAGTGCCGCTGAATCTAGCCACAAATCAGGCGGAGAGTTTCTGGCTGTATTGAGATCAGTAGCAGTTATAAAGCGATGCAGCGTATTCCAATAGTTATATTGAACCAAAGTAGCTGAGGACAAAATCAGGAAGTAAACGATCCTAACCCTGATTTGAGAACTAAATGAAAGCCATAGAAACAAGAAGACAATAAGAAAGGAGAAGATAATCTCAGTGAAGCCTTGCAGTCTATAAAGAATAGGAGCATGATAACTTCTAAGTATCCACAGATATATTATGTGCCGTGGAGACAGAAAGGTTTCCTCTAACGCATATAAAAATAGCACGAAGAGAATAGCGGACAAAAACGCTCGGTTCTGAAATACCTTGTGAATGCTGATTCTTTGAATGCTTGATGTGTTATCTTTTGCCATTGACTTCATGTTAATTTCTTGCACAGCAAGCAAGAGTGACTTTGCCGAAAGAAGTGAGCATATAAAAGGCAGGTTGCAAAACGCATTGTATCGTATTGCTGTAGCCCTAGCCGTATGACCATATTACTATATTCACCTGCGGAACCCACGATAGTAAACTACTTTTCCTCCCATCCCACCACCTCTCCATCCATGACGGCCGTTCCCTTCCATGTTATCATCCCCACCGATGAACAGCCTCAATCCTGCCCGCTTCACCCACCTGCGCGTCCACTCCCACTACTCCCTGCTCGGCGGCACGGCGTCGGTGGCCCAGTTGGCCGCCCGCGCCGCCCAAGACGGCCTGAAGGCCCTGGCCCTGACGGACAACCATGCCCTCTACGGTGCTGTCGCCTTTAACCGCGCCTGCCATGCCGCCGGAATCCAACCGATTCTTGGCCTGACGGCCGTTCTCCCCCCACCCGAGCCTCACCCCACCGGGTTAGACTCCCTCTCAACGCTTACCGGCCAGATTGTGCTGCTGGCCGATGGACCAGAAGGCTACCGCTCCCTCTGCCGTCTCACCTCGCTGCTGCAAGGCAGCCTGGAACGGCAGGCGCAGCCTCTGCTGCAATGGGACGAACTTAAAGCCCACCGCGCCGGTCTGATTTGCCTGGACGGCGGCCAGCAAGGCTGGTTGTACCGCTACGCGCAAGCGGGCAGCGCCCGGGCCGCCGCCCGCTACGCCGGCCGGTTGGGCAGCCTGTTTGAAGAGAACGGGTTCGTGGGGTTAGAGTGGCAGCGGGCGGAAGATACGGCCGTTCTCCAGGAAATCAGCGCCATCAGCCAGCGTTTCGGCCTGCGGCCGGCCGTCGCCCAACCTGTCTACTGCCTGGCGCCGGACGATGCACCGCTGCTGCCCGTGCTGGCAGCCATCGCCGCCAACTGTCACGTAGACGCCATCCCCTTCGACCCGGCCCGCACCGTCCACTGGCTCTCGCCGGCCAACATCGCCGCACGCTTCGCCGCCTTCCCCGAAGCGCTGACGGCCGTCCACGACATCATCAGCCAATGCCAACCCAGCCTGCCAGATGGCCGTACCCTCTGGCCCACCCTCGCCCTGCCCCAAGGCCAGACTGCCGAAGCAGTGTTGCAAGAGCAAGCGTCCACCGGACTGAAAGAGAAGCTGGTCATTCACCAACACGAATTGACAATTGACAATTGGCAATTGACAATTGACAATTACGCATCCCGCCTGACCCACGAACTTGCCGCCATCAACCGCTGCGGCTTTGCGCCGCTCTTCCTGGTAGTGGCCGACATTGTGCGCTTTGCGCGGGCAACGGCCGTGCCCGTCAGCACCCGCGGCAGCGTGGCCGATTCGTTGGTCGCCTACGTCCTGGGCATCACCACCGTAGACCCGGTCGCCAACGGCCTGTTGTTTGAACGCTTCCTCAACCCGGCGCGCCAGGGTCTGCCAGACATTGACCTCGATTTTTGCAGCCGCCGCCGCGACGAAGTGCTGCACTACGTGCGCCGCACCTACGGCCCCGACCGCGTCGCCCTCGTCGCCACCATCAGCACCATGCAGCCCAAATCGGCCGTGCGCGAGACGGCCAAAGCGTTTGGCTTCGATGAAAGCGGCATCAAGAAACTCACCGCCCTGGTCCCACGCGGCTGGCATCCCGACCCGCGCCGCCGCGAACCGATAGACCTGGAGGCCATCGTCGCCCAACTCGACGACGACAAAAGCAAAAATGTGTTCCGCCTGGCCTTCCGACTGGTGGGGCAGCCCCATCACCTCAGCATCCATCCTGGCGGTCTCATTATCACCCCCGGTCCACTGACGGACACTGTGCCGGTGCAGTTTGCGCCCAAAGGCTTCCTCACCACCCAATACGACCACCACGATGTGGAAGCCATCGGCCTGCCCAAGCTAGATTTACTGGGCATCCGCGCCCTCACCGTGCTGGCCGACGCCGCCGAAATGGTCTGCACCCGCCACGACGCTAACTTCCACCTGGAAGCCATCTCCCTGAACGATCAGGCCACCGGCGACGTATTGGCTCGCGGGACGACCATCGGCGTCTTTCAGTGTGAATCCACCGGGGCGCAGCGCACCTTGCGCCAACTTCAGGCGCGCTCCGTGTGGGATTTGGCCGTCGCCAATGCCTTCTTTAAACCCGGCCCGGCCACCGGCGGCATGGCAAAATCGTTTGTGCGCCGTTACCGGGGCGAGGAAGCCATCACGTACCTGCATCCGGCGCTGGAACCCATTTTAGGGCCAACGCAGGGCGTGCTGCTGTTTCAGGAACAGGTGCTGCGCGTCGCCACGGAAATCGCCGGGCTAAGTTGGGCGCAGGCCGACCGGCTGCGCCAGGGCATGAGCAAATTCCAGGCGCGCGAAATGGCCGCGCTGCGGTTGGCGTTTGTGCATGGCTGCCAACGCAAAGCGCCGGATGGCCCAGACTTTACGCCGGAACAGGCCAATACGCTCTGGGAACAGGTGGCCGCCTTTGCCGGGTACGGCTTTAACCAGGGACATGCCACCGCCTACGCCGACGTCAGTTACCGCTCCGCTTACCTGAAAACCCATTTCCCGGCCGAATTTCTTTGCGCCCGTTTGGCCGACCATGGCGGTTTCCACCACCCGGCCGTCTACATGGCCGAAGCGCGCCGCTTGGGCATCCCGGTGCGCCCGCCGCACGTGAACATGAGTGGGCGTAAGGTGACGTTGACAGAACTGCCAATCCTTAACCCCCAATCCTCAATCGTCCATCCCCCATCCCCCATCCTCTGGCTTGGCTTGGGCCAGGTGCGCGATGTGCGGCGGGAGTCGGTGAAGGGGATTGTGGCGGCACGGCCGTTCAGTTCTTTGGCCGATTTGTTGGAGCGGGTATCGCTGCACGCCAAAGAAGTCAGCCATCTTATTCAGTGCGGGGCGCTGGATGGATTGGGCGAGAGCCGGGCGGCGCTGCTGGCCGAAGCGGAGGCGATTGGGTGGGCGGGCAGCGCCCGGCAGATGGCCTTTGCCTTTGCCCGCGCCACGCCGGCGCCGGAAAGCGCGGCGCAGCGGCTAGAATGGGAGACCCATTTGCTGGGCCTGCCCATCAGCGTGCATCCGTTGGATTTGTTTGCCGGGCAAATCGAGCGGGCGCTGCCCATTCGCCGCCTGCCGCAGAGCCGGGGGCAGCTTGTGCGCATCGCCGGGGCGCGCTTGCCGGGCTGGACCGGCGGCAAAGGCTACTTCCTGGATGATGGCGACGATTTTGTCGTTGTGCAGGGGGTAGAAAGAGGTGATTTGCCGGTCGGTGTGGCGGTGGTGCTAGACGGCCGTTACCGCCACGACGAATGGGGTACGGCCTGGTTCCAGGCAGCGGCCGTGCAGAAGCTTAATCCCTGACGGAGTCCGATATGGCGACAGCGAAGATACGCAGAGATTGGCTGGCTGTGTCCGCGGCGTCGCCGGGTGCGGCTGCCAGGGGCAGGCGCTGGCCGGATTGGGGCGAGTAAAGGCCCAGACGCACCACATAATCACCCGGCGGCGTGTCTAAAGCGGGAATCAACGTCACCGGCTGCGCAATGATGTCGCCGCTCTCCAGGCCGGTCAGGGCAGTGGGCCAGCCGTCAAACTGGGCCACAATCTGCGCGGGTTTGGCGGCCGCCGAGAGGTGGATGAAGGCGGCCAGCGGCGCGGCCTGGCTGGGGCGCGGCGCAGCCACTTGCCCGGAGGCGACCTGCCAATAGAGGGTGAGAGCGAGGGGTTGACCGGGGGCAACGGCCGTTTCCCAGCCGCCACATAGCCCAACAACGTCAACGCTCCGCCAAAGTCAACGCCCAATGCCTGAAAGCCTTCCGGCGGCGTGAAGCCTTCGCCCAGAGGGTAAATCGCCCCCGGCGCCTGCACCCATTTGGCGATGAGACGACGGCCGTCAGACACACCCAGTTCCTCTGGCGCAATGTCGGCGATGGAACGGCCGTCATTCACCACCAGCCGGTCTAATGGCGTCGCCGCCGGATAATCTACCCGGTAAAGGCAAATGGAATACCCGGCGCAGGCCACCGGCTCTTTGCCCTGAAAATAGGCGTAGATGTCTGTGTTTTGCAGCATCAGCCCCAGGCGTTTGCTCGTTTCGCTGATGGCGTACCAGCCAGGCGGCGGTGTATACGGGTTGTAGGCGTCTATCTCCGCCCCGGCGGTGAAACGGATAAAGCCGGGAATGGGCTGGTAGGCAATGCCGTATTTCTCTGGCAGCGCCGTGCCAAAATAGCCCAGGTACACCTGGTTTATGCCCTGCTCAAGCAACAGCTGGCGCAGCAGGATGAGGTCCTGGCCCCAATCCACGTTGGAATCTACCAGCAGGGTACGGCCGTTTTCCGGCCCGCCGGCCAGTTCATTAAAATACGCCTCCTGATGCGGCCACAAACGCAGCGACCCGACCATATGCCACACCAGCAGCAAGGCAATCAGAAGAGAGAAGAAGGAGAAGTTTGCACCACGGAGGCACGGAGGGCACGGAAGTTTTTTGATTTTTTGCCTCCGTGCCTCGGTGATGTTATCTGCCGACAGTTTTTGTCCAATTTGCGCCGCCAGCATGATGAGGAAGGGCACAACAGGCAAAATGTGGCGGTAGCCAATGGTGATGCGACCGGTCATTGCCAGGAGCATAAAGAGCAAGGGGGGCAGCCAGAGAACGGCCGTTTTGCCCCATCCCTTTTTTTTGACGGCGATGAACAGGCCAACGGCCGTTAAACCCAACAGTGGCAGCGACGTTTTCAGCGCCAGGGCCACCGGGAAATAACTCCACCAACCCCGGTCGGACACTTCCCCCAGCAGGTAGGCCGCTTTGGGCTGCTCTTCAATGACCATAAACGTGTCCCACAGGCTGTACGGGTAAAAGGGCGCGGGAATGGGCCAGGGGAAGCGGCTGCCGGGAATGAGACCCACGTCAAAGCGGTAGATGGCCCACAGGGTGGCATAAGCGACAACCGCCAGGGACAAAAGCGAGCGAATAAGCGCCGACCAGCCGCCGGCCGTCATTGGCTGCTCGCCAGCCGCCACGCGCCACGCCAGCGCCACGCCCACAATCATCGGCCAGACCATCAGCCCGGTGAATTTGGCAGCCATCGCGCCACCGGCCAGGATGCCCACCCACAGCAAATTGAGGCGCGACGGCCGTTCCAACCACAACCACAGCCGCCACATGGTCATCGTCAGCAGCAGCGCCAGACCCAAATCGGTGGTTAACAAACGGCCGCTGGCGATAAGGTTCGGCTCGAAGGCGGCCAGGACGAGGGCGATCCAACCGGCGGCCGGCCCGGCCATTTGCCGCGCCCACACAAACAGGACGGCGGCCAGGAGGGTGGCAAGGCTGATGATGGCGAGACGGCCGTACACCAACATCTGCTGTGGATTCTCATTGGCCTGCCACAAAAACACGTCGGAGAAGATAAAGTAGTCGCTTTGCGCCCAAGAAGGGTGGTCGGTGGGCAGCACGATGCCCTCCAAGAACAGCAGGGGCAGCGCGCCGAACACGTCCACCAGCGGCGGGTGGCTGGTGGACAGGCGAAAATCGCCGGTTTTCAGGTAGGCGTACCCGGCGGCGATATGGTACTCCTCATCAAACGCCGCCGACTTCAGCGGCGAAGCCAGCGCCGCCTGCGCGGCAAAGGCCAGCAGCCCCAGGCCCAACAAAACCCATTCCCACCATCGCACAGGTTACAATCCTTTTATACGCAAGATTGGACAAACCTTCTGAGATTTGTCCAATCTAAATGTGTAACTCGTTCCTCGATTTCTGTGCGCTTGTACATGGTAAACGGCCGTTTTGCGCCATCAAATCAGGTAAAACAGTGGCCTTATATGCCAATGCCGTTAAGGAAAAGGAGATACATAGCCAACAAATAAACAACGATAATGGCGACGGCGTCCAGTTCGATGAACAGGAATTTGCGTTCCACCCGGGCCAGGTTGCCAACGAGCGCCATATTGGTTAGCAGGATGCCCAGGACAGCTACCAGAACGAAGCTGTCGTCAATGTCGCCCAGGAAACGGCCGTTGACGTAAAAGAAATCGGCAAATCCCAACGCCAGCATGTTAAACACACTGGAACCAATCAGGTTGCCCACCGCCATGTCGAACGCGCCGATACGCACAGCCGCCAGCGCCGCCAGCAGTTCCGGCAGCGACGTGACCACGCTCAACAGCGCCGTACCCACAAAACCGCCGCTCAGCCCGGTGAGTACAGCGATGGCGGCGGTGCTGCTAACCAACAATGGCACGGCCGCCATCAACACCACCGCCGCCGCCGCAAACCCCAAAGCGCCGCGGCGCAGGCTGGGAAAACCAGGGGCAGGTTCAGGGGCAACGGCCGTTGCCACCACCGCCGCCCCCCGGTTCTCGCGCTGAATCATCCAGATACCGCCAAAGTACAGCAAGATAAGTAAAATGCTCTCGATGCCCACCCAGCCAATCATCACACTGATGTTCGCCAGCATAAAAATGACGGCCACCAGCATCAATATCGTGGTCAGAGCCGCTGTCAGGGCATGGCTCACGGCAACGCGCCGCAGCAGCGGGACCTGGTAATTCACCAGGTCCACAATTGCCAACAGCACCATATTGACCATATTGCTGCCGAAAAAATTACCGGCGGCCAAATCCGGCTGCCCCAGACGAAAAGAGCTGATAGAGGCAATCATTTCTGGCAGTGATGTTGCCCCGGCCAGAAAAATTGTGCCCACAAACAGGCCGCCCAGCTTCGTCCGCACAGCGATCACATCGCCATACTCGGCCAGCTTAATCGCCGCCCACACCACAATCGCCGACGTAATGAGAAATTGTATCCAGACCATAGTTGCTAATTGTTGTCAATTGATAATTGTCAATTGTCAATTGTCAATTGTCAATTGACTACTGCTCTCCAGCATACGGATCAGGTAGACCCCAGGTTTTTATCACCGGGACCATAAAGACGATGCCGGTGTGCGGTTGGCGCAGGTCGCCGAGGACGGTTTCGGTGGCGGCAACGGCCGTTTCCGCCTGGGCCACATCCTCAATGACGGCAAACAAGGTATTGTGCCCCACCCGGCCGCTGCCAAAAAGCTGGCTAAAACCGGCGTACATCTTTTGCGGCGTTTCACGCGGCAAAATGCGGTTCAGGCCGGTGCTTTCGATGATTGTCACCCCCTTGACCCCGGCGTTGGTCCACGCTTGCAGCACCTCATTCAACCGGGTGCTGTCGTCCAGCACCATCATCAGCATGTACATCACATCCTCCTGATAACAAGGAACGAGGAATGGAGGCGTTCATCTTCCCTCCTCGTTCATCGTTCGATATTCCCGGTATTGGCGTTGTGTTTCGGTCAGCCAGGCGGTCAGGGCCGCTTCATCGCCAGTTTGCAGCAGGGTGACGACCCGGTTTAATTCGTCCTGATACCCCTGCAATTGGGCTAAAACGGCCGTCCTATTCGTCAACAAAATATCCAACATCATCCTGGGGTCCGTGCCCGCCACCCGCGATGTGTCGCGGAAGCCGGAGGCGCTGACTGCCCAGGCCCGATCGTCGCGCAGGGCAGCGGCCGTGCGCATCAGCGCCGCGGCCACCACGTAAGGCAGATGGCTCACCCCGGCGACAATCGTATCATGCACATCGGGCGGCAGGAATAACGGCCGTGCCCCCACAATTGCCAACAGCTCCAAGACCAACCCTTCAACGGCCGTCGTCGTCCGCTCATTCTGGCACAAAACAAACGTCTTGTCCCGGTACAAATCCGGTGTCGCCGCGCTAAACCCGGCCGTCTCCTTACCACACATCGGATGCCCGCCAATCGCCTGAAAGCCCAGTGGCAGCGCCGCCATCGCCCGGCAAATATCGCCCTTCGTGCTGCCCAGGTCCAGCACCATGCAGCCCTCTGGCCGCAGCCGCGCCAACTCTGCCAGCAGCCCGATGATGCTGCGCACCGGCGTCGCCAGAATCACCAAATCGGCGTCGCCTACACCGGCGGCAAAATCGGCCGTTACCACATCCGCCAGCCGCGCCGCCGCCTGCCGCGTCGCCGGATTGGCGTCCACTACCGTTAGATGGGTGGCGGTCGGCTCCGTCGCCAATCGCTGCGCCAATCGCAGCGCCAACGCCAGCGATCCCCCCATCAACCCCAGGCCAACAATCGTCACCCTTGCGTTCAACATCGTGCGCCGATTATACACACATGGGCGTCAAACAGTGCCACAATTGTCCATTTCCTGTTACAATTCAGGCGACGAGAGGTTGAGTTTTCCCACTTCCTTTACAAAGCAATACAGCAAAATATAGGGAATTAGAAGCCGCCTGACCACGCCCGACGGCCGTGTTTGGGCTATCCTCGTTTCCCACCCAAGAAACCGCATTCCCAGGAGAACATCATGTCTAAGAACTATCTTTTTCACGGTTCGGTGGCCGATTTAGACCCCGATTTGTCGCAGTTGTTACAACGCGAGGATGAACGCCAGGACAACACCATCATCCTCATCGCCTCCGAAAGCGCTTCGCCGGAGGCTGTGCGCGAGGCCATGCGCAGCAATTTTGGCAACATTTACGCCGAAGGTTACCCGCGTGAAGAGAGCCGCCGCCAAAGCCAGGCGGACATCATGGACCTGGACCTGGAACTGGCCCATTACCGCCGCTACAGCGACCCCCGCTATTACAAAGGCGTCGAATACGCCGACATGCTGGAAGCGCTTACCCGCCGCCGTGCCGCCGAACTCTTTGCCGCCAACGGGATTACCGCCGACCAGCTTTACGTCAATGTGCAGCCGCTCAGCGGCGCGCCAGCCAACAGCGCCGTCTACACCGCCTTGTTACAGCCTGGCGACACCATCATGGGGCTGAATTTGAACGACGGCGGCCATTTGTCGCACGGCGCCCGCGTCAATCGCTCCGGCAAAATCTATAACAGCGTGCCCTACTTCGTGGACCCACACAGCGAAGTGCTGGACTACGAGGCCATCGAAAAGCTGGCGCTGGAGAGCCGGCCGCACATCATCGTCGCCGGCTATTCCGCCTACCCCAAAATTGTGGATTGGCAGCGCTTCCGGGCCATCGCCGACCAGTGCGGGGCCATCTTCATGGCCGACATCGCCCACATCTCCGGGCTGGTGGCTGCCGGAGTGCATCCCAGCCCCATCGGCATCGCCGACGTGGTGACGACGACGACCCACAAGAGCCTGTGCGGGCCGCGCGGCGCGATGGTGATGACCCACAAAGTTGACCTGGCGCGCAAGCTGGACCGCGCCGTCTTCCCCGGCGAGCAGGGCGGCCCACACCTGAACACAATGGCCGCCCTGGCCGTGGCCCTGAAACTGGCAAAAACAGATCAATTCCACGAACTTCAGGAACGCATCGTCCACAACGCGCAGCGGTTGGGGGCCAAATTGCAGGAACACGGCCTGCGGCTGGTGGGCGGCCAATCGGAAAACCATTTGCTGCTGGTAGACACCAAGAGCGTGCAGGCCAACGGCGAGCATCTCTCCGGTGACATGGCGGCGCGGATTTTGGACGTGGCCGGGATTGTCGTCAACCGCAACACCATCCCCGGTGACAAAGGGGCGCTGAATCCCACCGGCCTGCGGCTGGGTACGGTGTGGATCAGCCAGCTAGGTTTTGGTGACGCGGAGGTGGATTTGCTGGCTGAAGCCATCACCACGACGCTAAATGGCTGCACGCCGTTCACCTATCTGGCGTTGGGCGGCAAAGAGAAGGCGCGGGCGAAGGTGGATTATGCCGCCTTGCAGCGGGCGCGTGAGATTGTGCGTCAGCTTCGCGGCACGGTGAAACCGGCGGCCAACAGCCGTCTGGTGGAAGTGCGCGGCGCGGCGGCGCGCGAGCTGCTGAATAACGCCCTTTCCAGCGACGTATTGGCGCTGCAAGATAATGAATCGCAGGTGACGCATGTGTATGCGCCGGGCCTGTCGGCGGAAGGGGTGTTGTATCGGCATGGGGCGGATTTGTACCACCTGATTTTTGCCAACAAGCAAGAGGCGCAGGATACGGCCGTCTGGCTTTCTGCCTTGTCTGATGGTTACGTGTTGTTCCAGGATGTGTACGCCAAACTGCCCGGTCCGGTAGCCATCCGCACGCTGGAACCAGAAAACCTGTTGGAAAAAGGGGCGTCGGCCATTATGGGCGGCATCATGGAACTGGCCCAGGCGGTCAGCGGTCAAACGGACCCAACGGCCGTTGCTGCCAGCAAACCCTATTTCATCGGCTGCGAAAACCACACGGACGGCGATGCGCTGCCCGCCTTCACCTGGGAAGAACCGGCCGACCCGCCGATGAAACGCACCAACCTCTATGACACCCACGTGGCGATGGGCGGGCGCATGATCCCGTTTGGCGGCTATGAGATGCCGGTCTGGTACAGTTCGGTCAGCGAGGAACATCAGGCGGTGCGCGAGGCGGCCGGGCTGTTCGACGCCACCCACATGGGTGTGTTGGACGCCAGTGGGCCGCAGGTGGTGGAGTTTCTGAACGCCGTCACCACCAACGACGCCAGCTCCCTGGCGGTGGGCCAATCGCATTACACCTATTTCCTGCTGCCCGATGGCTCGGTGGTAGACGATCTGATGATTTACCGCGTGGCCGCCGAACGTTTCATGATTGTGGTGAACGCTTCCAACAACGACAAGGATTGGGCGTGGCTGAACGCGGTGAATGAGGGGCGGGTGTGCATTGACGAGACACGGCCGTTTGCTCGCATCCAACATCCCATCACCCTGCGCGACCTGCGCGACCCGGCGCACGGAGCCGACTGCCGCGTGGATGTGCCGCTGCAAGGCCCCCAATCGCGTGATATTTTGCTGACGCTCATTGACGACCCGGCTTTCGCCCGGCGGCTGAAGGCGCTGCCCTGGGCCGGCGTCACCAGCGGCCAACTGGCCGGGCTGGATGTGGTGGTCTCACGCACCGGCTACACCGGCGAGCGTATCGCCTACGAGATTTTTGTCCATCCCGACAAATCGCCCGAATTGTGGCAGAAACTCATCGCCGCCGGTGAGCCATTTGGCATCAGACCGTGTGGATTGGCGGCGCGCGACAGCACGCGCACCGAGGCCGGGCTGCCGCTCTACGGCCACGAACTGGCCGGCGACCTGGGCCTGAACCCGGCCGATGCCGGATTTGGCAGCTACGTGAAGTTGTGGAAGCCATTTTTTGTCGGCCGCAGCGCTTTTATTGCCTACGAGGCGAAACGGGACCGGGTGATTACCCGCTTCCGCATGAATGAGAAGGGTGTGCGCCGCCCGGAAAGCGGCGACCCGGTGTTGGACCGGCGCGGCAAGGTGATTGGCCGGGTGACAAGCTGCGCCATTGACGGCGAGGGCTACTTGCTGGGTCAGGCGGTGCTGCCGGTGATGATGAGCGAGGTGGGAACGGCCGTCTACATCTATCAACTTGGCGGCGGCCAGCGCCCCATCCGCGTGCCGGAAGTGGGCCTGGGCGCGCGCCTGCCCATACCCGACGCGGCGACAGTGTTGACGCGGTTTCCGGTTAGGAGGAAGTAGCCAGTAATCAGTAACCAGTGTTCAGTGTTCAGTCCAAACACTGAACACGTTGCAGTTGACACCCTCTTTGGGAACGTGTAGGATTGCGGACACGAAATTGGCAGTACGATTGTCTTGATTTCTTCTGGAAGGAAGGTAGAGGAGCTTCTTCATGCGTCGTGAAGTATTAACCTGGTCTGACATAGACAAACTGATTGATTATTTAGCGCCGCAGATACACGGCCGTTACGATTCGATGATGATTGTGACTCGCGGCGGCATTATCCCCGGCGGCATGTTGGCCGAGGCGCTGAACATCACCTACATTCTAACCGCCTCCGTGCGCTTCCCGGCCGATTTCCCCGGCCTGCAATCGCACATACAAAGCAAATACGCCATCCCCGAATTTATCCAGTTTCCCGACAGCGAACTGCTAGAAGGACGGCGCATCCTGGTGGTAGACGATGTCTGGACCAAAGGGCGCAATATCACTACCGTCGCCAACCGCATAGACGCCGCCGGGGGCATCCCCGACACCTGTGTCTTACACTACAAGCCTACCACCTCCCTCTATCCTGGCCTGACGCCCACTTACTACGCGGCCGTCACCGACGCCTATATTATTTACCCCTGGGAGCTTGATCGCGGCCCAGAAGTGTTGGGGGTGTGGAACTGACTCTTCCGCACAGCGCATTGACCAATCAGGTCGTTTTTGTTAGGATCAGGCGGCAATCGGGTTGGATGTGCCCGTAAGACCGGTGACGACTGGGTCCCTGGCGGCGAAAGCCGTCGAACCGTGTCAGGTCTGGAAGGAAGCAGCACTAAGGCGAACCTTTCGGGTGCCCAGGAAAACCTGGTAGTCATCGGTTTTACGCGCACATCCTGACTTTGGAGATTGGAGATTATTGCTTAATCTCCAATCTCTTTTTTGTATGACGAGTCGTTTTTTCCAACTACGGTACACCTGGTTGATGTGGGGCTTTACGGCCGTTCTGGGTCTGTTCCTGCTGATGTCTGGCTGCGTCGCAGCGCCGGGAGAGGAAACACTAGGGCGCGGGACGGGCAATTCCCCTGGTCTGGCTACAATACCGGCCAGATGGGGCAGCGGCCGTACCGCCGGGCACACCATCACCATCCGCAACGGCAGCAGCCACCAGACCTTGCACACAACCGCGCCAACCGTTGGCGCAGCCCTGGCTGAAGCGGGCATCACCCTTTACGCCGCCGACACCGTAGAACCGCCGCCCAACAGCCCGGTGACGCCGGGCATGACCATCCAGGTACACACTTCTTTCCCCGTGACCATTCAGGCCGATGGCAGCCTGATTCAGACACGCGCGCGCCACACCAATGCGCTGGACATCATCGCCGCTGCCGGCGTCACGCTGGTGGGGATGGATTATACAAAGCCGGGACCGGAAACGGCCGTGCAGCCCAATGGCGTCATCCAGGTCATTCGCGTCACCGAAGATTTTCGCGTCGAAGAGCAGCCTATTCCCTATACCACCATCTGGCAGGCCAGAGCCGATCTGCCGCTGGACACGCAAACCGTCGTCAGCCCTGGTGTGCCGGGGTTGGCGCAAAACCGCGCCCGCGTCCGTTACGAAAACGGCGTCGAAGTGAGCCGGGAAGTTGACAGCCAATGGGTGGTTCATGAACCGGTCAATGAAGTGGTGGGGTATGGCACAAAAATCAGCCTGGGGGTGGTGCAAACAGAGCAGGGACCGCGTGAATATTGGCGGGTTGTGCGAATGCGCGTCACCTCCTACACGGCCGCCAGTTCCGGCAAAGAACCAGACGATCCAAGTTATGGCCTTACGGCCAGCGGTCTGCCGGCCGGTAAAGGCGTGGTCGCCATTGACCGCAACATTGTGCCGTTTCGCTCGCAGGTGTTTGTGCCGGGATATGGCGTGGCCGTGGCCGGAGATACCGGCGGCGGGGTGCGCGGCCGGTGGATTGACCTGGGCTGGGATGAAGACAATTTTGCGGCCTGGTCTGGCTATGTGGACGTGTATTACCTGACACCCGTGCCGCCACCGGAAGACATCAACTATATTTTACCGGCCGTGCTGCCATAAACAGGGTCGAAAATCACCAATCACCAATCACATGTGCCGCGCTTCGATGCGCGCCACAATGATGCGGCCGATGATCAGCACTACCACCGCCAGGCCGCCAATAGTGAACCAGGTCTTGGGACCAAATTCCAGGCCATAAGCGCCAATCATCGTCAACATAATGGCGCTGGGCAGCCGCCCCAATATGTTGGCAGCCAGGAATTTCATCCCAGAAATACCGGATAGACCGCCCACAAAGTTCATGGCGTCGGTGGGGAAGACGGGCATCACAAAGGCAATTGTGAAGAAGAGGAATCCTTGTTTTTCGCCGACGCGATACCAGCGGTCCAGAGTTTTTTTATCTACCAGGTGTTCAACTAACGGCCGTCCCGCCCATCGCGCCAGAGCAAACGCCAACTGGCTGGCCACCACAATGTATACCAGGTTCAAAACGAGACCCGGCACAAAACCGTAGACATAACCGGCAGCTATCAGGAATACGTGGCCGGGAATGACAACCACAAATACCTGCACCAGTTGGGCCACAGCCAGGATCAGCGGCCCCCAAGCGCCGTAGCTGCGCAAATAAGCGCTGACGGCTTCCTGGTCGCCGACCAATGAGAGTAAGGTCCACACCGATTCGCGTATTTGCCAGAGCAAAACCCCTGCCAACAGGGCCAGGAGAATAATAAGAAAGCCGAAGCGGCGGAAGAAGGAGTTAGCTGCCAATGGCTTAGCCGAACTGCGCCCGATAGGAGAAGACGGCAGAAGAAACAAGCGGTCAAATTTTTGCCAAAATGTTTGCATATCATACTTCGCTTTGGTGAAAACCGCCCTACTACGTTTGCCGGGTCGGCATTGTCTGTGTAGCGCTGCGGGGCCGCTGCGTTCCTGCTGTATAGATACGAACGATTGTCCAAATGGTTCTGGCAGTTAAGCAAAGGGCGCAAAGTTCATCTAAATTCCCTCCCCTTAATCCCCTCCCACTGGGAGGGGAAATCCGCTCCCTCTCCCACAGGGAGAGGGTTGGGGAGAGGGTAAATATGCTAAAGACTTACGCCCGGCTGTACTAGGACTCGTTGGTGGGCGATGAAACGCCGTTGCCACGCAGGAAAAATTCGATGGCTACGGGCAGGCGTCGTTCCCAGGCGGCTTCGTTGTGGGCGGCCCACTTTTCTTCGACGTGCAGCAGGTCACGCTGCGGCCGGTAGCCTTTGCTCACCAGAATGCGCTTGAGGCGGCGCACGCTGGCATAATAGTGGCGGGAATCGGCGCGGGGTTTTGTCGTTTCCATGTTGGCGTCGCCATATTCGCGTGTGCCGGCATCCATATATAAGCGGCCGGGGTTGAATACGGCCGTTTCCACATACTCCAACATAGCATAATTAGCAAACCACAAGGACGGACTCATCACCCCGGCAAAACCAAACACGTCGGCATGGTGGAAAAAAGCATAGAGGCTGATCAACCCTCCCATCGAAGACCCCATGATGCCGGTGTACGGCTTGCCCGGCAGGGTGCGGAAATCCTGGTCAATGAGCGGCTTGAGGGTGTGGACAATAAACCCCAGGTACTCATCGCCTTTGCCGCCGCCGAAACCGGGGTGGTAGAAGGGGCTGTATTCATCCATGCGTTGGTGGCCCATGTTGGGAATGCCCACGACGATGGCTTCCAGGTGACGCTCGTGGCCCATGCGTTCCATCGTCTCATCCACGCGCCATTCACCGGCAAAGCTGCGGGCGTTATCGAATAGGTTTTGGCCGTCGTGCATGTAGAGGACGGGGTAATGCCGTTGGCTGTAGGCATAGGAGGGCGGTAAATAGACAAAGATGTCGCGCCGATTGTGCAGCCGCGGACTCAAAACGCCTTGTGTGACGCGCAATGTGCCGCTGACGGTGTGATACCCCTGGTAAATCAGTTCATAAGGATGCCATTTTGTTTTCTGCAATGTTTATCTCCGCTGCAATTGGGGGGCCAAGCCGCGCCGAAGCCGTGTCCTAAACCCGCCCATCAAAGTGGCGCATAATTTTCCCTATTTTTTGTAATCCGTCCAATCGGGGGTGGTGGCCCCAGGGCCTACGGCCGTAGGCTCTGGGGCCGTATAACTATACAGGTTCAGCTCTCGACTGGCTGTATCGTTACGCGTTTTTTATCTTTTCCAGGTACGCCTGTTCCAGGTCTATGCCGGCGTAGTTGGCGAGTTTGAGGGTGTAGGCCAGCAGTTCAGCCAGTTCGCTGCGTAGACCGGCGCGATGGCGGGCCAGGGCGTCTTGATAGGCTTCGGCGGCAGAACGGCCGTCGGCCATCAACCGCTGCCCTTCGCCCCACACCTTCACCAGTTCCCCGGCAATTTGCCCCGCTTCTTCCATCAGCAGTACATAATTAAAAAACAGGTCCGGGTCCAAACCCGCACCGGCGTCTAACTGCCGATGGAACTGCTGATAGGCGGATAACCCGCCGCCGTTTAGCACCGTCTGGCGCGCTTCGCTGACGGCGGCAGCCGTGGGCTGTTGCGCCAGCGCAGCGCGAATGATGCTCTCCACGTAGGCCAGGTCCTCCTCGCGGGCCAAAAAGTCCAGGTCGTTGGTGTTGATGGTCAGCACGGGGATGTCTTGCAGGTTGGAGAGCCAGGCCTCGTAAGCGGCCGTTAGTTCGCGGATGTAGCCGGGGTCCATGTTGCGTTCGTAGGGGCGGTCACGCAAGGTGATGCGGCGCATCAGCAGGTCATGGTCGGCCTGCAAATAGACGATGAGAGTGGGTTTGGGGATTTTCTCACCCAGGGCGGCATGAACACGGCCGTACATCGCCAGCTCGTCGTCCTTCAAATTCAACCAGGCAAACAGCTCATCTTTGGCAAAGGTATAGTCAGAGATGAGCGCGCCGCGCCGCAGCGCTTCGGGCACGGCCTGATGCTGTTGGTGATAGCGGCTGAGGAGAAAAAAAATTTGCGTCTGGAAGGCGTAACGCTCCCGGTCGCCGTAAAATTCGGCCAGGAACGGGTTTTCCTCAAACACTTCCAGCAAGACGGAAGCGTCGAAACGGGGCTGCAACAGCCGCGCCAGGGTGGTTTTGCCCACGCCAATGACGCCTTCGATGGCGATGTAGTTGGAGTTCATGGGTTGCGTTCCTCGTTCGTGTTCACCGGTGCAGCTTTTCTAGTTCTGCCCGCAGCATTTCCACCTGGTGCGGTTTGTCGGCGTCCATCGCCATCTCTGCATATGGCAGGCTGACGGCTCGGATGGGCACGCCCAGCACGCGGCGGCCTTCTTCCTCGATCTCTTTTATCCCCAAGCGACGGAATAAAAATTTCAGCAGCAGGCCAAAGCCCACCACGCGGGCAATTTTCCAGGCATGTTTGCGGGCATTCGCCAGGGCATCAAACAACTCCTCGTTGTTGTCAATGGTCGCCGGGTTCATGATGCCGATGTCGCCGCCGGAAATCTCCATGCCCTTCAGCTTGACAAAGGTGCGGTTGGAGTGGGGGAAGCGCTTTTCCATAATTTCCCGCGTGGCGTAGGTGTAATACAGACCGGCGTCGAAAGGTTGGCACATCGCCACCAACTCATCTACCATCGGGCCGGTGAGCAGGGGCACATCGGCTGAAGCGCCGAGTACGGCCGTTACGCCGGGCCGTCGCTGCCGCGCCCAAGTTAGTCCGGCAATGATGTTGCCCACCAGGCTGCCGTGGTCGGGCAGATGGTAGACGGGGCGCTGAAATGTCATGCCCATGTCGCTGCCCAGGCCAATAACCGCGACGTCGTCTACCGATTTGGCGTTGTGCATGGCGTCTACGACGCGCTCCAGCATGGTGCGGTCGCCCATAGGCAGCAGCGCTTTGGGTTTGCCCTGGGTCAGGGCGTACATGGGGTCTTCGGGGGCCGCCAGCCCGCCAGCGATGATAACGCAGTCCATTTCATTCCTCCAGAAATAAACCTCAGGGGTGTCGAAAAAACCTGGGGTCTTGCTTACAACGTATGCACGGCCGGTTTCATGTCCAATTGTTTGAGCATGTCGGCAAGTTCGGCGTGGGTGAGGGGGCGATTTTTGTTGGCAACGGCCGTGAGTGCCGCTTCCATCATATTTGTGCCAAAGGAACGGCCGTCTAACTGCGGCGTTGTTGTCAATACATGCGTCACGCCCCGCTGCCGGAACAGGTCCATATCTTTTTGCGTGGTGGTGTTGGTCACAATCACCTTACCGGCCAGATTGTCCGGCATATGCCGCCGAATGTAGTGGCAGTCACCGGCAATCACGGTCGCCCAATCGTAATACTTGGTGAACTTGGGCACAATCTCGTCTTGTTTTTCGCCGGTGGGGTAGAGCATTTTCAGCGGCAGGCGGGTGGCGATGGGGATCAACAACTTCGCCAGCAGGTGAAGCTGTTTCAGCGAGCGCACCGGGATGGCGATGCCCAGGGCAAACATGAGGTCGCCGCAGACCACCTGGTAGTTGTTCTCAAAAAAGGCCAATGTCATGCCATAGCGGTCTACGCCGACGGTGATGAGGGCCTTGCCGGTGGCGTACTGCGGCCCCAACTCGGCGATGAGCGTTTGTACCACCATGCGTTCCAGGGTGTTTTTCAGGCCGCTGCCATCTACCACCGGCGTCTGGCGCACATTTTTCACCAGCTTTTGCGCGTCGTGGATGGGGTACCGTTTTTCGCCCATTTGTACCCACAAATCTATGCCGCCCACGCCAAAAGCGTCTACCTGGCCGTCTAACTCAGTAAAGCGAGCGATGGCTTTGTCTACGTCACCGTCTGTACCCTGCCGTTCAATGATAACTTTTTCACCAAACAGCTCGATTTCTACCTTTTTGTCCCGTTCGGAACTACCTAAACTAACGCTGACCGCCCGTTTCATGCTGCTCCTCCATTTGTGCAAGCTGCACCACGGAGGCACGGAAAACACGGAGAATAGCCTTGAAGCAATCTCCGTGTCTCCCTGTCTCCCATTCTTCTTGTCTGCCTGTCCTCTGTGCTATTCGCTGACCTCGAAATAAACCGCGGGCACGTACAACTTGAACCAGGGGGCGATGAGGCTGCTGACAGTGGGGCCGGAAACGGCCGTTACCCCATCGCCCACCACGCCATACATCTCGTTGTGAACGGCCGTATACTCCGTGAGCAGCGGCACTTCCACCACCAGTTCTACCGCCCAAACATCGCCGGCGGCCAGACTGGCCCGGTCCCAGATAATCGTCTCGCCATCCTGGGTGAAGGGCAAGGTGGCAGTGATAAAGGTGACGCCGACGGGCAATGTGTCGGTGAGGACCAGGTTGGCGACATCGGTAAAGACGCTGCTCTGCGTCACCGTCAGGGTATAAGTCAGGGTGTCACCAGGATCAACAATGGCCGCCGATACTTCTTTGTTCAGGTAAAGCTGCGGCGGTGGGGGTGTCTGGATGAGGGTGCTGACGGTGGGACCAGAAACGGCCGTGACCCCATCGCCCACCACGCCATAGGTTTCGTTGTGTACGGCCGTCAGCGTCGTCGTCAGCGGAACCGCTACCACCAGTTCTACGCTCCAGACATCCTGCCCGGTCAGACTGGCCCGGTCCCAGCCAATCACCTCACCGGTTTGGCTAAACGGCAGGGTGGCGGTGATGAAGGTCACGCCGGTGGGCAGCGTATCGGTCAACACCAGGTTGTTGACGCCTGGCTGCGGGCCGGTTTGGGTGATGGTCAGGGTGTAGGTCAACACATCGCCGGGCAAAACTTCGGCCTGGGAGACCTCTTTGAGCAGGAAGAGTTCCTGATCCTGGCTTTGCAGGGCGTTGTAGGCTGCCAAAACATCTATGCGGCCCCAGCCGTAGGTGTTGTTGGGGACCTGGCTGCCAGGTATGCTGCCACAGTTTTGGGCGGTAGTGCGAGGAACGGCCGTTGCCATAATCACCGCCTCAATCGCATCCACCTGCCCGGCCAGGTCTGGCCGCGCCGACAGCAGCAGGGCCACCATACCGGCCACGTGCGGCCCGGCCATGCTCGTGCCGCTGAGGCTGCCGTAGCCCGTGCCAGGCAGACTGGAACGGATGCTAACGCCGGGTGCGGAAATATCTGGTTTGGCGCGACCGCTGCCATCCACCAACACCGGGCCGCGGCTGCTAAAACTGGCGATGGTGTCGCTGCTGTTGGTCGCCCCCACGGTGAAGGAACTGTCGTAGATGGCTGCCGGGGTATCTATGGTGCTGCAACTGGAGCCGCTGTTACCGGCCGAATGGACCGTCACAATCCCGGCGGCGCGCACATTGTTGACCACCGTCAGCAGCACATTAGGATCGGTGCAGCCTTCGCTGACCGGGCAGCCCCAGGAATTGTTGATGACATGGGGCGCTTTGCTGGTGTCGGGGTTTTGGTTGCTCAGGTCGGTGGGGGCGATGAACCATTGGTAACATTCGGCGTAGGTAGCCGGTGTGCCGTCGCCAGCGTTCATGTTGCGACAGCCAATCCAGGTTGCGCCGGGAGCCATGCCGATCTGGTTAGCGCCGCCGTCGTCGCCGACCATCGTGCCCATGGTGTGCGTGCCGTGGCCGTTATCGTCACAAGGGAACGGCGAATCCGCGCCGCAGCTGCTGCCGCCGACGTGGATGGCGTCGTGCCAGTTGTAGTTGTGGTTGGCCGCGGAGCCGTTCCAACCGCGATATTTGCCGATGAGGGCGGGGTGGTCCCAATCGTAGCCGGTATCTTGCCCACCAATGACGATGGTTTGCCCGGTGTACCCTGCCGCCCACACGTCGTCGGCGTTGACCAGGGTGATGCCCCATTCAATGGCGGCGATGCTTTCTATTTCTTGTTGGGTCAGGGGGGTAGGGTCTACGCTGTGGACGGTAGGGTTGGCGTACAGGTGGGCCACGTCCAGGCGCAGGGCCAGGCTTTCGATGAGGGCCTGGTCGCCGCGCACCCAAAGCATGTTGGCGATCCAGAACGGTTGGTATTCGGCGCCGGCGGCGTCTAAAAATTGGATGAGGGCGGGTTGGGTTTGGGCGGCAACGGCCGTTAACTGGTCCACCACATACTGCCCTTTGGCCTCTTTGCTGCGCAGCGCCGCCGCGCCGCTGAGATCGGCCTGTTCGGTTAGATAGACGAGAAATTCAGTCTGTGGCTGGGCAGCGGCCGTTGCCAATACCCAGGGGTCTACCTTGTCTTGCCAGGCGGCCGCCTGAGTCACGCCTGGTCGCAAGGCCACCAAGCCCAACAGCAGCACAACCAACGTCAGCAAGAACAGTACAGAAGCGCTTCGTTTCATGATTCAATTCCCCTTCTTATAGTTTTCGCTCCACGTCATCTCCGTCCCCAGGCGGGATGATTGTGGTAGCAGGTTGGCAGGCATTGTAGCCAGGGGCGCGTCGTTGTGCAATAAGTAACCCACGCCGTGACGGCGCGGGCGATACGCGGGGAAAATAGACGGCCGTTTTCTCCACGCCGTCTCGCCCAACACTAGGCGCAATGTCTCCTTCGAAAATGGGAGCGCGGACGTCCCGTCCGCCCCGGCAGGCGAGACGCCTGCGCTCCCAGGGTTTTCATTCATCGTGGTGCGCCGTCGCCCATGTTAACTCCTCCAAAAAAGCGAGACAAACGGCCGTGCCCATCATCGTCAACGGCAAAGATCACGCCCTGCCTCTACGCGATCCCCGTTGATTGCGGTATAAACAGAGAATGGACGATTTTGTTCCCATTGCCAAAAACGACGCCGCCGCCCACATGCGGCAGGAAAGCCTGCGCCTGAATCTGGAAGATTTGCGCGGCCAACTGACGCTGCGGCTGACAATTTTGCTGTTGGCTGTGGCCCAACTGATGGTGCTGTTTTATGACTCGCCAGTTCCTTTTCCGGTGGATATGGTGTTGTTTTGGTTGAGCATGTCCGCGGTGGGGTTGTTGGTGTTGTGGCTGCGCGGCGAGTATCCGGTTTGGGGGCGGCGGCTCTTAGCCGGGGGGATGACGGCCGTTCTCCTGCTCGGTATGTGGCTGTTTCCTATGCCCTGGATTCCTTACACCGGGCTGCTGCTGGTGTTTGCCACCTCTATGTTGGTGCGGAATGGGGAATTGGGCACGGCCGTTGCCGTTGGCGCACTGGCCGTTTATCTTTCCCGCGCCGGGCTGCGCGCCTACGACCTGACCCCCTTCCTCAGCCTGCTCGTCCTGGCCGTCGCCATCGCCGTGCTGGCGATGCGCATCCTCTACACCAGCCTCGATTGGGTCTGGCAGATGAACGAGCAGAGCAAGGCGCTGCTGGCGACCACCCGCAATCAACAAGCCGAACTGCGCTCCATGGTCAAATCGCTGCGCATCGTCAACGACATCCGCGAACGCACCGAGTATGAACTCATGATCGCCCACAAAGAGGCGCAGCACGCCCGCCAGCTCAAAGAGCAGTTCGCCGCCAACATCAGCCACGAATTACGCACGCCCCTGAGCATCATTTTGGGCTTTAGCGAGGTGATGTACCTGTCGCCGGAGGTGTATGGGCCGCTCCTGCCGCCGCCCCTCATGCGCGACGTGTACCAGATTTACCGCAACAGCCGCCACCTGCTGGAGATGATAGACGACATTTTGGACCTCTCGCGCTTTGAAATGGTCGGCTTTACCCTGAAAAAAGAGCCAACCGACCTGGCGGCGCTGCTGCACGAAGCGGCGGCCATCGTCGGCAACCTGTTTGAAAAATCAGACGCGGTGATTTTGCAGGTGGTTGTGCCACCCGATTTGCCCCCAATCGCCATAGATCAGACGCGCATTCGCCAGGTCTTGCTGAATTTGCTCAACAACGCCCATCGCTTCACCGCCGTCGGCAGCGTGACGCTAACGGCCGTCGCCGAACCCAACCATATCCTCGTGCGCGTCCAAGACACCGGGCCAGGCATCCCCGCCGACCAGTTAGGCGACATCTTCACCGAATTCTACCAGGTAGATTATTCCCTCAGCCGCAGTCACGGCGGCGCGGGGTTGGGTCTGGCTATATGCCAGCGTTTTGTGGAAGCCCACGACGGCCGTATCTGGGTCGAAAGCGCCGCCGGCGGCGGCTCCACCTTTGCCTTTACCTTGCCTCTGGACCCCCTGGCGCAACCACACGCCCATTTGTACCGCACCCGCGCTGCAGAACCGCAGTCCCGATCCATCCATCCCTGCCTGCTGTTGGTAGAGCCAGACCCGCAGGTGCGCAGCCTGGTAGCCCGCCACCTGGACGCCTACGAGGTGCTTCCAGTAGATGACCCGGCCAATCTGGCGGCGCTGGTGGCCGAACGACATCCGCTGGCGGTGCTGGTGAACGTGCCGCCGGGACAGCAGCCCGACCCGGCCCTGACGGCCGGGCTGACTATCCCCATCGTCGAATGCTCCCTGCCCAGCCAGGCGTGGATGGCCACCGCGTTGGGCGCGCGCGCCTGCCTGACCAAACCGATAAACTTTCAGCAGTTGCTGATGGAGATAGACAGGTTGGAAGAGAATGGAACGGCCGTGCGCGATGTGTTGGTGATTGATGACAACCCCGGCATTTGCCAGTTAGTGGAGCGCAGTTTGGGGGCGCATAACGGCCGTTTTGCTATCCGCATCGCCTATGAAGGGCGCAGCGGGCTGCTGGCGATGGCCCAATCGCCGCCCGACCTGGTAATTTTGGACCTGATGATGCCGGAGGTGGATGGTTTTGCCGTCTTAGAAACCATGCAAAACAGGCCAGAGTTAACGGCCGTGCCCGTCATCCTGCTCACTGCCACCAGCTATATTGAAGAATCGCTGGCCCAGTATGGCAACCAGATCAGAATTGCCCAGGCCGCGCCCTGGCATCCGGCCGAGACGCTGCACCTGCTTAAATCGGCGCTGGCGGGCCTAAAACCCTCGCCGGTCGTGGAAGAACCTGTATGAATCAGATAGACATATCGCCTAATCCAATCATTCCGCCTGAAGACTTTGTGGACCAGGTGAAACAGGCGTTGGAACACCTGTATGATTTCACCTTTTTGCAGCGGCTGCCGCTGGCGGCCGCCTTTGCCCCGGCGCGGCCACAGGCCAACCAGACCCTCGGCCACCACCTGCGCCGCGAACTGATCACGGCCATCGAAACCATCAGCCCTGGTCCGCATTCCTCGTCGTTGGCGTCGGATACGCGCCTATATAATTTGCTGCAGCTGCGTTACATCGAGGGCATTACGGTGCAAGACGCCGCCAACCGGTTGGGCTTATCGGCGCGGCAGGCGCACCGCTCGCTGCGCCGCGGCGAAGAGAGTGTAGCGGCCATCTTGTGGAGCCGCCGTACCGAACAAACGCCCTGGACGGCCGTCGCCCCGGATACGCCTGCGGCGGCGCCGGAGTTGGCTTCGGCGCGGGAATTGTCGTCGGTGGCCGCGGAAATGTCGCGCCTGGAGACGCATTTGCAGCCGTTGGATGTGCGCGGCCTGCTGCAAGAAGCGCTGAAGGCGGTCGCGCCGCTGGCCGAGCTGCACGGTTTCGCGCTGACGGTTACGCTGCCGGATGAAGCGGTGGTGGTGTCGGTGGATACGGCCGTTGCCCAGCAGATATTCGTCAGCCTGTTCAGCCGCATCCTCAGCGTCGCCCGCGCCGGGTCGCCCGACCTGCGCCTGACTGTGCGCCAGGGGCAGGTTCTCCTGACATTGGCCTACGCGCCAGTTCAGTCAGGGGTCGCCTCCATCGTGGATGATGTGATCGAGCAGTTGGCCGCCCGCCTGGGCTGGACAATACGGCAGGAGGTGGGGATAAACGGCCGTCAGGCCATCGTCATTACCCTCACCGGCCACGACACCCTCATCCTGGTGGTAGACGACAACGAAGGATTGGTGGAACTGCTTGGCCGTTACCTCACCGGCCACGCCTGCCGCGTCGTCACCTCCACCAGCGGCCCCGAAGGGCTGAAACTGGCCCAGGAACTCTTGCCCGACGCCATCATTTTAGACGTAATGATGCCCGGCGCCAGCGGTTGGGAGATTCTGCAAATTTTGCGCAGCCAGCCGCTGACCGCCACCATCCCCATCATTGTCTGCTCCGTCTTCAACGACCCCGACCTGGCCTATTCCCTCGGCGCGACCCGCTTCCACGCCAAACCCATCAGCCGCGACGCCATTCTGGCGACGCTGCAAGAACTGGGTGTGGTGTAGGAGCGTAAACCGTAGACGGAACGCGGATTACCGAACACGGATTACGGAACACGTAACCCCTCTTGTGCAATCTACCCAAGAAATGGCATAAGTTTGTCCCACATATGTCACAACGGCCGTTGTCTTAAAGCCACATTCTCGCTATAGTGGCATGAACAGCCCTGCAAATTGTGTTAGGGTTGCGAATTGTGGTTCATGTCTAACTAACGAGGAGAATACAGATATGAAGAAGTCCCATTATTTACCCGTTGTATTGTTGGTTATGTTGGCTATGCTGTTGGCTGCCTGTGGCGGCACAACCGCCGCGCCAACGGCCGTGCCCGCCGCCACCTCTGCCCCCGCCGAAGCGCCAGCCGAAGCGCCAGCCGAGTCCCCAGCCGACAGCGCCAGCATGGTCGAAGTCTTTTCCTGGTGGACCGGCGGTGGTGAAGCGGCCGGCCTGGAAGCGATGATCGAAGTCTTCAAAGCCGAATACCCCAACATCGAATTTGTCAATGCGGCCGTCGCCGGTGGCGCGGGAACCAACGCCCGCGCTGTGTTAGCCACCCGCCTCCAGGCGGGCGACGCCCCCGATAGCTGGCAAGGCCACGCCGGCCAAGAACTCATCGGCACTTACGTCGCCGCCGGGCAGTTGGAACCGTTGAACTTCCTCTACGAAGAGAATGGTTGGTTGGAAGTGATGCCCGCCACCCTCATCCCGCTGATCTCGCAAAATGGCAACATCTACTCTGTGCCGGTGAACATCCACCGCGCCAACGTGTTGTGGGCCAACCCCACCATCCTGGCCGACAACGGCATCGCAATGCCCACGACCCTGGACGAATGGTTCGCCGCCATGGACATTCTGCAAGCCAACGGCATAGACGCCCCGCTGGCGATGGGCGAGCAGTGGACCGCCATGCACCTCTTCGAGACCATCCTCCTGGCCTCCCTGGGGCCGGACGCCTACAACGCGCTCTGGAGCGGTGGCGATTGGAACAGTCCGGCAGTCGCCGCGGCCCTGGCTAACTACGAAAAAGCCCTCAGCTACACCAACAGCGACGCCTCCGCCCTGAGCTGGCAAGACGCCGGTCAACTGGTTGTAGACGGCGACGCCGCCTTCAACGTGATGGGCGACTGGCAAGAAGGCTTCTTCCGTGAACTCGGCAAAGCCCCCAATGTAGATTACGTCTGGTCGGCCGTGCCCGGAACTGATGGCAACTTCCAGTTCCTCTCCGACAGCTTCGTGCTGCCGGTGGGCGCGCCCCATCGTGACGCCGCCATTGCCTGGCTGACGGTCGCCGGTTCCCTGGAAGGGCAAGACGCCTTCAATCCAGTCAAAGGCTCCATCCCCGCCCGCAGCGATGGCGACCGCGCCCTGTACGGCGAATACCTGCAATCGGCGATGGATGATTGGGCCAGCGACACAGTCGTCGGCAGCCTGACGCACGGCGTTGTCGCCAACGACAGTTGGAAATCGGAGATTGACACGGCTCTGGGCCTGTACCTGGCCGGTGGCAACGTGGACTCCCTGCAAAAGGCCCTCACGGCCGCTGCTGCCGCTTCCAACCAACAAGCCCTGGATTCCGCTCCGGCCGAAGCGCCAATGGCCGACGTTTCTGGCCCGGTGGAAGTCTTCTCCTGGTGGACCGGCGGCGGCGAAGCGGCCGGCCTGGAAGCGATGATTAAAGTCTTTGCCGAACAATACCCCAACGTGGAATTCTTGAATGCGGCCGTCGCCGGCGGCGCAGGCACCAACGCCCGCGCTGTGTTAGCCACCCGCCTCCAGGCGGGCGACGCCCCCGATAGCTGGCAAGGCCACGCCGGGCAAGAACTCATCGGCACCTACGTCGCCGCCGGGCAGTTGGAACCATTGAACTTCCTCTACGAAGAGAATGGCTGGCTGGCTGTGATGCCCGCCACCCTTATCCCATTGATCTCGCAAGATGGCAACATCTACTCTGTGCCAGTGAACATCCACCGCGCCAACGTGTTGTGGGCCAACCCCACCATCCTGGCCGACAACAGCATCGCAATGCCCACGACCCTGGACGAATGGTTTACCGCGATGGATGCCCTGCAAGCGGCCGGCATGGACGCCCCCCTGGCGATGGGCGAGCAGTGGACCGCCCTGCACCTCTTTGAGACGATTCTCCTGGCTTCCATGGGGCCTGACGCCTACAATGATTTGTGGGACGGCAGCGGCGATTGGGCCAGCCCCGAGGTCATGCAGGCGTTAAATGACTTCGCCAAGATTCTGACCTACACCAACAGCGACGCCTCCGCCCTGAGCTGGCAAGACGCCGGGCAGATTGTCATTGATGGCGACGCCGCCTTCAACGTGATGGGCGACTGGCAAGAAGGCTTCTTCCGTGAACTGGGCAAAGCCCCCAACACCGATTACATCTGGGCGCCTGTGCCGGGAACGGCCGGTAACTTCCAATTTCTCTCCGACAGCTTTGTGCTGCCGCTGGGCGCGCCCCATCGTGACGCCGCCATTGCCTGGCTGACGGTCGCCGGTTCTCTGGAAGGGCAAGACGCCTTCAACCCGGTCAAAGGCTCCATCCCCGCCCGCAGCGATGGCGACCGTGCCCTGTACGGCGAATACCTGCAATCGGCGATGGATGATTGGGCCAACGACGTTGTGGTCGGCAGCCTGACGCACGGCGTTGTCGCCAACGACAGTTGGAAATCGGAGATTGACACGGCTCTGGGTCTGTTCCTGGGCAGTGGCGATGTAACCACTTTCCAGACGGCGCTGGTGAATGCCTGTTCTGCTTCAGGTCCTTGCCAATAAACTGACGTAAACGCTTATCGGGGCGAGTACAGGGTTTGCTTGTACTCGCCCCTTTTTGTAAGGATGCCTTATGGCTCGTTTAGAGATGGTTCGCAAAAGGTTCGACAAAGATACCATCCTGGCAATAGCTCTGGTCTCGCCGTCCATCCTGGCGGTCATGGTGTTCATCTATGGCTTCATTGCCTGGTCTGTCAGGGTGTCAGTCAGCGATTGGATTGGCTTGCTGCCTAATTATGAATTTATTGGCCTGCAAAATTATATTGGCTTGCTGCGAGACCCACGTTTTCACATAGATATTCGCAATACGATTATATTTACCACGTTGTTTGTCGGTGGCTGTCTCTTTTTGGGGCTGGGGCTGGCGATTTTGCTAGATCAGGGGCTGCGTGGTGAGAATTTTTTCCGCAGCCTGTTCCTGTTTCCGATGGCTATTTCGTTTATCGTGACCGGCGTGGTCTGGCGCTGGCTGATGAATCCGGCGATGGGTTCACGTATGAGCGGCCTGAATCTATTGTTTGATTCGCTGGGATTGGATTTTTTGATCAACAAGTGGCATACCACGCCAAATTGGGGTATCGCGGCCATCGCCATCCCGGCCATCTGGCAAATGTCTGGGTATACCATGGCTTTGTATCTGGGCGGCCTGCGGGCGATACCGGAATCGCTGCGCGAAGCGGCGCGGGTGGATGGCGCGTCGGAATTTTACATTTACCGGCGGATTGTTTTGCCGCTGTTGTGGCCGGTGACGTTGAGCGCCATGATTATTTTGGGCCATATCTCGTTGAAGGTGTTTGACCTGATTATTGCCGTAGCCGGCAAGCAGGTGGCTTTGGATGTGCCATCGGTGTATATGTGGACGACAACGTTTGATGGGCAATTTTACGGCCGTGGCGCGGCCATCGGGATTATGTTGTTACTGAGTGTGGCGGTGTTGGTGATCCCTTACCTGTACCAAACGCTGCGAGAGGAGTCCACTACATGACGGCGCGAGTCGCTGACAAACCACGCCGGCCGCCGACGCGCGCCTGGCTGTACGTGTTGTTGTTGATCATGTCGCTCTTTTACCTGCTGCCGATGTATGTGATGCTGGTGACCGGGTTCAAGAGCTTCGATGAAGTCAGCCTGAAGACGATGTGGAATCTGCCGTCTGGGCTGGCTTTGGACAATTTTGTGGCTGCTTATAACCAGTTGGCGCCCCATTTGTGGAATAGTTTGCGTTTGGTGATTCCTACGGCCGTTATCTCAGCCATGTTGGGTTCGATCAACGGCTTTATCCTCACTCGCTGGCGCTTTCCGGGGGCGGACTTTGTATTTCCGCTGCTGCTGTTCGGCATGTTCATCCCGTACCAGAGCATTTTGATTCCGCTGGTGCAGTTTATGCGCACCACCGGTTTGTATGGCAGCATTCCTGGTCTGGCGCTGACCCACATCATCTATGGCATTCCGATTACCACGTTGACGTTTCGCAGCTATTACATCACCGTGCCAAAAGAGATGGTGGAGGCGGCGCGCATAGATGGGGCCGGCTTGTTGGAGACCTATTACCATGTTTTTCTGCCGGTCTCAGCCCCGGCGTTTGTGGTGGTACTCATCTGGCAGTTTACGGCCGCCTGGAATGATTTTTTGTTTGCGGTGGTATTAACCAGCCCGGAAAACTGGCCGATTACTGTGGCCCTGAATAACCTGGCCGGCAGCCAGATTATCGCCTGGAATGTGCAAATGGCCGCTTCGCTGGTGGCGGCGATTCCGACGCTGATCATTTATGTCTTCTTGGGTCGCTATTTCTTGCGCGGCCTGATGTCTGGGGCGTTGAAGGGGTAGTTGGGCAGCCGTCAGGTGTTAACGAGTGGCGACTGACGGCCGTTACCAGCGGTTTTTGACGATGATTTGGGCGACAACCCCGGCGAGAACTAGGCCGAGGAGGAGAAAGGAGGTTGTCGCCTGGTCCACTGGCAGGGCAGTGATGATGATCGCCGCGCCGGTGACGGCCGAGATGAGCATTTTGGCGTAATCCTTGCCGATGATGGCGATCAGCAGACCAACCACTCCCCCCAGGATGAAGGTAGCCAGGGTAGAGCCAGCGCTCCAATTCAGGCTGGTAAATAACTGCACCATCAGAATACCGCCCAGAAAAAAGGCGATGATGTTGAGGGCGATGGCGGTGATGAAAACGGCCGTAAATCCTCCAATCACCCCCAAAAACAACCCCAGCACAATGGCCGACGTGGTGATCTGCCCGCCAGCCGACAGGCTGCCCATGTTCAGGCCAACCAAAAAGCCAACCCCAGCCACTATCAACCAAAAATAGCGATAGCCCACAAGCAGCAAGGCCGTTCCAACCACGATGGGTATGAAAGGTACGATGTTCATAAGCTGGTCTCAGGCTTCAAATGTCGCCATTTAATTTCTTGATCTGCCGCAATACGTCTAGCGACGCCAGCACCAGGAAGAAGTCGCCGACGCATAACTTTTGCTCCGGGTCTGGGTGCATATCGTCTTGGGCGCTGCCGCGGTGGAAGACCACCGACAAGTTGTAGGTGTGTTGCAGTTGGTTCACGGTCCAGCCAGCCAGCGGCGAATTGGGGCGGACAGTCATTTCGCTCAGGTTCAGCAGCTCTTCGCCAACGTAGAAAGAGTGCTTGATGTCCAGGCGCATGGCGGCGGCGGCGAAGATGGGCGCCGCCAGCGCCGAACCGCTGAAGGCGGTGTGGATGCCAAACCCCTTTTCCACGCGCCGGGCCAGGTCGCTGTCGAACATGCGCAGGACCACCTTGATGTTGGGGTTGATTTCACGGGCGTCCAGAGCGATGTCCAGATTTGCCAGTTCATTGTCGGTGCAGGGGATGATCGCGTCGGCGCGTTGGATGCCCGCTTTGATAATGTTCTCTGAGCGGCGGGCGTCGCCAATCAGCAGCGGCACGCCGAGGGCGCGCACTTTTTCGACGAAACGGCCGTTCTCATCCATTTCTATCGCTACGACATCACGGCCGTATTTCAGCAGCTCTTCTGTCACCCGATAGCCAATCTTGCCCGCGCCGCACACAATGATATGGTCACTATACGTTGAAGCCATTGCCACCTGCCATTTTTGCCCGCGCGCCTGTTTGTTGATGAGCGCCGTGCTGAAGCGCAGCACCCCATCGGCCACGACCACCAGTCCGACGACCGGAATAATAAAAAAGAGCGCCTGCAAATACCACTCTTCGGGAAAGGGCAGCAGCGTCTCGAAAAAGATCAGGGAAAAGGTGGCGTAAACCGCCTCCGTATACCTGGGGGATTCTCCGGCCCGTTCTGCACCGACCGGAAAGGTGTAAAGCAGATGGAAAGCGGCTGCCCCGCCTAAGACCACCAATACAAACAGCAGCATAGAGCCGCCGGATTCCCCCAACAAGACGCGAATATCACGCAGTTGGGCGCGAAGCTGACGACGGAATCGGCCTTTTTTTTTCATGCCGCTATTTTACGACGGAATGCAGCGGTCTGGCGAAAATGACGCCGCCCGACTTTTTTGCTTTGTCAGTATCATTTACCCATAACCCATTTGCCTCGCCTCAGCTACAATGACGCCATGACAACGACCTATGCCACGTTGACGGAACTGCACGCCGCCATGCGCGGCTGCACCCGCTGCCTGGAAGCGGGGCACGCCATTACCCCCGGCGCCATTTTTCGCGGCACGGCCGTTGCCCAGGTCATGCTCATCGGCCAGGCGCCGGGGGTGACGGAGGTGACGGCCAAACGGCCGTTTAACGCCGGCAGCGGACGGCGCTTGTTTCAATGGCTGGCTCAGGCCGGTTGGGCCGAAGATGCGTTCCGCGACAGACAGTATATGACGGCCGTTACCAAATGTTACCCTGGCAAAGACAAGGCCGGCAAAGGGGACCGCGTGCCCAGTCGAGCCGAACAGTCGCTCTGCCGCCCCTTTTTGGAGCAAGAGATCACGCTGGTGCGACCCAGGCTGCTTATCCTGGTGGGCGGGCTGGCGATTAAGCTGCTTTACCCGGCCAGCGCCCGGCTGGAGGAGGTAATCGGCACGGCCGTTTACTTTGCGCCGGCCGCCTTGCAAAATCCGGTCAATTTTGACCTGACCCAGGGTGAGTGGCTGCCAGCGTTTAACCCGGCCAAAGATGGCAACGGCCGTTGGGTCGTCCCCCTGCCCCATCCTTCCGGGGCCAGTCTGTGGCCCAACAAACCGGCCAACCAGGCCCGCATCCAGCAGGCCATCCACATCCTCAGCGCCATCCGCCAAGACTGGGGTATAAGCTGGCAGCCGTAAACCGAAATCCATATCCCATTGCCACTTGTCAATGGCAGCGCCCCACAAAACACGGATTACGGAACACGGAACACGGAATATTTTTGCAACTTACCAGACATGACATACCATAGTATGTATTCTCTACTCACAAAGGTCATAATCTGACAGTATTGTCACCTTGTCAGATGTCACCTGGTCACGTTGTCAGATATATGTACCGTCGAGATTATTTTATGCGCCTGATTGAAGAGGCGACGGCCGTTCTCAGTCAGATAGGCAAACTTCGTCAGACCCGCGACTATGCCGAGGCTGTCGCTGTCACCAATGGCTCCCTGCGCCGCACAACCGGCCTGAGCAGCGAGGCGCTGCTGCGCCTGGACAGCCAGGACCTGGTTGCCCAGCTATCTCTGCGCGACGAACTCGGCTGGATTGAGAACTGCCTCACCGTCGTCACCGTTTTGGGCCAGGAGGGTGATTTGTGCAGTTTGCAAGCGCAGGATGAGCAGGCGTATCGCCGCTATCTGAAGGCGTTGCAACTGCTCCTGGCCGTGCAAACGCGCCACCCACAGATAGATTTGCCGCCCATCATCCCCACCCTGGAATCGCTGCGGGCCAAAGTCGAAGACATTATCTGGCCAGAGGCCACCTACGCCGCTTTATTGATGTATTATGAACAACTGGGGGCGTATGCCCAGGCTGAGGATATGATCTTTACCTGGCGAGAGGTAGCCCCTACCAGTACGAGCCCAATCGAGACGGGCATTGCCTTTTATCGGCGCTTGCAGCAAAAAAGTGATCAGGAACTCTTGGCCGGTAATTTGCCGCGTGATGAAGTAGCCGCCGGTCTTGCCGAGCTGTTGGAGGAGTGGAGTTAACCAATGGCGCAAACGGCCGTACCGTCCTACATCTAGCGCCAGGAAACTTCTTGAACTTTTATGGCAGAGACTTAACCATGCAACTTCCATACAAAAAGGTCCGGACGGCCGTCTTCCATAACCGCCAGATTTCGCCGCCGGTCAATATCACCTACCAACGTGTCCCTCATCAAATAGATACCTCAGAAGCCCGCAAACGGGCCACCTGGCGCATCCGCCTCAGCCTGCTCGCCGACCCTACGCAGGAAATTGGCCTGGAAATCAACGACGAAGTCATCCTGGGGCGCGATCCCGACCAGCGACAAGTGATAGACCTGAACCAGTTCGACGCCGTGAACCTGGGCGTTTCCCGCCGACACGCCATCTTGCGCCCCACGCCCTCCAACCTGTTCATTGTGGACCTGGACAGCACCAACGGCACTTTGCGCAACGGCCGTACCATTGGCCGCAGCCCGGAACGCCTGCTCAACGATGACATCATCACCCTGGGCCACCTGCAAGTGGTGCTGCACATAGACGACCGCCCCCTGTTCGAGACGGCCATCCTGGACAAACGACCCGACCTGGCCAATATCCTGGCGCAAATTGCTCAGGCCATCACTTCCCAGCTAGACCTGGACGAAGTGCTGCACCAGGTGACCGAAGCGGCTATTTCACTGACAACGGCCGTTGAAACCGGCATCTGGCTGGTAGATAACAACACCGACCGCCTCTTCCTGGAAGCCTCCTTCGGCTTTGACGACGCCAAACTAGACCTGCTGCGCGAACCAGACCCCGACGAATCGCTGGTTGCCAGGGTTGTCCAGACCGGGCAGACGCTGTACGCCTCCCTCGATCCCGCCGAAACGCCAACAGCCTTGCTCTACGTGCCCATCATGCAAGGCGGCGGCGTGCTGGGCGTATTAGGCGTTATCCATCCCGAAGAGGCCCAGCCTTTCAGCGAACGAGACGAGCGCATTCTGAAAACCATCGCCGATTTTGCGGCCATCGCCATCCAAAACGTGCGCCTGTATCGCAGTGTGGAAGAGTACAGCCGCACGCTGGAGCAAAAAGTAGAGCAGCGCACGGCCGAACTGGCCGCTGCCACCCAAAAAGCGCAAGAGGCCCGCGCTGCCGCCGAGGCAGCCAATCGGGCCAAAAGCGACTTCCTGGCAACCATGAGCCATGAAATCCGCACCCCCATGAACAGCGTCATTGGCATGACGACGCAGTTGCAAGACACGCCGCTGACGCCAGAACAGCGCGAATTTACCGGCATCATCCAGAGCAGCGGCGAAGCGCTGCTGGCAATCATCAACGACATCCTGGATTTTTCTAAGATTGAAGCCAATAAAATGACATTGGAAGCACGGCCGTTTGATATACGCGCCTGTGTCAATACCACCCTGGACATTGTATCTGTATCGGCAGCGCAGAAGAATTTGGAACTGGCCTGCCACGTAGATAACAGCGTGCCCCACACCATCGTCGGCGACAGCGTCCGTCTGCGCCAGATACTGCTCAACCTGCTCAACAACGCCATCAAATTCACCGAGCGCGGCGAAATTGTAGTGCGCATTACCGCCTCGGCGCGGCAAAATAACCGCTGTATCTTGCAATTTGTAGTCCAAGACAGCGGCATTGGCATTGCCCCGAAGCAGTTGGAACGGCTGTTTCAAGCCTTCAGCCAGGGAGACGCCTCCACGACCCGGCGCTATGGCGGCACCGGCCTGGGTCTGGTCATCAGCCAGCGGCTGTGTAAAATGATGGGCGGCGCAATTTCCGCCAGCAGCGCGGTGGGCAAGGGGTCTACATTTACATTTACCATCACCGCTCGCAGCGCCACTGCCCCCCTGCCAGCCTACTTGCAGACAAAACAGCCACAGTTAGCCGCCAAACGGATTTTGCTTCTGGATATAGACAGCGTCGGGGCGCGTTTTCTGGCCTTGCAGCTTAAAAAGTGGGAGATGCAGGTCGCCCACGTAAGCCGGCCGGACGAAGCATTGGCGCTGCTGACGCCGAGCACAGAGTTCGACGCGCTCCTGATCGCCCACTCTCTGCCCGGCAGCGATGGTCTGGCTGTGGCGCAGCAGGTCAGGCAGGCGATGGATGTACAAACGCCGCCGCTGGTGTTGTTGTACCCGGCTGGTCGGCCGCAGCCCTTTAGCGGCAGCAAGGTATGGGCTGCCGCCCTGAGCCGCCCGGTGAATTACCAACAGCTACATGCTGTCCTCACCGATTTGTTCACAGGTGGCTTTGCGGCGGAGCAGCGGTCATCCGCGCCAACCGAAGCGCAGTTCGACCCAAACATGGGCCGCCGCCATCCCCTGCACATATTGTTGGCCGAAGACACGCCGAGCAATCAGAAATTGATGATGACCGTCTTGCAGCGCCTGGGTTATGCCCCAGATTTGGCGGAAAATGGGTTACAGGTGGTCGCCCGGCTGCGCCAACGGCCGTATGATCTCGTTTTGATGGATGTGCAGATGCCAGAAATGGATGGACTGGAGGCCACGCAAGCCATTCGCCGCCGGCTGCCCGCCGACCGCCAACCGCGCATTGTCGCCCTGACCGCCAATACAACGGCCGAAGAACAAGCGGCCTGTCTGGCGGCCGGCATGAATGACTATCTGGGGAAGCCGCTGCGCCTGGAAGCGTTGGTGACGGTGCTGCTGGCCTGCCCACCCCGGCCGGACGAAGATACGGCCGTCGCCGCCAGACATACACCAGAGGAAACGGCCGTGCTCAATCCCGCTGCCCTGGCGAATCTGAACCAGTCTATTGGCGGCGACGCCAAATTCATGGCCGAGATGATCCATGTATACCTGCACGACGCCCCCATTCTGATTGACCGCCTTCGCCAGGCGGCTGTGCGCCATGACGCCGCGGCCTTGCGCATGGCTGCCCACAGCCTCAGAGGCAACAGCGCCGAGTTTGGCGCGACAGCCCTGGTCAATTTATGCCGAGAATTGGAAACTATGGCAAAATCCGGTCACCTGACGCAAAGTCTGGATCTGATCGAAAAAATTGACGCCGCTTATCAACCGGCCGCCGCCGCTCTGCAAGCCCTGGAGACAGGGCAGCAGTAGTTATCGTAATCAGTAATCGTAATTAGTAGTCAGTGACCAGTATTCAGTGACCAGTATTCAGTGACCAGTTTTGAGTCAGCGTTATCTCTGGAAAACACGGGCTGAAAACTGAATATCGGTCTGAAAAAATGACGATTATGCCTGAAAAGCCGCAAGGACACATCCTCATCGTTGATGACAATCGCCTGAATCGGCTGAAAATGGCCCACGTCTTGCAGCAGCAAGGGCATGCGACCACAGAGGCGGGCAACGGCCGTGAAGCGCTAGACGCGGTGATGAACGGCCGTTACGACCTCATGCTGCTAGACATCGTGATGCCCGAAATGAACGGCTTCCAGGTGTTGCAGGCAATGAAAGACCACAACTGGCTCATCAACCTGCCGGTCATCGTCATTTCCGCGCAGGACGAATTGGACAACGCCGTGCGCTGCATCGAAATGGGGGCCGAAGATTACCTTATCAAACCGTTCAACCCCATCTTGTTCAATGCCCGCCTGAACGCTGCCCTGGAGAAAAAACGGCTGCGCGGCCAGGAATACGCCAATTTGCGGCAGCTAGAAATCGAGCGCCAACGTCTGCAAGAATACACCGCCGAATTACAAGCCCGCAACGAGGAACTAGACGCCTTTGCCCACACCGTCGCCCACGACCTGAAAAACCCGCTGGCGGCGATTGTCGGTTACACCGAACTGGTACAGAAGTATTTCAGCGACGAAATGGAAGATCGCGGCCGCCACCATCTGGAGCGCATCTTGGAATCGGGCATGAAGATGAACCGCATCATTGAAGAGCTGCTCCTATTGGCCGGTATTCGCCAACAACAAGTGGTGGTGGCGCCGCTGGACATGCAAAGAATTATCCGCGAAACATGCAAACGGCTGGACTTTCTCATCGAAACCAACCAGGTAGAAATCAGATACCCGGAGCAATGGCCGACGGCCGTTGGTTATGCCCCCTGGGTTGAAGAAGTGTGGGCCAACTACATCAGCAATGGCGTCAAATATGGCGGCCGTCCCCCCTGTTTGGAACTCGGCGCAACCATCCAGCCCGATAACCTCATCCGTTTTTGGGTGCGCGATAACGGCGGGGGAATTTCCGCCGCCGATGTCCGGCGGCTGTTTACGCCGTTTGAACGACTGGAACCGCGCAAGGTTGAAGGTCATGGGCTGGGCCTGTCGGTCGTCCAGCGAATCATCCAAAAATTAGGCGGCAGCGTCGGCGTAGAAAGCAAACCCGGCCAGGGGAGTACCTTCTTTTTTACTCTGCCACAATCGGACCAACCCTAAAGTCACTTTTATCCCCCCTTTTGGAGCAAACGAATTAATGTCTGCACGCCGCTTCTATGGGCTTTCCCTGGCTCCTGCGAGTCTGGGTTCTCTCTTTTATTGGTTCTATTGGAGTTTTGTTGCCGTTTACGACCCCTTTCTAAACGTCTACCTGTCCGACACACGCGGCCTGAGCGGATTAGAAGTTGGCATATTGGCCGTGTTTAATCCCCTGGCGGCGCTCATTTTGGGGCCTTTCCTTTCGGCGCTGGCCGACAGACGCGGCTGGCGTTTGCGCTTGCTGCAAATATCCCTGATTGGCTGGATTGTGGCGCTGCTGCTGCTGCGCTGGCCGCAAAGCTTCTTTGGCTTTTTCCCGGTGATGGCTTTGTTGGCGATTTTTCGCAGCCCAACCAGCCCGATTGGCGATGGCCTGGTGGCCGAAATGGCCGTCACCCATCACCTCAGTTTCGGGGCGATGCGCCTGTGGGGTTCTTTGGGATTTGCGTTGGTCTCGATCATTTGTGGCCTGGCCTGGCAGCAGTTGGGCTACGCGCCGATGTTTTGGGTGGCGGCGGCAACGGCCGTTCCCTGTGTTTTGCTCATCATGTACCTGGAAGAAAAACCGGTCGGCGACCGCCAGCCAGCCGGTTCCGCCTGGCTGCTGCTGCGCGAGCCAGGCCTGTTAACGTTGTTTGTCGTCGCCTTCCTAACTGGCGTCTCGTTAATTTCGACCTTTATCTTTGGCGGCATTTTTATGACCGAACTGGGTGGTTCGCGCAGCAGCGTCGGGTGGATGTTTGGTCTGTCGGCGCTGGCCGAAGTGCCGATCATGCTGAGCAGCGCCCGTATCATGCGCCGTCTGGGCGCCCCCTGGACGCTGCTGCTGGCGATGGTGGTTATTGCCGTGTCCGTCTATGGATTCGCCCTTTCGCGCACCCCCAACGCTTTGTTGGCCGTCTCCACGCTGAAGGGGGTGGGGTATGGTCTGTTTTTTGTAACCATTGTTCACCTCATCAACCAGCGCACGCCCGACGCCTGGAAATCCACCGCCCAGGCGATCATGGGCGCCTGTTTTGTGGGGCTGGCCCCGTTGTTTAGCAGCGCCATCACCGGCTACGTGTTTGATCGCTGGGGCGGTATGGTGATGTTTGGCGGCACGGCCACGTTTACCCTTGCGGCCATTGCCCTGATGCTGTTGGCGCTGGCGCGTGGCTGGCTGAACCCGCCCTGACGCCTTTGTTGTTTGCCAGACAGGCCATTCATGCGTTACCATTGCGGTGTTAGATGATTATCGAATCCCATTGGAGGAATGTATGCCCACAAAACCCAAACGTCATTTGACCGCCGAAGATTTGTACCGTTTCAACCTGATCACCGATGCGCGCATTGCCCCTGACGGCCGTGCCGTCATCACCGCCGTGCAGCGCATTGACCCCAAAACCGAAAAGAAATTCAGCAATTTGTGGTTGGCCCCCACCGGACCGGGTCGCCCGCAGCAGTTCACCTATGGCGACCAGGTAGATACATCGCCGCGCTGGTCGCCCGACGGCCGTACCATTGCTTTCCTCTCCAATCGCCAGAATGAAAGGCAGATGCAGGTGTATCTCATCCCGGTGAACGGCGGCGAGGCCCGGCCGTTAACCAGCCTGAAAGGGCAGTTTGGCAGCCTGGATTGGTCGCCCGACGGCCGTCGCCTGTTGTGCACCTTCCGCAAACCGGACAAAGCCGCCCTGGAACGGGAGAGCGATGAGCAAAAGAAAAAATTAGGCGTCGTCGCCCGCCACGTGACCAGCCGCACCTTTTTTAAGATGGACGGCGAAGGCTACCTGCCCGACGAGCGCTGGCACATCTGGACCATTGATGCCCAAAATGGCAAAGCCACCCAACTAACCGACAGCGAGAACCATGACGAAGTGAACCCGGTCTGGTCGCCAGACGGCCGTTTCATCGCCTTTACCTCCAACCGCCAGCCCGACCCCGACCAGACGCCCGACCGCGACGACGTGTATGTCATCCCGGCCGAGGGGGGCGAGATGCGGCTCATCCCCACCCCGGTCGGACCGTTGGGCGCGCTGGCTTATTCGCCAGACGGCCGTGCCCTGGCCTACCTGGGTGTGGACGGCGAAGGCCAATGGTGGCGCAACGTAAGCCTTTGGATCGTTGGCTCCGACGTGGACGGCGCACCGGCGCGCAACCTCACCGCCGCCGCCGACTTGCACTGCGTAGATGTGACCAGCGGCGACATGGCCGGCGGCGTGCAAATGCCACCCACCTGGGCCAACGACGGCCAATCTATCTTCTTCCAGGCTTCGCGCCACGGCGACACCGCCCTCTACCGCGCCACGCTGGACGGCCAACCGGCCATCGAACGGCTGCTGCCCGATCCCGGCCAGCTTGGCCCTTACACCTGGGACGCCGCCCAGCAGAAAATGGCCTACGTACTTAACACCATGACCCGGCCGGGTGAACTGTATGTCTGGGATAGGGAAAACGGCCGTTCCCGCCAACTCAGCCGCTTCAACGAGAACTGGCTCAAACGGCTGCACCTGGGCCAGATCGAAGAAGTGTGGTTCAAAGCGTATGATGGCTACGACCTGCACGGCTGGATTTTGTTCCCGCCCGATTTCGACCCGGCGCAGACTTACCCATCCATCCTGCAAATTCACGGCGGGCCGCAGGTGCAGTATGGCAACGCCTTCATGCACGAATTTTTCTTCCTGGCCGCCCACGGCTACGTGGTTTATTTCAGCAACCCACGCGGCGGGCAGGGGTATGGCGATGAACACAGCAAGGCCATCTGGCACAATTGGGGCACGGTAGATTATGACGACGTGATGGCCTGGACCGACTACATGGCCGGGCAGTCCTACATAGACGTCAACCGCATGGGCGTCACCGGTGGCAGCTACGGCGGCTACATGACCAGCATGATCATTGGGCGCACGCAGCGGTTTAAAGCGGCCGTTACCCAACGCAGCGTGAATAACCTGGTCAGCATGTGGGGGTCCAGCGATTTCAACTGGGCCTTCCAACAGACCATCGGCCAGGACAAACCCCCCTTCGACAACCTGGAACAGTATTGGCGGCTGTCGCCCATGAAATACATCGGCAATGCCCAGACGCCTACCCTCGTCATCCACAGTCAGGCCGATTACCGCGTCGCCCAGGAGCAAGGGGAACAAGTTTTTGTGGCCCTGAAACGGCTGGGCGTAGACACCGAACTGGTGCTGTTCCCCGACGAACCGCACGGCCTCTCCCGCGTCGGCCGCACCGACCGCCGCATCGTCCGCCTGAACCACATCCTGCGCTGGTTTGAGAAATATCTGAAATGAACTGGTTTAGAGGTGTCAAATCTTTAAGATTTGACGCCTCTATTTTCAAGCGAGGTTCCCATGCTAGTCGTCATCAGCGATTTACATTTTGTAGACGCCACCGCCGGCGACCACAACCTGCCGGCCAAAGCCTTCGAGCAGGTGTTCATTTCCAAGATCATCTCGCTGGCCCGGAAAAACAAGGCCACCGAGATGAAGCTCTTGCTGTTGGGCGATATCCCGGACCTGATCCGTTCCGAACAATGGTTCGAGGAAGCGCCTGAAGATCGGCCGTGGGGGGCCAACGCCCTGCGCGACATTCCCAACCCGCGCCTGGGCAGCCGCACAGAGCGGCGCTGCCTGGACATTTTGGGCCGCTTCCCGGACTCCGACCGCCGCGCCGATGTGCCGAAAAACAGCATCCTCTACCAGAATTGGGCCACGTTTGAATTTTCCGCAACTTCCACAAAATCATCCACGATGAGGTGGGGCGCGCGATACCGGTGCAGATTATTTTTGTGGTGGGCAACCACGACCGCCTGATCAACCTCTACCCCTCTCTGCGTGACGAACTGCGCAAGATGTTGGGCCTGACGGTGAACGGCAACACGGTGCAAATTTTGGATGGCATGGAATGGTGGTATCCCTATGAATTTAGGGACAGCGCCTATGGCGTATTTGCCCGGCACGGCCATCAGTATGACGTTTACAATTACAACGGCTCGCCCAACTACGGCCGCGAAGACCATTTGCAGGTTCCCATTGGCGATGTGATCGCCACCGAGTTTGCCGTCAATTTGCCGCACACGCTGCGGCTGCTGCAAGCGGAATACCCGACTGTCAGCGATGAGCTAGTAATGGCGATGCAGGATATTGACAATGTACGGCCGTTAGGCCGCATGATGGAATGGTTCTACTCCAAAATGAGGCAGGTGGATGACCCCACAGTGTTAGAAGCACTGGACAAAACCCTGGACACTGTCGTCAATAACCTGTTCGACCTGGAATTTGTTAAGAACTGGCGCAACCCAAATACCCGCGTAGACGAACTGCTGCGCTTCTTTAGCCGCACGCCCTTCAACGAAGTCATTGAAATGTTGACCCGCGTGACCGATTCCAACAGGCTGCTGCGCCTGCTGCTGCCCAGCATTGAACGGCGCATGAGCGAGGACCCAGTAGACAGCTATACAAAGGGCGCTTTTTATGAAGAAGAATGGAAACGGCCGGACAGCGCCACCCGCTTTGTGGTGTACGGGCACACCCATATGCCAGTGATGCGCCCGCTGGATGTGGTAGAGGGCCGTGATGTCCTTTACCTGAACAGCGGAACCTGGCGCGGCCGTTTTTATCGCACCATCTCCCTGGACCGGTCGGCCGATTTTATCGCCTTGAAGCAGTTGACCTACCTCGTCTTTTACAACGCCGAAGAAGACAAAAATGAGAAAGAATCCGGGGCCATCGGCTTTGAAAGCTGGACGGGCAATCAAAAGAAGGAATACGAAAAAGACGCCGACAAGCAGGCGGCATTTGTGGTTCCCAAAGCCCCAGAGTGATGGCCGCTGCGGTTTTCGCTGCCTGATGTGGTGGACGACGACGCTTAACGGCCGTTCCCGGACAGGAGACGGCCGTTTTTCTTCCCCCATGATATGACGTTTGTCACTATGCAATCTCGCCATTTCTGCCATACTCCCGCATAAGACTTGGTCCTTCGCCAAAGGAGAAAATATGGACAACCAACACCTGGCTGTTGTCATACGCCAAAGTGCGCAAACCTACGCCGCCGAACCCGCCATGCGTTACCAACAAGGGGGGCAATGGCAAACCATCAGCTATCAGACGATGGGCGAAACCACAAATACCATCGCCCGCGCCTTGCTGGCTCTGGGCGTGCAGCCCGGCGCACGCATCGGTATTTTCGCCGAAAACCGGCCAGAATGGGCCTTGGCCGATTTTGGCATTCTCAGCGTGGGCGGCGTTTGTGTGCCGATTTACGCCACCAACACCAAACACCAGGCCGCCTACATCATAGACGAAGCGGCCATCACCATTCTCTTCACCGGTGGGCAGGAACATTACGACAAAGTTCAAGCCATCATCGAGCGTTCACCCAGCCTGCAAACCATCATCTCCTTTGACGAAACCACCAAACTGCAAGGTGAACGTTCCTTGCATTTCAGCCAATTTTTGCAGCTTGGCGCCGATCCAGCCAGCAGCCCGGAGATTGAAGCCCGATTGTCCGCCGCCTCCGCCGACGATCTGGCGACCATCATCTACACCTCCGGCACTACCGGCGAACCAAAGGGCGTGATGCTCACCCACGCCAATATCTACCATCAATTTAAGGCCATGGATGGGCAGTTTACTGTTGGTCCCGGCGACCGCTCGCTGTGCTTCCTGCCGCTGACGCACGTCTACGAGCGAACCTGGTCCTATTTCATCTTCAAAACCGGCGCCGTCAACTACTATCTGGCGAATCCCAAAGCGGTGATTGAGACAATGCAAGAGGTGCGCCCCACCGTCATGGTCAGCGTGCCGCGCCTCTACGAGAAAATCTATGCCGCCGCTTACGCCGGTTTGGAACGAGGCTCGGCCGTCAAGAAGAGATTGTTTCATTGGGCCATCCGCGTAGGCAGCGACTATCAGTACCGGCTGAAGGATAACCGGCCGGTGGGCGTCTGGCTGGCGGCGCAGCATCGTCTGGCCGACCGCCTGGTCCTGAGTAAGGTTCGGGACGTGGTGGGAGGCTCCAAGAATTTCTTTTCGGCCGGCGGCGCGCCGCTGGCGCGGGAGATTGAGGAATTTTTCTTTGCCGCCGGGCTGTTGGTCTGTGAGGGGTATGGGCTGACGGAAACGTCGCCGATGGTGACATTTAACACGCCCAAAGCGTTCAAATTTGGCACAGGCGGCCGGCCCATTCCCGACTGCCAGGTGAAATTTGGCGTGGATGGCGAGATTTTGGTCAAAAGCCCCAGCGTGACGCAGGGCTATTACAACAAACCAGAAGCCACGGCCGAAGCGTTTGTGGATGGCTGGTTCCGCACCGGCGACGTGGGTGAATTTGACGCTGACGGCTTTTTGCGCATCACCGACCGCATCAAGGATTTAATTATTACGTCGGGGGGGAAGAACATTGCGCCGCAGCGGATTGAAACGGCCCTTGCCAAAGACCATTACATCGAGCAGTTCATCGCCATTGGCGACCGGCGCAAATTCATCAGCGCCCTGGTTGTGCCCAACTTTGTCGCTTTGGAGCAGTACGCCCAGGCGCAAGGCATCGCCTTTACGGCCGTGTCTGATCTGGTGCAGCATCCAGACGTTATCGCCTTTTACCGCCAGCGTATCGAGGCCGCGTCACAAGAGCTGGCGAATTATGAGCGGGTCAAAGCCTTCACGCTGCTGCCCGCCTCCTTCTCCCAGGAAACCGGCGAACTGACGCCTACGCAGAAAATCAAACGCAAGGTCGTCGCCCAAAAATACGCGGCGCACATCGAAAGCATGTATCCCGCCGATTAGCCATCGGGGCTTGGTTCATTGAGCAGAACATCTTTTTTAGGCATGATTTATTCCAGGCGATATGTGCTTTACAAATTTGGCAAGAAAGCGCGTCATGCTGAGGTCCCCCGAAGCATCCCCCTCCTCTGCTGGGAGCGGGATGCTTCGCTCCGAAGACTCCGCTCAGCATGACAATTCAGCGTAAATTTGTAAAGAAGATGTTTCGCTTGATGAACCATGCCCTTTTTTACAAATTTACGCCGTAATCCGGAAAATCATTCTACAAATTGGGCGAAGATTTCTCTGGACACACTTATCAGGTGATCTATTTCCAGGCGGTAGTGGCGTCTAAAGCCGCTTTTTCGTCCGGGTGAAGGGCAACGACCGTGCCCCCCAGCGTATCTACCAGTTGGGCAATGGAATTGGCTCCGATAATCGCCGAGGTGACGGCCGGGTTGGCCAACACCCAGGCAATCGCCATTTGGGCCACCGTGGCATTGTGGGCGGCGCCTGATTCAGCCAGTTTGTCTACGGCCGTAAATCCCTGTTCATTCATGTACCGCGACTGCACCCCACCGGCGCGCACCGACTGCGGCAGCGGCGTGTCCCGGCGATATTTGCCGGTGAGGAAGCCGCCGGCCAGCGGGCTGTAGGGGATGACGCCAATGCCCTGATCCAGGCATAACGGCTGCAATTCCCGTTCAAATTCGGCGCGGTGGACCAGGCTGTAATGGGGCTGCAAACTGTCGAAACGGGCCAGGTTCTTCACGTCGCTGATCCACAAAGATTTGGTCAGCAGCCAGGCGGGGTAGTTGGAGCAGCCAATGTAACGGACCTTGCCATCACGCACCAGGTCGGTAAGCGCCTGGAGGGTTTCGTCCAGCGGCGTTTCCTCGTCGGGCCAATGGACCTGGTACAGGTCTATGTAGTCGGTTTGCAGCCGTCGCAGGCTGTCGGCGGCGGCGTTGAGGATGTGTTGGCGCGACAAGCCTTCGTCGTTAGGGCCATCGCCCATGCGGCCGCGCACTTTGGTCGCCAGAATCACATCCTGGCGGCGGACGCTGCTCTGGCGCAGCCAATCGCCAATAATCTGCTCGCTGACGCCGCCGTCGTTGCCATCTACCCAACGGGAATAAACGTCGGCCGTGTCTATGAAGTTGATGCCCTGAGTAATGGCCTCGTCCAATATGGCAAAAGCGCCGGATGCGTCGGTGGACCAGCCAAATTGCATGGTTCCCAGGCAGATAGTGGATACTTTGAGGCCGGTGCGGCCCAAACGACGATATTCCATGAAGTCACCTCTTTGTGATGGGGTTAATTGTTGGTTTGCGCCGCCGGTGGGTCTATAGCGGCGTTGGGATCGGGCACGGCCGTTGCTTCGGCGTCGGGTTGTTCTTCGGCGGCCTGGGCAGCGGCGGCTTCGGCGGCTTCACGGACGGCCGCTTCACGCAGTGAACGGTCAATCGGGTCTTCCAGGTTAGGGTTTTCGTAGTTAAAGTAATTGTAAACCGCCCGCGAAATCTCGCGCAAAATCGGGAAGCTGATTTCGTGGTCCAACCAGTTGCCGGTGTTACCAGCTCCCAGCGAAAGGTATTCCACAATCACATAATCGCCGCCAGGGGAGAAAACAATGCCGGCGTCGCCGTGCGTCACCAGGTCCCAACCATGCTTGTGGGAGACGGGCACGTTTTCGGGCACGCCGAAGCGGATCAGGTTGCCTTCTTCGTTGAGGACCATCAGGTCTAGAATGGCCTGGCATTCCTGGGCTGTCACCTCGCCGGGGTACACAGCCATCAACGCGCCGCCGCCTTTGGCGCAGTAGTAGAGCATCGAAAGCAGCGAGCCGATTTCTTCGGCGGTGGTCTGCATGGCTGTGTCGGGGATCATGAGTAAATCCGTGCGGGAGTTGGCCGGGGTGACGTAAGTGGTCGGACGAGTAGTGGGAGCTGCGGCGTCGTAGGGCACGGCCATGAAGGTATTGACCAGACCGAGGCGTTTCATGGAGGCGGTGAGGATGTCTGCCCCTTTGTAGGTGTTGTATTCTCCGGCGATTTCATGGAGCAGCAGGTTGGCGCCAAAGTTGCTGGACTGCACGGCCGTATCGTAAAAAAGCCCCTGCACATAGTCGTTGGGTGGGCCATCCAACGCGCGATACGCTTCCAAAAAAATGGCGATTTTCAGGATGCTCAGGCCGGAAATGGCGATGTCGCCATTGATCGAGATTTCCTCGCCTGTCTGTAAATCCATGATAAACACACTGCTAACGCCGCTGAAGGCATCTACTTGCTTTTGGATGTTGTTTTGCAGAAACGAGATGTCGAATCCTGGCGCTTCCTGGTCTTCGACGACCAGTTCCACCTGGCGGTTTTGTGGCTCGTAGAGAGCTTGTTCGATGGCCGGCAAACTGGCGGCCACATTGGTGGCGTAGCCCGGCTTGCCCATCTCGTAGGTCCCGGTGGTTGTATTGAGTTGGGGTGGTTGGGCCGGTTTGTCCAGGAAAGCGGCTACGGTTTGCAGGCGTTCCTGCAGGGCCGCCCGGTCGTGGGTGGCTTGCAGCTCAATGGTGATGGGTTCCATGGTGCGCCCCACCAGGAAGCGCAAATACCCCTGCCACATATCTTGCTGGCTGACATAAGCCTCGGCTTCGGCCATCATCGCGTCCATGTCCAGGGTAAAACCAGCCATCTGCGGTTCCAACTCCACAATTTCCTGGCGATAGCTGAGGCGGATGGGGGTGTAGTAGTGGTCTTGTAGGGCAACGGCCGTTTCCTCGGCCGTCAGTTTGCCCACGTTTACGCCAGCCATTACCATGCCGGGAGGCATGTTTTCGCGGCCCTGCATATACAAGAATGCCTGATAAAGCAGGTACAGCCCACTTACCAAGAGGAGCAGCAGAAATAAAAATCGTTGCAGCTTTTTTAACATGGTGGTTTGGGGCGCGCCTGGTAGCCGTAAACCGAAGTCCGTTTTCCGTTGGCATTTGCCAGAGGCAGCGCCCTACGGAATACCGATTACGGAACACCGATTACTGGTACTAGTTGGCTCGCGCATCTGTCAGATAAGGATTATCGAAGTTAAAGAAATTGTAGGCGGCGCGGGAGATATTCGCCAGCAGTGGCGAACTGACCTCCCATTCCAACCAGTTGGGTTTATACAGCAGTTCGACGATAACATAATCGCCGCCGGGCGAAAAGACGATGCCGGCGTCGCCGTGAGTATCGCTAATCCAGCCATGACGGTGGGCGACGGGCACGGTGGGCGGAACGCCGCTCTCCAGCAGGCTTTCAATGCGATTTTGCGCCATGTAATCGAGCATTTGCTGGCATTCGTCCTGGCTGATTTCGTCTTGGAACAGGGCGGAAAATGCGCCGCCCTGCCCCTGGGCGCAGTAATAGAGGTGGGCCAATAACATGCCGATGTCTTCGGCGGTGAACTGGCGGTAAAGATCAGGATTGGCGCGTAGGATTTCGGTGGAGTTGGCGGGGGTGGATAACGGCCGTTGCCCCGCCCGCGGATCCGCCGCAAAGGGGGTGAGCAGATATGTGTTTACCAAACCCAGGCGCTGCATCAATTCCGTCACCTTGCTGGCTCCCAGGTAAGGGTCGTCGGTTCCGGCGATAATGGCGAGTAACTGATTGGCGCTGGCGGGGTCTGGCTGAACAATTAATGTATCGGAGATAAGCTGGCGCTGGGCCAGCGTGGGCACGTTGTCCAATTGACGATACAGTTCCAGAACAATCGGTATGCGCAAGATGTCCAGGCCAGACAAGGGCATGTCGGCGTTGATGGACACTTCCTCGCCTGTTTTAAGGTCGTAAATGAAAATGGCCGCCGCCCCACCGGTGGTTTGTTCATACTCTTGCATGTAATTGACGAGCAGGCGGGTGAGCAGGTTGATTTCCGGCCGTTTGGGCTGCAACGGTTCAACAACCAGATGGGCTTCGCGGCTGGATGGCCGGTAAAGCGCCGCTTCCACATCGTCGAAGCTGGCTTCGATGTTGGTACTGGTGCCAGATTCGCCATACTGAAAGCTGAGGCTGGTGGGCACGGGCTGCGGCGGCTGCGCCGGTTTGTCTGTAAGGCCGGCAATGTCCTTAAGCAGCTCGCGCAGGGCTTCCCGGTTATGGGTCGCATAGAGGGGCACGGGTTCCACTTCCACCGGCCGTCCCCACAAAAAGCCCCAAAATCCGGCCCAAAAATCTTGCTGGAAGCGCTGATAATCAGCCTGACTGAGCATCGCTTCCAGGTCCAGCGTAAATTCGGTGCGGGTGGGGCTTATTTCAAAAGAATCGGCATTGTGGTAGATGAGAACGGGAGCGTCCAGATACCGGTTGTTCAAAATGTCGCCGGCCTCGTCGCGGGTCATACCGCCCACATTGATGCCGGCGACGGTGAGGCCGGTGGGGTAATAGCCGCGCGCGCCGGCGTATTGGTATAGTTTAACCAGGAGGAAAAGGGTCACCGCCAGCAGCAGTGAGACGGTGATCCATTGCCCTAGTCCGGGTGATGAGTTCTTGTTCATAGGGGTGTGTTTGCCTGGGGAGATTCGCGGCGGTTGAGCCAACCGCCGGGCAGCCCCCAGGGGAAGCATGGGTGGACTACAGGGTGCAGCAGCAGAATACGGCCGTCTTCATCCAGCGCCACCATACCAACGCCAACCGGACGTTTGTGGGCCACAAAGTGGCCCACAATAGCCATGCCTCGGCGCATCAACCATTGCAGCGCCGGCCAGGCCATCAGGCGCGCAGCGCGTTGTTTCCACAAAAAAGAAAATGACATACAAACTCTAAACCTCAACAAGCCAGTATAGCAAAAATAGGTCGGGTCGTCAGCCATGCCGGGCGTGGTTCAGGGGACTCTCATGTAGTTGGCGGCAAACTGTCAGCGGAACATAGGCGGCGCAACTTTCAAATTTTACTCCCGTATAGTGCCACAACAGCGCCAGAAATGGCGTTTAAGTTACAAGATGTATTGGAGGTTTATCATGTCTCAAAACAAATTAACGCGCAGTGAAAGCGATAAGATGGTCGCCGGTATCTGCGGCGGTCTGGCTGCTTACCTGGACATAGATCCGGTGCTGGTGCGTCTGGCTTTTGTCGCGTTGTTCGTCGCCAGCGGCATTGGCTTCCCCTTATACCTCATCTTATGGGTGGTGATGCCGCGTGAAGCAACGGCCGATGCGTCTGACGCCGAGGTGCTGCAAGATAACATCAAAGAGCTGAAACAAACAGTCAGCGAGGGGGCCAACCGGTACGGCCGTCCGGCTACCGTTGGCATGGTTTTTATCATGCTGGGGGCGTTCTTTTTGTTGCAGCAGTTGGGTTGGACGGGTTGGCTGGCCGGAGCGTTTTGGCCGCTGTTCCTTATCGGCCTGGGCGTCCTCTTGTTAATTCGCCGTCGTGGATAAGCTCACGGGGCCGGCAGGGCGAATGGGAGGGGAAGTTCCTTTCATTCGCCCTATTTTTCTTTGCGACGGGAGGAGCCAAGCAGACGTAAACTGGAAAGGGTACGGCCGTTTTCCGCCCGCACTTCCTCCACTTTGTTAACTTTTTCCAACACAGGCAGCGCCACCGTAAACGTCGTGCCCATATTCACTTCACTGTCCACGTAGATGTCCCCACCATGCGCCTGCGCCACCCATTTGGCAATCGCCAGACCCAATCCAGAGCCACCCTGCGACCGGTTACGCGCCTTATCCACCCGGTAAAAACGATCAAAAATAAACGGTAAATCTTCGGGCGGAATGCCCACGCCATTATCGCTAACCGTCATTTGCGCCCAACCGTCGGCTTGCGACAGGTTTACCGTCACCCGGCCACCTTTGGGTGTGTATTTCATGCCGTTCTCTACCAGATTCAGCAGCAGCTGCTTCAATCTGTCCGGGTCGCCATTCACGCAGACCTGATCCACCTCAGTAACAACCACATCCACCGGCTTACCCAGCAGACTGACCTGTCGGTACACCTCAAACAGCAAATTATCCAATTCAACCGGTTTCAGGGTTAGCGGCAGACCGCCGGCATCGGCGCGCGCCAGCAATGTCAGGTCGCCCACCAGCCGGGTCAGGCGGTCCACTTCTTCCTGGATAATCTCTAACGATTCCGGATCGCCATCCCCCATGCGCCGCATCAAATCCACGTTGCCGCGAATAGCCGTCAACGGAGTTCGCAGTTCATGCGACACGTCGGCCATGAGCCGCTGCTGCGTCTGGAAAAGCCGTTCCAGGCGCTCCAACGTCTCGTTCAGGGCGCGGGCCAATACCCCAATCTCGTCAATGCGGTCAGAATGAGGCACGCGCAGGCTCAGGTCATCGGCGCGGGAAATCTGGTTGGCGACGGTGGCAATATCGTCCAACGGCCGGAACAAGCCTGGCGTCAGCCAAACCGCCAGGAACAACGAGCCGGTGGCCGCCGCAAACCCAACCAGCAGCGCCACAGCCAACAGCCGGTTAAAACTGGTGTAGGTATTTAACAGGCGCGCTACCTGCAAATAGCCAACAATGCCCAGATCAGGGTTGTTATTCAGATATAACGGTCTCGTAAAAACGCGCAGCGACGTGTTGTCCCGTTGGCTCAGGCTGAAGATCGGCTCATCGCCCAGCGTGTCCGGGTCCAGCAAGTCATCAAATCCCGCTAGATTATTGGACTGCGCCACAACGGTTCCCTGCTTATCAGTAATAAGCAAAAAGGTAGAAGCAGTCTCAAAGGTTGCCAGGTCATTGGGGATAGCCACCAGGAGGTTTCCCAGCCTATCGGTTATCAGGCTGGCGCTTACGATCTCCGCGCTCAGGGCTTGCAGGCCCGAATCCACTTCCGCCAGAATCCGGTTGCTGGGCAGAAAATAAACGATCATCGCAAACAGGACAAAGGCGCCAGAAAAGATGATCGTATAGATCAGGAGAAGGCGGTTTTGGATGGACAAGGGTGTATCTGTATCAGGCTTCTTCGCGCAAAACGTAACCGATGCCACGCACCGTATGAATGAGACGGGTCTGGCCGTCGGTCTCGGTTTTTTGGCGCAAATAACGCACGTAAACTTCGATGATGTTGCTTTCGCCGCCAAAGTCATAGTTCCAAACGCGGTCGAAAATGACTTCACGGGTGAGGACCTGGCGCGGGTGGCGCATGAACAACTCCAGCAGTTCATACTCTTTGGCCGTCAGGTCAAAGTTGCGCTCGCCCCGTTTGCCCTGGCGCGTGCCGGTGTCTAACTCCAGGTCGGCAAAGCGGTAGACCTGGGGCTTGGTGGGCTGCGCCCGGCGCAGCAGGGCGCGCACGCGGGCTACCAATTCGTCAAAAGCAAATGGTTTTACCAGGTAATCGTCGGCGCCGGCATCCAGGCCAACGACGCGGTCTTCGATGGTCTCTTTGGCGGTGAGCATCAGAATGGGGACTTCGCTGGCAGCGCGGATACGGCGGCAAACTTCCAGCCCATTCATGCCGGGCAACATCAGGTCTAGCAGCACCAGGTCGGGCGGATTTTCCCGCGCCAGTTCCAGGCCAGTTTGCCCATCGGCGGCAGCATCTACGCGGTAGCCTTCAAATGTCAGGCCACGTTGTAAAAATTGGCGAATACGATCTTCATCTTCAACGACTAAAATTCTTGCAGACATAAACACCCTCCAGTCAGGTTCATCAATAGATTATAAACCGCCCCGCTCAGGGCGCAACCGCCGGGAACCAACTAGACGGCATTACGGGCCAAACTCTCAGCGAAAACAAATGTCGCCTCTGGTTATCGCGCGTTGGGCGGTAATAAATCCAATTGCTGACGCTGGTTGACGTGATGGAACATGCGCGGCTACAATCTACATGGGAAGAGTAGGACGTACACACATCCAATCATCGTTTTGTGGTGTGGCGCTTATGTAAAGTCCTGACTATTTGGCGACAATAAAACTATATCGTGGCAGGAGGACGCACATGGACCCACTTTTAGAGATGGGGCTAAATGTAACCCGTTGGCTGCAAGAAAATTATCCGCAGCTTGCCGGCTTTTTTACGTTCATTAGCACCCTGGGATTGGAAGAATTTTATCTGGCTTTGTTTCCATTGATTTACTGGTCTATTAACAAACCAGTGGGCGCGTTATTTGCCTATTTATTTTTATTAACAAATGCTTTTAATCCAGTGTTAAAGCATGGCTTAAGAGGCCCACGGCCGTTCTGGTTTGACCCTGACTTGATGTTGTGGGAAGAGTCCAGCTATGGCGTGCCCAGCGGCCATGTGCAGTTGGCGACGCTGACCTATTTGTTCATCGCCGGGTGGATTCGGCGCTGGTGGGCCTGGGTGGTGGCGGTGGTGATGATTATTCTGATGGCCTTGAGCCGCATTTACCTGGGTTCGCATTTTATTCATGACACGGTGGTTGGCTTTTTGGTGAGTGGGCTGGTGCTGTTGGGCTTTGTGTTTTGGCAGCAGTATGCGGCCAGAGCATTTAGCCGGCGCATTTTAGGTTTTAAGCTGATGGTGGCGCTGATGGTTCCGGTGGCATTCACGGCCGTTTACATCATCATCCGGCTGCTCATTGGCGCGCCAGACCTGAGTGTGCCCTGGGCGGCTTATATCCCTGTGGCCGAATTGGCCGGTATGGAGGGCATGGCAACGGCCGTTGGTGTGCTGTTGGGCGCTGGCGTCGGTCTTTTGTTGGAAGGCAGCCGGATTCGCTTTCGCAGCGACGGCCGTTGGTATTTGCGTATCGGCCGTTACCTGTTTGGCATGGCCGTTGCTATGGGCATCCGCGTTGGTTTAGACCTCATCTTCCCCAGCGACCCCTTGTGGCTGGCCCTTCCCCTGCGCGTTTTCCGCTATTTTGTCATCGGCATCTGGATCACCTATTACGCGCCGCTGGTGTTTGTGCGCCTTAAGCTGGCCCAGGCCGATCCGGATCGCGGCATTGATTTGACCATCGCCTGACGTATGCAGGACAGGGATTCCCAGGATTTGCGGATAGGGGGGCGAGAAAACAATCCGTCAATCCTGCCAATCTGTTGTCAATTGAGCTGAATGTAAATTTTGTCAGTCAACTGGCGGCAAGGCCTGTATTTTCAGGGGAGACTTCATGAGTGGGCTGCACCACCACTACGAATGAAAACTCTGGGAGCGCAGGCGTCTCGCCTGCCGGGGCGGACGGGACGTCCGCGCTCCCATTTCAGGGGAGCGGCCAGATGGTGAAGTTCTCGTAGCCGGTGGTAGTATCGGCGATTTCGTTGCCCTCGAAAAAGGCGGCGACAACGGCCACGTCACCCGCATCCAGGCGGTCGCCCAGGTAAAGGGCGGTGATGTATTGGCCGTTGAGAAAGAATACGCCGGTCTGGTCATAGGCAATTAAGGTCAGGGTGTTGCTTGCCTCTTCGTCTACTGCCAGGTTTTTCACAACCCCATCCTCTAAAAAATAATCATCGTCAGGACGCCGATCCACCAGGTTCCACTCGCCATCGGAAGAGATAATAAGCCAGTATTCTTGCTCCACTTCGCGGAAAGCAAAGCCCCAATCCCAACCGCCGGTCGCCGCGTCGTAGGGATTGCTAAATTCCACCTCAGCCACAAAGTTACGCAGTTCGACGTTGGCAGCCTGCATTTTGATGTAGTTGTCCAGCACGTGGGTCAATTCGCCGCTGGTGGGGCCATAGGTAGGCACGTAGCCCCACACGCCAAAGGATTCATAGCGTGTGGTGGCCCCGGCTTGTTCATTGCTGCTGTAGAAGCCGGTTCCCAGGGCCAGGTTGCCCAAATCGGTACGGGTAGAGAGGTCGAGAGTGTCTATGAACTGGTCGTTGAGGAAGAAGTAACCGATGTCTTCGGTGGCGATGAGGCGGATGTGGTTACGGCCGTTTGCCGCTAATTCCAGATATTGACTGACGTTGCCTTCCTGGATGAAGTCGTCTGTGTCGCCAGCGCGATTGTTCAGGCTCCATTTGCCATCGGAGCCTACCACCAGGCGGAGTTCTTCGTCTACGGCCGTTTGCCGGAAAATCAGGCCAAAATCCCAGCCATTATCGGCCGCGTCGTAGGGATTGATCACGCTGGCCTGGGCGACAAAATTGCGCAGATTCACGCTGGCATAAACCGATTCAATGGTGTTGTCCAATTCGTGGGCCAGGGCGCCGGAGCGTGGACCATAGACGGCCGGCAGGCTGTTGGTTCCGGTGAGGGCCAGGCGCGTCGCTTCCAGGCTGGCGCGCGTAGCCTGGGGGTCGTTGCCAGTGGGTGTGCCCACGGCGGCGCGGGTAGCCGCGGCGGCGCGGGTAGCTGCCAGACTGTCGCGGGTGGCCGCCAAAGTATCGCGGGTGGCCGCCAGCCCATTGGCGCTGCTGCTGTTGGCCGGTGCGGTGGTGGGCGTATTGGCAGCGGCCGTCACCGTCGCTGCTGCGGCAATTTGCTCACGGGTGGCGGCCAATTCGGCCCTGGTGGTTGCGGCGGCGGCTTCGGCGGGGTCCAACAAGGGGAAACCAACGGCCGTCGCCGTGCCCTCAAAAACGGCCGCCAGCGTGGGGTTCAGGTCCGCCAGAATCTCGTCCCGGTTGCTCACAAGCAGTCCCACCACCCCAGCCAGGCAAAGACACAACAAAAACAGCGCGCCGCTCATCACTGCCGCCCACACGGGAAAGGTGCGCTCCGGGTTGTAGGGCGGGGTGATGGGAGGAACGGCGGCGCTTTTGGGCGGCAGCAGGTCAGCCGACTGGCGTAAAACCTCGGCGGCCACAGCGTCGGCCAGTTCTGGCGGTGGTTCATCTACGGCCGTGCCGCTGGCCGGCGCGCTTTTTTCCGCCAACTCTGGGGCGATGGCCGCTTGCATGGTTGCCAACTGTGCCTGAACTTCAACGGCCGTTTTGTTTTTTTGCGTCAGCGTACTCAGGGCGGCGTTCAGGTCAGCGGCATTGGCAAAGCGGTCGTCGCGCTCTTTGGCCAACGCCCGGCTGACAACCAGTTCCGCTTCCGGCGGCAGATCCGGCCGGTTTTTGAGGATTTGCGGGACCGGCTCCAGGACGTGTTTCATCATCATTTTGGCCGGGGTATCGGCCTCGTAGGGAAGCTGGCCGGTGAGCATTTGGAAGAGGATAACGCCGAGCGCATAGATGTCGGAACGGCCGTCTAACTCCTTGTCGCCATACACCTGCTCTGGACTCATATAGGTGGGTGTGCCCACCAGGCTGCCGCTGGCCGTCAGGTTAGAATCGGACGTGGTGACGCGCACAATGCCAAAATCGGCCAGAAAAGCATCGCCGTACTGGTCAAACAATATATTGCTGGGTTTCAGGTCGCGGTGGATAATGCCCTCGCTGTGGGCGCGGTCCAGAGCGGAGCCGAGACGCTGCAAAATTTCAGCCGATTCTTCGATGGACAGCGGCCCATCTTCCAACCGGTCGGCCAGCGATCCGCCGGGCATATAGCGCATCACCAGATACAACACGCCATCATCTTCGCCATAGTCATACACCGGCACGATGGCTGGGTGTTCCAATGCGGCGATGGTTTTGGCCTCCCGATTAAAGCGCGCCCGAAATTCGGGGTCATGCATAAATTGGCGCGGCAGCAGCTTCACGGCGACGTGACGTTCAAAGCGCGGATCATAGGCACGGTAGACGGTCGCCATGCCCCCGCGCCCGATTTCTTCTTGAATGTCGTAACGGCCGATTTTTTCTGGTTTCATAGTGCCCCAATCGTCAATCCTTCGGCAAGCTCAGGACCCATCGTCAAGCTCATACACCTGGCGGGTTACTTCGCGGGCCGCCTGCTCCTGGCGCTGCCGCTCTTGTCCCTCCTGGGTGCAGCGTAGAATATGGGCGCACACTTCCGCGGGCGAATCGGCCAGGATGAGCAGGCTGAGGTCTGGTGGGGAGATACGGCCGTTGCCCAGCACCATCTCTTTCAGCCAATCCAACAAGCCGCGCCAGTAAGCGCTGTCATACAAAATCACCGGGAAGTTTTCCACCTTACCAGTCTGGATAAGGGTCAGCGATTCAAACAATTCGTCCAGCGTACCAAAACCGCCGGGGAAAATCACAAAACCCTGCGCGTACTTTACCAGCATCGTTTTGCGCACAAAAAAGTAATGGAAATCAACGGCCACATCCACGTGCGGGTTGAGCTGCTGCTCGAAAGGCAGTTCGATGTTCAGGCCAACAGACGTAACGCCGGCCGCTTGCGCGCCCTCATTCCCGGCGGCCATAATACCCGGTCCGCCGCCGGTGATAATGTTAAATCCGGCCTCGCCCAGGCAGCGAGCCGTGGCTACGGCCGCCTGATACAGCGGATGGCCGGGCGCGATACGCGCCGAGCCAAACAAGGTGATGGCCGGGCCTAAACCGGCCAGGGCATCGAACCCGGCGACAAATTCGCCCATGATGCGCATCACCCGCCAGGTGTCGCTGCGGGTAAATTGGGTGGGGTCGGCCGCTGGCGCGGTTAGCAGTTGTTTATCTTGGGTCACTTTTTTCATGTATCATCCATCGGAACCCTGACAGGTTGATGAGTCGTCAGGGTAACTATCCACCACGGAGGCACGGAGATTAAACCTGTAAATCCTCTGTGTTCTCCGTGGTGCAATCCCAAAGGGGTGTATAAATGCTCGTCAGCTTTTTATTGTTAGGTGGCAACTACTAAACCTGTCTGGATTAAACCGCGGAGAGCGCGGAGGTGTATCCAGAGAAATCTCTGCGTTCTCCGCGCCTCCGCGGTTAGTAGTTATGTTAGATGGTTTTCATCACCACCAGAGTAATGTCGTCGGATTGGGGCGTGTCGCCAGCATGGTGGCGAATGGCCTGGGTGATGGCCTGCACGGTGTCGGCGGCCGATTTTTTCCGATGGTTCGCCGCTGCTATGCGCAGCCGCTCCAAACCGAATTCATCATAATCTTCGTTCATGGCTTCGGTGACGCCATCGGTATAGAAGATGAGCGTGTCGCCGCCCTGCACATGGATGCACTGCTGTTGGATGGTTATTTGGGGCAAAACACCCAGGGCCATCCCAACGCCGTTAAGAAGTTGAAAACGGCCGTTCCGATTCAACAACAAAGGTGGGTTATGGCCGCCATTGGCATACGTCAGGGTCCGTGTTTTGGCATCCCAGACGCCATAAAACACTGTCACAAACAAGTCCGACTGCGCCTCGTTGTCCAAAATTTCGTTGGCGCGCATCAGCACCTGCGCCGGGTTTTGCTGCCGGTTTAGGGCCACCGTGCGTAAAATGGTGCGGCTGAGAGCCATGAACAACGCTGCCGGTACACCTTTATCGGCCACATCGGCGACGATAATCCCCCACTGGTCGTTCTCCAGACGGATAAAATCGTAGAAATCGCCGCTGACCTGGCGGGCGGCCAACCAAAGCTGGCGACCTGGCAGCCGGGGATGTTGGGGCTGCCATAGGGCAGCAAACTGGCCTGGATTTCGCGGGCAACGTTGAGTTCCTGCTCCAGCCGAGTGCGTTCGGCTGCCAGTTCGTAAAGCTGGTTGTTGACAACGGCCGTTGCCGCCTGATGGGCAATTCCGCTCAAAATGCTGATACGCCGCAGCGAAAGGTTCCGTTCCCTGGCCTGTGTCACGCCCACCACCAGCGCGCCGACCAGTTGGCCGCGCGCGTTCAACGGAAAGGCGTGGGCGTGGGACGAACCCAACACCTTCGCCAGCCAGGGAGCCAGGGGAAAGGTGTAATAAGGAGCGTGGGGTGTCAGGGTACCGGCCTGCGTATGGGTGGTCAGAAATTCGTTCTGCTCCAATTCCAGCGTAGACAGCAGCCCCAGGCTCATCTCTGAGATGCCATAGCTGGGGCCAGGGCGGAACGCTTCGCGATCCGGGTCCCAGATCAGGACGACGGCCGATTCCACGCCCACCAACATGGGAACCAGGCGCACGATGGTATCCAGGATTTCGTTCAGGTCGAACAGGCTGTTGACGGCTTCGGCCGTTTGCAGCAGGGCGGCGTTGACCCATGCCTCTTCCTGTTGGGCAATGCGCAGGCAGGCGCTTTCGATGGCCCGCGCCGACGTGTCGAGGATGATTTGCAGCAGCTCAGAGCGGCGGGAAAAGGCGTTTGCCGGGCTGGACGCTTGCAGATCGCTGATGATCATGATGCCCAATATGTCGCTGGCGGTATGCAGCGGCAGCAGCGTCAGCGTCAGGGGGCCGTTCTGCTCTTTTTTGCCCAACAGCTTACGCGGCCAGGGCGGCGGCGAGGTGGTCGTCAGCGGTTCGCGGCCGATGTGGACAGCATCCAACGCCCCCCAATCGCCAACTTGCAGCCAGAGTTGGGCAAACCAACTGCCAAACTGGCGCGACGCGCCAAACACGTCGCCGCCGTGATAAGCCTGCTGCTCTTTGTCCCACAACAGGACCGCGCAAAAGGAGAGGCCGAGCAGCATGGGGGTGATGCGGGTAACGGCCGTCACAATTTCCGCCAGCTCGCCGCTGCGCCCGACAGTTTCGGCCACTTGCAATTGGGCGGCCGTCAGCCACGCCTGTTCGCGCTGCCAGCTTAACTGGCGCGTTTTTTCAATGGCGATGGCGATTTCGGCGGCCAGGGCGGCCAGCACCACCTGTTCGTTGTGGGTGAAGGCGTTGACCGACGGACTTTGCACATCCAACACGCCAATCACCTGCTCTTCGGCGAGCAAGGGGATGGCGATTTCCGCTTTGGTGGGGGGAACGGCCGTTGTCTGGTTGATTTCTGGCAGGTAGCGGGGGTCTTCGTCGGTGTTGTTGGCGACGATGGTCTGGCGCTGGGCAACGGCCGTGCCGATGATGCCCTGCCCCGGTTGCAAGCGAGCGTCCAGATTGGCGATCTGGGGGTTGCTGCTGGCCTCAATAACCGCCTCGCCGGTTTGCGGGTCTACGCTGAAAATGTTGACCAGATGAAAGTTGAAGGTTTTTTGGGTGGCCTGAACAATTTTCTCGAACATTTCGCGTAGTTCATAGGCGCCGGTTACATCACGGGCGATCTTGCCTACCAGCTCTAGTTGGGCGGCGCGCTGCCGCTGTTGGTCGAACAGGCGGGCATGGGCGATGGCCGCGGCAGCCTGGTTGGTGAGGATCATCAGGCGGCGCAAATCCTCTTCGCTGAAGTGGGACGGCCGTAAACTTTGCGCAGTGATCACGCCGATCACTTCTTCACCGCTGATGAGGGGCAGGAAGATGGCCGAGCGAGGCGGCGTATCGGTGATGTAGCGGGGCCTGGCCGGCAGGCGCGGCATTTCTTTTTGAAAGTCGCGCACCAGCAAAGGGAGGGCAGACTGCCGCACCCAACCGACGATGCCACCTTCGTCGCTGAGATCGAAGATGCGGGGGGTGTCTTGAGGACGGCCGTCAACCATCCAAAATAATATCTCGTAAAAATGGTCGTCGAACAGGCCAATCTGGAAGTTGCTGTTGTCAATGACCTGGCCGCATTCCTGGGCGATCAACACGCACAGGCTCATCAGGTCCAGTTCGGCAGCGACGATGGAACGGCCGGCGGCGCTTAGCGCCTCCAATTCGGCCACACGCTGCATCAGCGCCTGGCGCGAGCGATAACGGCGCACGCCAATGAGTCCCAGCAGCGTCATGGCGACGATGACAACAAATAAAGTCAGCGATGGCCCGGATAGACCGCCCATTGCCTGTAAAACGTAGGATGACATGTCCATTAGAGCCAGATGTGCGAGGGTCAAAGGTTGGTTAATTGGTTAGTTGGTAGGATAACAAACCAACCAACCAACTATTCCCGCCTAAATCAACATGGCCGACAGTGCTTCTTCCTGGGTTGGGTAAATCTGGAATACTTTGTCGAAACCAATCATAGTGAAGATTTCACAGATGCGATCATTCAGGCCAAACAAGATGAGGTTGCCGTTTTGGGCGCGCGCTTTGCGCCAGGCGCTGACCAGGCAGCGCAAACCGCCGCTGTTGATGTAGCTTACGTCACTCAGGTTGACGATGAGGTGGTACTGCTCTTCATTGAGTAGTTTGATGAGTGTATCATTCAGGTGGGGCGTCTGGCTTTGATCCAGCCGGCCACGAACTTCAACTTGCCAGATGCTGTTGGCTAACTGTTGTTGACTGATGTTCATCCGCTTACTCGTGATTGATCTGTTTGATCATGATGAGGGTGTTGCCTTTTTGCTGATCAAACATGTACTGTATGTCGTCCATCAACGTGCGCATAAAATGGATGCCCAGACCGCCCACTTTCAGGTTTTCTGGTTCGGGGATTTCAGAGAGTTCGGAGATGGCTGGTGTGGGGACGTTGGCGGGGTCGAAGGAACGGCCGTGATCATGAAAGGTGATCACAAAATCATTGCCATTTACCCGCCAACTCACTTCGATGTCCCCTCTATCTTCGCCTTCATAGGCGTGTTCGATGATATTGGTGCAGGCTTCGTCGCAGGCTAACTCTATGTGAAACGTGGCCCCGTCAGCCAGGCCAGACAGTTTTGCGCCCTGCAGAATGAAGTCGCAAATTTGCCGGACGTTGTTGTAAAGACCACGAACCTTGAGGACGTGTTGTTGGCCCATAAACGTTGGGGTGAGACCTTGTTCAGTGTTCAGTGACTTCCGACTACCACCAGGGTCTCAATAGGTTAGAAGCTGCCCACGGCGGCCGTCAGGTCGTCGTAGGTTTGGAATAGAACGGTTAAACCGGCCAGAGAAAAAACCTCGTTCACGCGCTGTGAAGGGGCTGCCAGCCGCACATCGCCGCGCTTTTTCTTGGCTTCGCGCAAGGCAGCGACGATGGCGCGTAACCCGGCGCTGCTCATGTATTCAACGCCTGATAGTTCCACGACGATATTGTTGTTTTCTTCGAGGAGTTGTTTCAGGGTGTTGTCTAGTTGGGCGGCGTTGCTGCTGTCTATACGGCCGCCTACCGTTAACACAGCTACGCGCTTATGCGTTTCCACAGAGATATTGATATCAGATTCGCTCACAATGCCTTCCTCCTTATGTGCAGGGAACGGGTATTATGAGGGGATTATACCATAAGAAAAATAGTTGGTAGTTGGTAGTTGGGAGTTGATGGTTGGTAGTTGGGAGTTCATTGTTACAATGGGGGAATGATTGGCTTGGTGGATGGATTGAAGGCGAAGGCCAGGGAGCTGGGGTTTGACAGCGTGGGGGTGATCCCGGCTGCGCCGGGTCGGCGGTTGGCAGCTTATTTGCACTGGTTGGAGCGAGGATTCCAGGGAGAAATGGGCTATATGGCGCGGCCGGACCGGGTGGCCCGGCGGCAAGATTTGCAGGTGATTTTGCCAGGAGTGCAGGCCATTGTGTGTGTGAGCCTGGGCTATTTTACGCAGCGGCTGCCAGCATTCGTTGCCCAAGACCCCAGCCGCGGTCGCATCGCCAACTACGCCTGGGGTGTAGATTACCACGATGTGATGACACCCCGCCTCGAAGCCCTGGCTGACTGGCTGCGCCTGGCGGGCGGCGGTGATGTGGTAAACCGGGTGTATGTGGATACCGGGGCCATCCTGGAGCGCGATCATGGCGAAACGGCCGGTTTGGGCTTTACCGGCAAAAATACCATGCTCATCCAGCCCCGACGCGGCTCCTGGTTTTTCCTGGGCGAACTGCTCACCACCTTTCCCCTGGCCGCTGCGCCACCCCTATCCGAAATCCATAATCCGACATCCGATATGCCTTCCTGTGGCAAGTGCCACCGCTGCCTGGATGCCTGCCCGACCAATGCCTTCCCAGAGCCTTATGTGCTGGATGCGCGGCTCTGCATCTCTTACCTGACTATTGAATTGAAGGGGTGGATTCCGCGTGAGTTACGGCCGTTGCTGGGCAATTGGCTTTATGGTTGCGACATTTGCCAGGATGTGTGCCCATTTAACCGTTTTGCCCGCCCGCCTGCGGCTTGGGGGGTGGAGCCTGGGTGGTGGGATTCGGCCGCGCCGCCCCTGCTGGCGATGTTGGCGCTGGACGAGGCGGCGTTTGCCGCGCGATTTGCCCACAGCCCCATCCGGCGGATTAAGCGGCGGCGACTGTTACGCAATGCGTGCGTGGCGGCGGGCAATTGGGGCAGCACAGCGGCCCTCCCCGCTCTCATCCCCCTGCTGGCCGACCCGGAACCCCTCATTCGCGGCCACGCCGCCTGGGCCCTGGGCCAGATAGGGGATGAACGGGGGATAACGGCCGTTGCCCACGCCCTGACCCTAGAACCCGATGAAGAGGTCCGGCAAGAAATGCTGCTGGTTGGGTGATGGATACTACCCAACCAAAAAATGGCGCATCTGCGCCAGCAGTGTTTGCATCTCCACCGGCTTGCTCAAAAAGGCGTTGGCGCCGGCGTTTAACCCGGCGGCAATGGCCTTGTCCTGGGAATTTCCACTCAACATAACAATAGGAATACCGGCCGTCTCCGGCTGCACCCGCAGCCGTTGGCACAATGTCAGGCCATCCATATTGGGCATCATCACATCCAAAATAATCAAATCCGGCGGCTGCGCGGCGATTTTAGCCAGCGCGTCCAACCCATCTTCGGCGGTGAAAACCGTAAACCCTTCCATTTCCAGAATAATCTGCAAAATTTCGCGGGTGGCTTGCTCATCATCTACAACCAAAATCGTTGAACTCATACATACTTCTCCCCGTGCTTCCACTACGATGCTATCAAGGCTTGTACGACGACGCCAATTCACGGAGGGCGCGGATATTTTGCGTAGGCGTTGTCACCATGATAACACAGCCGGTCCCCAACAACAGGCGACGGCCGTCTGTCTGGTTCAGTGCGTCTTCAGCTTCGGCCAACGCGCTGGAAGGCGCGTCCTGATGTAGCGACCACTGGTCCACGCCGCCGCTGGCCGCGCCCTGAATTTGCGCCAGCCCTTGCCCCAACGTGATGCCCGTCTCGCGGTCGTGCCAGTTGAGGAACTGCGCCGGGTAATCGGCCACCAGATCAAACATCACCTCGGCGCCATGCAGGTGAACCATATTGCACCAGAGGTCGCTGACGGCCGTTAACACCTGCAAATCATACGGCCGGCCAAACTCCATAAACTCGACGCGGCTCATCAACGGATAGCGGGCGTGCTGCACCGCCAGGAAAATGCCGGCAATGCCCGCGCCTTTGGCCGCCTCGATAAACCGCAGCGTGCTTTCGGTGATGGTCGCCAAACCCTGGTGGAAGGCGTCTGGGTCGCGGCGCATATGGCTCAGCATCAGCGGGTCGCCGGCCAGATGTTTGGCCTGCGACAGCGGCGAGAATATGGTGGCAATAAAGGGCACTGTCTCGCCCACTGCTTCGCCCACCATCCGCAGCGACTCGATCTGCGCTGCCAGATTAGGCGCGTTCGGCTCCAGTGGGGAGAGGGAGGCCCAATCGTCCGGCTGGTGAATTGTCCGGCGCGTATACTCGCGGGTCCCTTCGATGTGACCGACCCACCGGGTTTGCACGCCCCAATCCTCCACGGAATAGGTGCTGGACGGGCCGATCTTCAGTAGGTCCCAATCATAATCTTGCTGCCATTTTAGATGGGCGGCCGCCAGGGCGTGCGGGTCTTGGTCATCGCCGGGCCAGTGTCGCCACAGGGCGACAGGCGGGCGATCTGGTTTTTCGCCGCCAATGGCGGCTTCTAAACGGCGGCGTTTACTCCATTCGGTCATGAGGTTCGATTCTCCTTAAAGTGTAAGGCAATTTCCAAAGGGTGTGTTTCAGTTAGAGAGACAGCAGATTGGCAGGATTGACGGATTTACTTCTCGACCATACTTATCCGCAAATCCTGTAAATCCGTGTTCTCTGCCTCACTTTTGCAATTCATTTGAAACCACATCTTTTTCCAAATTGGGCTACAACAGGTTCAGAGCGCGGTCGGGATAATCGCTGATCAGCCCATCCACGCCCCAGGCGATAAGCCGCTGCATGTCGCTGACCTCGTTGACGGTCCAGACGTGAACGGCCGTGTCGTTCTGGTGCGCCGCCTTAACAAACCGGGGCGTGATGATCGGCCAACGGCCGTAATACTCTGATGGCTGCACCGCTTTGGCCGGGCTGCGGAACAATCGCCCCAAACCCAGACTGCTTAACATCAAAAGAGTGCGCGTCTCGCCCAAGGTCGCCACGCTGGCCGCTTCAGGCAGGGCGCGGCGAAATTCATGCACGGTCTGGGTATGGAAAGAGCCAACCATGATCTGGCGCTGCATGTGGTGTTGGCGGATGAGGTCGGCAAACGGCTGTACCAGCGATGGCTCTTTCTGCTTCATGTCAATGTTAATCCACAGGTGGGGGAAGGCGATAAACACCTCCTCCAGCGTGGGAATGGTCAGCCCCTGGCCGCGAAACGGGAAGGTGTGGCCGCCATCCTGGCTCCAATGGTAGCCGGCGTCCAACATTTGCAGTTCGACCAGGGTCTTTTCTTTGATCAGGCCACGGCCGTTGGTGGTACGCTCGACAAATTCATCGTGGCAGACCACCAACACGCCATCGGCCGTCTGGTGAACGTCTAATTCCAGCCCATCCACGCCCCAACTGGCCGCCAGTTGAAAGGAGCGCATGGTGTTTTCCGGGCAGTGCCCGGCCGCGCCGCGATGCCCCAGGATGATGGGACGGCCGTTTTGGGCGAAAGGGTGGGTTGGGGTTGGGGACAAGTAAGTTTTCAGTGTAACGACGTGTAAATCGCCGGAGTATTCTGGAAACCAAAACGGTTTCGCGCCAGTTGTATTGGTCCAGCAAGTGGCAAAAAGGCAACACGATGGGTGGCTCTTGCTGCTCAACGACCATTGTACTTGAGTTTTCGAGGATGTGAATAGGTTTGTCTGTTTTTGTGGTGGTTTATTGGAAATTACTGTCAACGAGAATTGGGGGCGGGTAAAGAAACGGCCTGACAAACTGCAAAATTTTGGTAAAGGAGATTTCGCTCAAAATAAACCATGCCATACCGTGTTAAAAGCAAGTTTGCCTGTACTTCGCTATAATCAGTTCGCATGAAAAACAGCATCAATCCAACGATACACCTGCAACCGGGGGCCGAAGCAGTATTAACGGCCGTTGCCCACCGCCAATTCACCACCCCCCAGGCCTATCGCCTGCAGCTCGCCGCCGCCCACATGCTGCTCATCGGCGGCTTCGACGAACTCATCTGCCTGGACAGCCTGCACTTTGATCCTTTTTCCTACCAAATTAAAGCCGCCCAGGCCGCCCTGCGCCGCTTTCGCGGGCGCGGCATGTTATGCGACGAAGTCGGCCTGGGCAAAACCATCGAGGCCGGCCTGGTTATCAAAGAATACCTCATGCGCCAGATGGTCGAACGCATCCTCATCCTCACCCCGCCCGGCCTGGTGCAGCAGTGGCGTGAAGAGCTGGCGCAAAAATTCGGCCTGCGCGACTTCGTCACCAACACCGACGAAGCCTTCCGCGCCGCCGGCGACGACGCCTGGGTCAGATTTCCCCGCGTCATCGCCTCCATCGCCGCCGCCCGCCACACCGGCAACCGCGACATCATCACCAGTCTCACCTATGATCTGGTCATCGTGGATGAAGCCCACCACCTGAAAAACCGCAGCAGCGTCACCTGGAAATTTGTCAACGACCTGCAAAAACGCTTCATCCTTATGCTCACGGCCACGCCGGTAGAGAACCGGCTGGAAGAGCTGTATAACCTCATAACCATCCTGAAACCAGGCCAACTCAGCACGCCGCAAGAATTCCGCCGCCAGTTTGTGGTGAAGGGCGACCCCCACTCGCCCAAGAATCGCGGCCTGCTGCGCGAATTGATGGCCGATGTGATGATCCGCCACAGCCGCGGCCAGGTGAATGTAAAACTGCCGCCGCGCCGGGCACACACCATCCGCCTGTCGCTCTCCCCGGCGGAGCAAAGCCTTTACCAGAATGTGAGCAATTTTGTGCGTCAGACGTTGCAAGAGGGGCGCGACAGTGGCGCGCGCAAGCTGACGCTGGGGATTTTGCAGCGCGAGATTGGCAGCAGCGCCATGGCTGTTACCCACACCCTGCGCAAAATGGCCGAACAACCCGCCTGGAAAACACACAAAAAACGCCTGCTGGCCCTGGCCGACGAAGCCGCCGCCGTCACCGATTGGGCCAAAGCCGACGCGCTGCTGAAAATTCTGCAAGGCGCCGGACAAGATCGCGTGCTCGTTTTTACCCATTTTCAGGCGACATTGGAGGCGCTGGCGGAACGGTTAACGGCCGTTGGCATCGAATTCATTCCCTACCACGGCGGCCTCACCATCCAGCAAAAAGATGAAGCCATTCGCCGCTTTGAAACAGACGGGCGCGTCCTGCTTTCCACTGAAGCGGCCGGCGAAGGGCGCAACCTGCAATTCTGCCACATCATGGTCAACTTCGACCTGCCCTGGAACCCGCAGCGCATCGAACAGCGCGTTGGCCGCATTCATCGCGTCGGGCAAAACCGACAGGTAGAGATTTTCAACCTCTCGGCCCAGGGGACTATCGAAGATTACCTGCTCAATATTTTAGACCGCAAGCTGAACATGTTTGAACTGGTCATCGGCGAAATGGAGATGATTTTAGGCTACCTGACCCAGGAGCAAGACTTCGAGGAGATGCTGTTGGAAGTATGGCTCAACAGCGCCGATGAAACCGGCCTGGAAAGCAGCATGGACGACCTCGGCAACCGCCTCCTCGCCGCCCGCGAAACCATGCGCCGTATCCAAACCTTCGACGAAACCCTCTTCGGCGAGGACTTCACGGCGTAATCGTCAATCGTCAATCGTCAATCGTCAATCCGTATGAGCGAACTAGAAACTTTTGTTTTAGGTTATTTAGAAGAAGTGGGCAGCCTGATAGAGCCGCCAGCTTTCCGCGTCTATGAGGTGCTGCTGCCGGAGAAGGTGGCCCAGCGCTGGCAGGTTGACCCCTATGTGCAATTGGCCTTCAACGACACCGAACGGGAGGATGTGACCCAACTGGGTTACAACCACCCCCTGGTGGAACAGATGGTGCAGGAAGTCAACGGCCGTTCTGCCTCTACCACCCTCACCATCAACGACCTGCGCCTGGACAAAACCGCTCTGGACGACCTGGCCGCCGACAGCTGGGTGATCCTGAATGCGCGGGTTGAACGGCAAAAGCGCTCCACCGTCGCCCGCGTCCGCAGCACCTACATCCGCTTCAATTTTAAAGCCGCCATTCTGACCGACGACAAACAAGAGCGAGTAGTCTCGGTATTGATGGACGCCCATACCGGCAGCCGCGTCGCCAACGCCGCCGCCATCGAAAGCCAGGCAACGGCTGCTGCTCCCGACGCCATCCTCCATTCCCTGCCCGACGCCCCCATCCGCTGGCAGCCCAAAGGTGGCCCGCCTCTCAAGACGCCATTGGACGAGAAAACCCTGGCCGCTTTGCTGGAACGAGCGCAAACGGCCGTTCTCCAAGAAATGCAGACCGACCTCGACGCCCTGCAAAAGCGCGTCACGCGCTTCCGCCAGCTCGACGAAGCCCGCCTCGGCGATTACTACGCCAGCCTGGAAAAAGACCTGCAAACCCGCCTAAAAAGCGCCTCCGCCGACCGCCGCGCCGCGCTGCAAGACAAGCTGACGGCCGTGCAAACCGAACGCGCCCACAAATTAGCCGATCTGGATGAACGCTACCAGATACGCATCAACCTTACCCTCCTCAACCTGCTCATCATCCAGCAGGCCAAACTCAGCCAACCGACGCAAATCGCCAACCGCACCACTTCGATTGGCGCCCATGCGGTGTGGGACCCTCTGCGACGCCAATTAGAGCCACTGCACTGCCACGTCTGCGGGCAGCCCGGCCAGCGCGTCTACCTGTGCCACAACGGCCACCTGGCCCACGAAAACTGCCTGGCCCCCGCCTGCATAGATTGCAAGCGCGTCTTCTGCCAGGATTGCGCCGACGAGGTGGGCGTGTGCGACGTATGCCAGCAGCCGCTCTGCCAGCACAGCCGCATTCTCTGCCCAGACTGCGGCCGCTACACCTGCCAGAGCCATCGTGGACTATGCCACGCGGATAACGGCCGTCCCCTGAACCCAGCCGCCAAAACCGCGCCGCCGGTCAAAGAGCCAGCCCTGCCCCCGCCGCGCCCCCAAAGCCGCGCCAAAACCCCGCCCCCAAAGACAAAACCCGCGCCCAAAGCCGCACCAAAGCCAACCCGGCCAGTCAAAGGCGGGCCAAAACCGCTGCTCATGGAGGTGGTGCTGCACCATAACGCGGTCACTGCTTTTATGCTGGGCAAACGAGAGCGAGAAATCGCCGTCCGCACCTGGAAACTGACGCCCGGTGAAGGCGGCATTTTGCGCAATTGCGAATGCGAAAAAGGGGAAGCGTGTCCGGCGAGCGGGGTGGTGATACGGCCGTTTGAACTCCAGTACATCGAAAAGCAAATCCGCGACGAACTCCTCGCTTTTGCTGAAGAATATGACCTGCCGCCACAAAAGATCGCTTACAACCGCCTGTCGTCGCTGACCAGAGAACCTTACCGCGTAGCCAAATACGATTTATTTGGCCTGTGGAAAAACGAAGCGGCATTAACCGAAGCCCGAGACACCTTTGCCCGCCTCTATTGGAAATAACCCTTGATTCACGCTCTGCAAACCATTAGAATCATTTACCCATGAGTACCACCACCTACCTGCGTCAAATGTGCCACGACCTGCTCAGTCAGGCTGATATCAACGCCATCGGCAAAGCGCGTGGCTTCACCGCCACCGAATTGTCTTCCCGCGCCGCATTGGAAAACTACTACCTGTCCCCCGTTGGCGTGGCGCAGGCCATGGCCAAATTAACCCCGGACGAAGTGGTGATGCTGCACTTCCTGCATCTGCGCCAGGAAGCGGCGGCGATTAACCTGTTTGAACGCCTGTATCCTTCTGGGCGCTCCGCCGGCTACTGGACTTACAGCCAGCGTTATCAGCCTGTGTTTAAGGAAGTGCGCGATAGGCTGGTGCGCCGGGGATTGCTGATCATGGGGCAAGATGTGTTGGGCGGTGAGACAAAAATGGCGCAGTGGCGCTTTGTCCTTCCGCCGGAGTTTTTGCCCTACCTGCCCTCTCCGCTGAAGACGGCGCAGCTGGCGGGTCCGGGAGACGTGCAGCGGGATGTGCCCCGAGCCAAACTGGTGGCTTTGTTGGGGCAGAGCAAAGCGCCCGGTTCAACCTTGCTGGGCTATACACTGACGCTGGAAAACGGCCGTCTTCTCACAGACGTACGGCCGTTTCGCGCCGCCGACCTGACCGAATGGCAAAAAGCAGCCTGGCGCACCCTCCTGCCAAAACGCCCCAAAGAAAAATTCCCCCCTACGCCATCCCAGGATATTCCCCTGCTGGACGCCCTGACCTATTGGCTGCGGCTGCTGCCCCCAGATGAATGGATCGCCCCGGACCAGCTCGACGCGCCGCTGAGCCTGTTCATCGGCTACCCGGCCCAAAGCGAAGAGGTGTGTCATTTGGGCTGGCAGTGGGGGTATCTGGCGCGGCAGGGGGAAAACGGCCGTTACCACTATCGCCTGGCCGACCTGGACCCCACCGACGAAACCGCCCTTGCCCCCGACGATTACCTGACAGTGATCAACGACCACACCGTGCGCGTCAACCTGCACACCATCCCCTACCTGGCCCTGGAGCAGCTTAACCAGATGGCCCACTTCACCCTCACAGACGAACTCTACGCCGTGCCCAACCTGGTTCGTACCGGAGAGGCCCTCTCGCTGCGCAGCGCGCCCCTGGTGCAATGGCTCATCCAACACGCGCCCGCCTTTGCCACAACCTGGCAAACCGCCCAAAAACGGTGGGGCAAACAAATCGTCCACAGCAATCTCATGATCGCCTGCGTCACCGATCTCACCTTGCGCGTGCAGTTAGAGCGCGGCCTAAAAAGCGATGAATTCATCGTCTTGGCGGACGAATATGTTGCCTTCCCGCCCAAAGCTATCAACAAGGTCAAACGGATTGTCGAGCAGGCCGGCCACGTCATCAAATATTATGAAGCGTAAACCTCAACCCGCCCCCAAACCAGAAGCTCGTCCATCGGCCGCGCGCCACCGGAACCTGCCGCCCGCAGCGCCCCCACGCCTGGAAACGCGTACACCGGATGGCCTGCGCGTCTACAGCAACCCCTACGACATCCGGCGCGACATCCACGCTTTTGTCGAATACATTCGCGGCCGGGAAATAAAACGCGCCCACCGCAGCAACCAGATACCCAAAACCGAAGCTCGCCGCCTGGCCAAGGTCATGAGCCACCCCGACTGCGCCGCTGATGTGGAGAAAGAAGGGTATTCAGATTGGCTGGATGCCATAGACAGTTTGTGTCTGCAACTTGGCTTTACCTCTTATGATACCAAAGGCCAATATGCCGGTTACAGCAGCGTAGAACCCTCTTTCCCCGATAATTACATCACCTTTCGGGCGGATGTGTACCAGGCGTTTCTGGATCTGCCTTTGTTAGAACAGGAAAAGCGGTTGTTTGCCGTGCTGTGCAACGATAAAAAATACCGCGAGTTCTACGACCGGCAGCTCCAAAGTGAACTCGGAACTTTTCCCATATGGGGTTCAGCTACCGGCGTTATGCCGCTGCTTGATTTTGTGCAGATACGCCATTTCCTTTTTGGGCTGCTGGCCCATCTGGCAGTGGGTCAATGGTATACCACCGCTTCGCTGATTGGCTATTTACAGCAGCAGTATCCCTACTTTTTAATTCCGCCGGCGGCCGATTTGCCCAAAACCAATCAATGGAATCGTCCACAGACATTGGCCCGGTATGGCAATTTCTATGAAACAAGCAGCAGCCAGGATTATTATGGTCACAACCGCGAGCCTATTCCAGACGATGCGCCGGATGGTTTCCAGCGGGTGGAAGGGCGGTATGTGGAACGGTTCCTGGAAGGCATCCCGTTGACATTGGGCTACATAGACGTGGCCTATGACCCCAACCCATATAAAGGAGACTTTCCAGAGATGGGGACGTTGGCAGCGTTTCGGCTAAACGGCCGTTTCCGCCAATTCATCACCAACACCCCCATCACCCCCACCGTCACCGTGCTGCCCACCTTCGAGATTCACGTAGAAGCCCCCTTTTATCCGGCGAGCGTCCTGGAACAGTTACGGCCGTTCACCCAACGCCTCACCACCGACAACGTCAGCATCCTCAAACTCGACAAAACCCTCGTCAAAAGCGTCCTCGCCGCCAACGAACAGCTAAACATCCTGGCCCTCCTGACAGAGTTGGTGCAGGCTCCGCTGCCTCGCAACGTCGCCATCGAGCTGGAAGAATGGTCCGGGCAGGCCAACACCTTCACCCTCTACAGCGATCTGGCGCTGCTGGAAGGGAACGCCCGGCTGCCCGAACTAGACGACCTGATTGTGGCCCACATCTCGCCTACTTTACGCCTTATCCGCCGGCCCAGTAAAGTATTTGATATGCTTTCCCAGGCAGAACAGGTTCCTATCGCCATCCACCATGGCGAGAATGCCCTGACCTTGCTGCCCCCGGCCGCCCAAACCCGCTTCCCCCAACAAAAAGAGGTCAAAGAGCGGCTCAAACCGCCGCCCAAACCCACCTTAACCTTACAGCGCGAAACGATCATCCAGCTAACCGCCCCCTCCGCCGAAACCTTTGAGCAGCTGCGCGCCGCCCTGGTGGCCCAACGCTGCCTCTTCACCGCCGACCCCACCCGTTTAGCCATCACCTACGGCCGTCCATACCAGCCCCAGGTAGACGCTGCCCTGGACGCCCTACGCCAGCAGTACACCCTGAAAATCGCCGCCGCTGACAAGAACAGCTAGAGCGAGAGCCAGAGCGAGAGTGACCTCCCCTCTTTCTCTCGCTTTCATGAATACGACTTGCCAGACTTTGCCAGACCTTGCATAATCAGGCGTTTCAAACAGAAACGGTTAAACACGTATGCAATATAATCCTCAGAACCCCATCATCGTCCAGGGGGATAAAAGCGTCCTGCTGGAAGTGAACAACGCGCTCTATCAGGAAGCGCGCGATGTGCTGTCACGCTTCGCCGAGTTGGAAAAAAGCCCGGAATACATCCACACCTACCGCATTTCCCCGCTCTCGTTGTGGAACGCCGCCTCTTCCGGCATGGCGGCCGACGCCATCATCACAGGCTTAGGGCGTTACAGTAAGTATCCCCTGCCCGGCAACGTAGAGGTGGATATTCGGGAGTACATCGGGCGCTACGGCCGTGTCCGCCTCACCCGCCGCGACGAAGACCTGCTGCTCAGCTCCACCGATGTGCCTCTCATCCTGGAACTCCAGCGGCGCAAAGAGTTACAACCCTATATTATCACCCAGGAAGACGCCAACACCCTGCGTGTCAATCCGGGGCGGCGCGGCCACATCAAACAAGCGCTGGTCAACATCGGCTACCCGGCGGAAGATTTGGCCGGGTACGTCTCTGGCGATGTGGTGCATTTTGATGTGCCCCTGCTGACCAACAGTGGCAAGCCGTTTGCCCTGCGCCATTACCAGCAAGAAGCCGGCGCTGTCTTTTATGCCGATGGCGCCGACCATGGCGGCTCCGGCGTGATTGTGCTGCCCTGCGGCGCGGGCAAAACCATCGTCGGCCTGTCGGTGATGAACGAGATGCAGTGCAGTACGCTCATCCTCACGCCTAACACGGTGTCGGTGCGGCAGTGGATTGACGAACTGCTGGACAAAACCACCCTGACGCCGGAGTTGGTGGGCGAATATTCCGGCCAACGCAAGGAAATCCGCCCCATCACCATTTCCACCTACCAGACGATGACCTACCGCAAGCGCGGCGTGGAAAAAACGGCCCCTTATCAGGAGCAGTACCCCCATTTCAGCCTGTTCAACGATCACAACTGGGGGCTGATTATTTACGACGAGGTGCATTTGCTGCCCGCCCCGGTCTTTAGCATCACGGCCGAATTGCAGGCGCGGCGGCGCTTGGGCCTGACGGCGACGCTGGTACGGGAAGACGGCCGCCAGGAAGACGTCTTTTCGCTCATCGGCCCCAAAAAGTATGACGTGCCCTGGAAAGATTTGGAGCGCCAGGGTTGGATCGCCACCGCCGACGTGGTGGAGGTGCGCATACCCTTGCCCCACGAAACGCGCCTGGAATATGCCATCGCCGAAGACCGCGACAAATACCGCATCGCCGCCGAAAACAAAGACAAATTCAAAATTTTAGACGAACTGCTCATCAAACACCGCCGCGACCAGGTACTGATTATCGGCATGTACCTGGACCAGCTAGACAAAGTGTGCCGCCGCTACAACGCGCCGCTGATTACCGGCAAAACCAGCGTGAAGCAGCGGCGGGAACTGTACGCCAAGTTCAAAACGGGCGAAATCCCGGTATTGATTGTGTCGAAAGTGGGAAATTTTGCCGTAGACCTGCCCAACGCCAACGTGATGGTGCAGATCAGCGGCATGTTTGGCAGCCGCCAGGAAGAGGCGCAGCGGCTCGGCCGTATTTTGCGCCCCCACGATGACCAGATGGCTCATTTTTACACCATCGTCACCAAAGACACGGTAGACCAACAGTACAGCGCCAACCGCCAGCTTTTCCTGACGGAACAGGGCTACCAATACACCATCCTCTACGAAGATGAAGTGGCGGATTATGAACCGGCAGTCTTAGACCGTAAGGGTCTCTGAAAACCCTTACGGTCTGGAATTCCTCGCGTATGGCAACATTAGAATCATTAACTGAAAAAGACATTAAGCAGGTTGTAAACAACAATCCCCTGAAAAAAGCCAGGAGTTATATGAGTCGGGTGAGTCAGGGGGTGCGCAGCGGCCATACCTTGCACGCCCAAGTCCGGGGCAGCAAATCTTACACCGTAGAAATTGACGTGGCCGAAGATGGTATCCACGCGGTATGCAGCTGCCCCTACGATTGGGGTGGCTACTGCAAGCATGTTGGTGCGGTCTTGCTGCTGTGGCTGGAGTCCCCAGGTAGTTTTGCCGGTGAACAGCCTGCGCCCAGGCCGGCCAACAGCGTCATTGAGACCTTTGCCATTGCCCCGCCGGCAACGGCCGTTCCCAAACAAAAACCGGCCTGGCTCACCACACCCTACGCCAACCGCCAGCAGCAATACCAGCAAAATCTGCATACCTGGCTAGACTATAGCCACAAAGTTCAGGAGTTGCGCCAATTAGCCAAACGGCAGGGGTTGGGCATCAGCGGTACACGCAAAGAAGAGATCATCCAACAAATTGCCCAACAGATCACTCAGCCGGGCATCGCCCTTAAAATCCTGCACAGCCTGGACAGCGAACATCGCCAGGTTTACGACGCGCTGGCTGTCCTGCATCCGAGCATTACTCACCAGACAGCCCATCTGGCAGCTCTGGCGCAGTTGTGGGGACCGCTAACCCAATTCAATGCCGCCGCCGACGTGTATGCACAAGCGTTATGCCGCACGAGTTTAGCTATCCCTGGGCACGTGATCAATTCATACCCGCCGCACCTCCCTTTTGTTCCTACAAGCCTCCAGCGTATACTGCCCCCCTTGCTGGCCGACCGTATCCCAGAAGTGACCCTGCCGGAACACACGGAGAGCGGCGTGCAAATGGGGCAGGCAGGGCTGTTTCTGCAGCGCCTCCACCAAATCCTCCTGCTCCTGGAACAAAGCAGCCCACCGCTGCGCCCACCTATGCCTCGCCCCCGCCAGGAAAAATTCCACCAATTTTTACGTGAATGGGATTATCTGCCGGAAGAAATTGCCCAGGCGCAGCAGGCCAACAAACTCAAAGGCTACGACCCCGAACAAAGCTTCACCGTGCCGCCGCCCCAACCGGCGCTGCTCGATGAAAACATCATCCGCCTGGCGCCGCTGGCCGGGGGCGAGACGCAGCTAAACTTTCTCTATCACCTGCTGCTGGCGGCCGGCCTGTTACAACCAGGCAGCCCGGTAACGGTATGGCGACAGATGAAAGAGCAGTTTTTGCAGCGCGACGAAGCGGCGCAGTGGGCCATTTTGGTGCGGACCTATTTCTCGATGGCTGTGCCCTGGAGCGAGATGTGGCTAATGTTGGCAGAACGGCCGTCTATACAAGTCAAACGTCGTCGCAGCGGCTATTATACGATCTTGCAGCCGCAAGAAATGGTCAACATGCTGTCTCTCTTTCGCGCCCAGGTGCTGCATCTATTGGCCTGCCTGCCCGGCGACCGTTGGTTCAGCCTGCGCGAGGTGACCGATTTGCTGCATTCCTTCTGGCCCAACTTCAATTCCTGGGGCTGGAACAAACCCCGATCCAGCGGCAATATAAAGCCGGATTGGTATTTGGCCCTTAACGGCCGTTTCCTGGACACCGCCACCAACAAAGCCGACTGGAACACAGCCCAGGGCGCTTTCATCCAACACGTCATTCAGGGGCCGCTGCATTGGCTGGGTCTGGCCGATGTCAGCGTAGAATACGGCCAACTGGTCGCTTTCCGGCTGCATAGCCTGGGCGATTTGTATTTCGATAAGACGGAAGCTGTGCCGCTGATAGGTGCGGTGGTTGAACAGACGGCAGCGGCCGTCTCCTCAGCATCCGCCGCCGACGCCGTTTCCATTGAAGGTGACGTGATCATTGTGCAGCCAACGGCCGTTAGCGCCCAAACCCACAACTACCTGGACAATCTCGCCAAACTGGAAGAAACCACGCCGACCCGCTTTGTCTATCGGCTGTCCAGCGCCGCCATTCATCAGATATTTGAGAGCGGCCAAACTCTGGACCAGCTTTTAGACGGCTGGCAACAATGGCTGCCCGTCCCCATGCCCGACGCCATCCAGCGCCAGTTAACCGGCTGGTGGCAGGCTTACGGGCAGGTGCGCCTGTACGAACATGTCACCGTCATCGAATTTGGCGACGAATACGCCCTGGCCGAAATGAAAGCGGCCACCTCCCTGGAAAAACACATGGTCGCCGAAATCTCGCCCTCCCTGGTCATCATCCCCACCAACGCTGTGGACGTGCTGGTGGCCGAACTGGAAAAAGCAGGCTACACGCCCAAACAAACGGACAGAGTGGAGAGATAGAGGGTAGAGATAAGAAGTAACTCCAAGACGCACTCTATCTCTACCCTCTACCCTCTACCCTCTACACCAGGATGTTCAAATGGCAATTAAGCGGATGTTTGATTACTTGACTAAACAACCATTCGACCAGGCAGCGATGAATAAAGAGATTGCTGCGCTTCTGGACAGTTACAACAGCAACACCCTCTGGGAGATGGCCCGCGCGGCGCAGCTGCCGAACACAACCGGCAAAAAACTTCCCAAGAGCGAACTGCTGGCGCTTATGGCGCAGGAGTTTTTTAAGCCAGAACGCATCGAGGCCGCCTACCAAAAATTAACCAAAACGGAGCGCGACGTATTGAACCGGCTGCTGCTGCACAATGGCAAAGTCTCCAGCCGCGTGTTGGCGCGAGAATTGATCCGCGCCGGGTTGGCTACCGAAGCGCCGCCAGCACCGGAACCAAAGAAACAAGATTATTGGTACACACGCGGGCGTTCTATCTACGGCAGTATCGTTCCCCACATTGGCAGCGCCAACAACGCCAAATCCACCATTTTTGAAGATGTGATGGCTCGCCTGACCCTACATGGGCTGCTCTTTAGCGATGGGACCGAATACGCCACCAGCGGCGCAAATTACAAATTACAACTCCATCCTGGCGACACGTTGTACGTTCCGGCTTTTGTGCGCCGCTGCTTGCCGGAGCCACAACCGATTCCCGTGGAAGTCAACCAGTGGCAGCCGGCCCACGTTTTGCACGGCGACCCGCAGTTGTTTCTGCGTGATCTGTATCTCTATTGGGACACCGTGCGCCGCCATCCCATAGACATGATCCAATCGGGGCTGGTGGGCAAACGGGGACTGAAACAGCTCAACTCCGTTTTGCTGACGCCCGATCCTACCCTGGACAGCGTGAAACAAGAAGATGAAACCAGCCGCCTCTATTTGCTGCGCCAGATATTGGAAGAGTTGAAACTGGTTAAGTCGCAAAACGGGTCATTAACGACAAACGTAAAAAGCGGCCATGCTGTCCCCGATTTCTGGCAGAAAACGACGGTTGAACAGGTAACGGCCGTTCTCGCAGCCTGGCGCAATATCCGCCTGCCCTTCCGTTTCACTAACCGGCAAACCCTTTATGAATATGGCGCAAACCCGCGCCAGGCTTGCCAACTACTGCTCCAGGTGTTGGCCGAACTACCGGCCAATACCTGGAATGAACCGGATGAGGTTTTAGATCGCCTGCAAGAGCGGAACAGTGGGTTTCTTTTTGCCCTGCGCCAGCAATTGACCGGGCGACAAAGTTACTACTACGGCAATCGCGCCCAGGCGATGACCGAAATGGATAAGCTGGAGCAAATGTTTGTGGCTGAGGCAACCGCCAATTTCCTGTTGCAGTTGGGATTGGTGGAACTGGGCTTCAACAACCCGCTCGCCAACCCCGTGAAGTGGCACGCCTACCGGCTGACGGCCCTGGGCACGGCCGTTTTGCGCAGCACACCCCTCCCCAACGACGCCGCCCTTACCGGTCAGGTCATCATCCAGCCCAATTTTCAGATTTTGGCGATGGGGCCGGTACCGCTGAACGTGCTGGCGCAGCTCGATCTGTTCGCCGAACGGCAAAAAGTAGACCGGGGCGCGTTTGAATACCACCTCTCCCGCCAGTCTGTCTACGCCGCGCAGCAGATGGGCTACTCGGTGGCCGAAGTGCAGCGCTTCCTGGAAACCGCCTCGCCCAACGACCTGCCGCAAAACATCCGCCGCTCGCTGGACGAATGGGCCGCCCACCACGACCGCATTGTCTTCCGGCGCAACGTCACCCTGCTGCAAGCGGCCGACGAAACGCTGCTGGAACGGCTGCTCAATGAGGGAGAAACCGGCAAGCTGCTGGCGCGCCCGGTGGGCAATCAGGTGGCTTTGGTTAAAAGTAAACAGCAGGCCAGACTGGTCAGCGCCTTGCAAGAAATCGGTCTGCTGCCGGCCGTATCCGGGGCCAATCCGGAAGCGGCCGACAAGAGCGTGGTGGTGGGGGAAGACGGCCGTATCCAACCCGTTCACGCCGTGCCCAGCCTGCACCTGCATGGGCGTCTAGCCCGCTTTGCCATCAAAACAGAGGACGGTTGGCAGCTTACCGCGCAAAGCGTGGGCCGCGCCGGCGGCAGCAAAAAGAAGGCGCAAAGCATCGTGGATGAGTTGGGCAAGTTAAACCGGGGGCGGCTGCCCAAAAGCCTGGTGGCGCAAATACGCGCCTGGGGCGGCTATTACGGCTCGGCGACGGTGGGCACGATGACCCTGTTTGAGTTCCGCGACCAGGAGACGCTGGCCGAACTGCGCGAACTGCCGGAACTAAAAGAGCTGCTGCAACCCTTTGCCGCCGGTGATCGGGCGCTGGCAGTGGTGGCGGGGGGACAGGTAACGGCCGTGCAAGCCATTCTAGCGCGCTTAGGTGTAAAAGTCGTCGCCCACTAATACGGCAACGAGACTTTATGCCCGTCCAAAAGTCCAACTGCGGCGGAGAAGTTGAACTTATAGATGGGCAAGTTATCCAACATCTGTTTCTCGTAACTGCGAAGCCTCTCTGGGAGTACCCGTTCACTCCCCCTGGCAAATCCTCCCAAAGGCTGACAAGACAGGCATAAATTCGCTGGCTTCAGCCTCCGGGAAGGTAAACGGTTACCTCTGGGATTTCACCATGGAGAACCTGAAGTTTTTACAGGGTCAATCCCTGTGCCCTCCGTGTCTCTGTGGTAAGCAGTTACGTATCAGCAGCTTATGAATGAATTCATAGGCTCTGAGCGGTGAAAGACCTGATGAATGATTCTGCCCCGACCCTGTTCTCCGTGCTGCCCTATTTGATGGGCGGCGTCGGCCTGTTTCTGACGGGCATGATTTTGATGTCCGACGGCCTGAAGGCGGCAGCCGGGGGCAGTTTGCAAAACGTCCTGGAGCGCTGGACGAGGACGACGCCGGCCGCCTTCCTCTTCGGCGTGGGGTTGACGGCGCTGCTGCAATCGTCCAGCGCCACCACGATCACGACCATCGGCTTTGTCAGCGCCGGGCTGCTCGCCTTCACCTCGGCCATCGGGGTGATTATTGGGGCGAATGTGGGCACAACCAGTACCGGTTGGATTGTGGCGCTGCTCGGTTTTAAGTTGAATGTGGGCACGATTGCCCTGCCATTTATTGGCGTGGGGGCGGTGCTGTGGTTGTTGGGCAACGGCCGTCGCGCCCAATTCGGCATGGCGCTGGTCGGCTTCGGCCTCATTTTTGTGGGCATCGAGTTTTTGCAGGAGGGCATGGGAGGGCTGGCCCAAAACATTGATATGTCCGGATTGTCGCAGAAGACGCTGCTGGACCACATCGCCCTGGTGCTGCTTGGGGCGCTGATGACGGTGCTGCTGCAATCGTCCAGCGCGGCCATTGCCCTGTCGCTAACGGCGCTGCACAGCGGGGCCATCGGCCTGGAGCAAGCAGCCTACCTGGTCATCGGGCAAAATCTGGGCACGACGGTGAAGGCGGTCCTGGCCGCCATTGGCGCGACGATCGCCGCCCAGCGCACGGCCGTCGCCCATATCTTGTTTAACCTGGTAACGGCCGTTCTCGCCTTCATTTTCGCCCGTTACCTGCTGGCATTGTCCGTTTTTCTCAGCAGCCTACGCGACACAGCCGACCCCTCGGTGGCCCTGGCTATCTTCCACACTATCTTTAACCTGCTGGGGGCGATTATCTTCCTGCCATTCGTGGCGCAATTTGGCCGCTACGTTGTCCGGCTTGTGCCGGAGCGGGGACCGAGGCTGACGCGCCACCTGGACAAATCGCTGCTGAACCTGCCACATGTGGCCGTGGAGGCGGCCGCCCGCGCCCTGCAGGAGATCACAACGTTGACCATGACAGAGGCCATCGGCCTGCTGCGCCAGGGGGCGCAGACCCGCCAGATGAGGGAGCAATTGTGGGCGGCGCAGGCGGCGATGAGCGAGACCAGCCAGTTTCTAGGGAAGATTCGTTTTGGCGGCGGCCGGGAGGCTGTGTTTGACCGGCGGCTGGCGCTGCTGCACGCCGGCGACCACGTGGACCGGTTGATCGAGGCGTGCCTGGAGTCAGAATCGCCGATTTATGGGGCGGACGCCCAGACAGCGGCGCAGCAGTTGGCGGATGAGTTGGCGACGGCCGTTTCCTGGCTGCAAACCCCCACAGGCGAAGCGAAAGACCTGATCCGCCACCTGAAAAAAGCGTCGTCGCGCCAGGCAAAAAGCCGACGCGCGCAGCGCGCCACCCGTCTGGAAGAAACGGCCGCCGGCCTCATCCAACCTGATGAAGCACAGCGGCAGCTAGAATCTATGCGCTGGGTAGACCGGATCGGCTACCATACCTGGCGCGCGTTCCACCACCTGGCCGGGTCGCCAGCCCTGGCAGAGACATTGGAAACGGCCGTTTACGAGGAACCCGAGGCCGTTGACAATTGACAATGGGTCGGTGGACTCAGGAATTCTTTTTCGCGCCAAGTAGAATAAATTTCTCCCCCGTCTCTGTCGGCACGTTTTGGCATGGCCCGGGTGCGCAAGAATAGGGGTCGAACAGGCCCAGGCGCAGCTGCGCCGCGTTGTCCAGCGGCAGTGGATGAATCTGCATGATCAGGTCGCCCGGCTGCCAATGAGGCTGCCACAACTGCTGCGGTTCGGCAGTGTCCCAGCGGTAATCTTCGGCGACTATCTCGCCGCTCTCGTCCAGGGCGTGAATGAACAGGCGCAAGGGCTGGGTGATGGGGCTGCTGACCTGCCAGTAGGTGATCAGGCAGGGCGAAGGGGTTGGCGAGCAGTCCGGGTTCAGGTCGTGGCCCAGGAAGCGGAGCTGGACGCCAAAAGTGACGGCGGCCGGGAATTGGGGTTGGATAATCGGTGCGCCCGGCAAGACGTGCTGGGTGAAGCTTTTGTTGGTTTGCGTGGCCGCGCCCCAGGCCTTTAGTTGGCTTTGCCAATGGGGATGCAGCGGCAGCGCCGTCGGGTGAAAGACGTGGCGGGCGTCGCCCGCTGCGCTGCCGGGCACGCCGGTGGGCGCACGGTTGGGGATAAGTAACGTATAGATTATGTCCTCACCGGCCTGAACGCCAAAATGGCTCAAGGGCAAATCGCTGCGGCGCAGATAGAGGGCCATGGTTGGCCCGTCCAGCGTGTCGGGCGACCAACCGCCGATGGCAGCGGCCGTTATGTCAAAATCACCGTCGAGGGCAACGGCCGTTTCGCGCAGCGCCGCCTGCCACACAAAGGGAATATCGCCCCCATTGGACCAGATGACAAAGATGGACCATGCCGTCCGGCCGACATAAAAGGCGAACAAAATTGTTAACAAAACTGGGCGAAATCTGGCCGCGCCTGTGGATAACCTGGGATAAACGGTGGATAAGAGGGGTAAATTGTGTATAAACAGGGCCGGGAACAGCCCCAGAACGGGTAATATGTTAACAATTCGGATCGTGCTGGGGGCGTTGATGGTGACGACGCTGGGCAAAACGGCCGTACCCGCCCACAACAACAAAAAAGCATAACGCGCATCCCGCCAGCGCCAGGCACTCAACAGCACCCCGCCATAAAAACAGAGCGCTAACAGCGGCCCAAACACCGGCTGGCCGGGAATGCCCTCGCGCCAAATAGCCACGCCAGTCAGTCCAAACATGCCGGCAATCTTCAAGGCGTTTTGCAGCACCGGGCCAACATCGCCGGCGCGCAGCGCGTTGAGCGGCGCAGCCACTTCGGCCACACGAAACTCTGCCCCCGGATTTTGCCATAAGAACCAGGCTAACGGAGCGACAACGGCCGTAAACACCACCGCAAACAGCGCCACCCCCCGCCAGCGCGCCTTCAATTCCGGCCAATGAAACAGCGCCAGATAAAGTACAAACAGCCCATAAAAAATCGGCGCCGCTCGCGCTGCCAGATAGGTGTGCAAGCTAAGTCCGGCGAATAACCCAGATAGGAGGAAGAGGGGGAGAGGGGGAGACGGGGAGACCGGGAGACCGGGAGACCGGGAGTCTCCTTGTCTCCTTGTCTCCTTGTCTCCCTCTCTCCTTGTCTCCTTGTCTCCCTCTCTCCTTGTCTCCCTATCTCCCTCTCGCCACGCTCGCCACCAAAAATAGGCAGAGAGGCCAGAAAAGACGGGCAGGGAGATGGCGCGCAGGGCCAGACGGCCGTAAAACACCGGCCAGAAGAGAACTGCCGTTATCCCCGCCGCCATCAGCCCCACCCGCCAGCCAAACAATTGACGCGCCAGGGCAAAAGCCACCGCCACGCCTAACACGCCCATGTAGGCCGAGGCGACGTGCAGCGCCAGGGGATTGTCGCCGATCAGGGCGACCATGAGGGTTTGCCAGTAATGGAAACCGGCCTCGTGGCCGTAGGCGCGGGTGATGTAGATGGCGTGTTCACCCGACAAAATCAGGCGGCTGATCAACCAGTTAGCCACTTCGTCGTGGGCCAGGCCGGGCGGCGATTGGTGGACAACGCCGATGAAACGCAGGGCGGCGGCGATGAGGAGAACGGCCGTCATGGGCCAGAGGGCAGATTTCGGATTTCGGATTTCGGATTTCGGAGTGGGGGATGTCATTTTGTGTTACGGCAGATAGCTTACTGTTCCCCAGCCTGGCGCAGAACAGCTTCGATGACGGGCTGGCTGATGCTAAATCCACGTTCCCGCAACAACGCTAAATCCGATTTGATGTGCGGCAGCAAACCAAGTTCCTTCGCTTTGAGCAAAAGTCCGACAGTGCCGATCTTGTTTAATCGCAGTTCATTAAGTTTACGACGGCCCTTTTTTTCATCCATCAACACCCAATCAGCCCCTATCTGACGAGCTAAAACGATGGTTTCTGCTTCGCCCAGGTCCAACTCATCCAGCAACACATCAACCGCCAATCGGTCACGCACCGGAACAATGTCTAACCAATCCGCTTCCAAGACTTCGGCTTTAGCGCCGCCTTCGTCACGCCCATACACAACAGTTTCATCAAATACGGCTTGAGCAATGGTGACACGACCAAACATTTGCCGTAACAGGTCAAAGTGACCCGTTACGGCCATACCAATCAAGGGCGTTGTGTTGGAAACGACAATCACGGGGGTATTTTAGAGGGTCAGCTTGTTAACCGCAGCAAATTCTTCGCCTAACTCGTCTTCGGAATAATCAATAAAAGCAATGCTCCGTTGGCGAAGCAGGGCCAAAAACTCCACGCGGCTCATGTGCAGCAGGCGAGCCGCTTTGCCGGAAGAAATTCGCTCCTCGGTGAATAGGGACAATACCAGCCACTCGTTGACCCGGCGCTGCACTTCTTCCCGATTGATTCCTAATTGCAACAACGGCGACGATACCTTAATTTCTAACACGGTGTCGGCCATAAACGCGCCTCCAACAAACGAACAAACCAACAAACCTATCCATTACCCTTGAACACCACAATCAAGTTCTATCTTAAACCAGTCGTAACCGCCGCGCAATGGACGCCGGCAAGATAGCCCGCAAAACTTGCCGCTCATCCTCGCCGACGATGCGGAGGAGGGGCAGGCCGACGGCGTAGACGACCAACCCCAGGACCACACCAACCACCGGGTGCAGCCGCGAACCGAGGGCCATGACGATGACAACAACGGCCGTTAACCCCAACGGTTTCGCCAACAAGCCTACCCAATCCACACCCGGCATCCGCTGCCGCAAATAGTAGGCAAACACCCCCATCAACACCACCTCCGACAAAATCGTCGTCACCCCGGCCGCCTGATAGGTAAAATACGGGATAAATAGGAAATTGGTAATCACGTTAAAAGCCACCGCTGCCGAAAATGCCCGCGGCTGCATCCGCTCCAGACCCAAAGCAATGAGCACGTAATTGGTCACGCTGTTCAACCAGCCGATAGGAATGGCCCAAATCACAATTTGCAGCGCAATCGCCCCGTGCGGCAAAAATTCCGCCCCGCCGACGATGCGCACGAGAAGTTCAGCCAAAAAGGTGATTGAGGCGGCGATGGGCAGCGCCAGCAGCAGCATCAGTTTCAGCGACAGGCTGTACATGCGTCGCGCTGCGTCCAGCGAACGCTGAATCTCGCGCGAGATGATGGGAAACAGCGCCAATGTGAAAAACGACGGCACAATTTGCAGGGCGTTGAACCATTTATAGGCGCTGTTATACCAGCCCACCACCTCATCGCCGTTGTCCAACATCACCCGCAGCAAGTATACGTCAATCGAGATGAAGATGGTTTGCAGCAGATGGATGAGCATCAACGGCCAGCCCAGGCGCACCATACGCCGCTGCAAGCCCCAATCCACGCGCCAGGGACCCGGTAGCGCAAAATTACGCCGCGCCAGGATCGCCAAAATAGTCAGCGTGACAATGTTGATGGCGATGGACACGGCCGCTAAGCCCACAAAGCCAAAACCGAGCAGCAGCACCGCCACGCCCAGCCCGACGCGCAAAATCGTTGTCAGGGTGGTCATGGCTGCCGGGATTTCCGCCTTTTCGTAGACGTAAAACAGACCCGTCACCCCTTTGGACATACCGGAAAAAAGCATACCGAGCATGATAAAGATGATCGCGGCAATTTCGGCCGGGGTGAACGGATTGCTAAACAGGTTGGCTCCCAGGACCAGCGCCGCCACCGGCGCGGCCGCCACAAATGCGGCCAGCACGCGCAAAATTGAAGTGTTGAGCAGATAGCTGCTGGCGCGCTGGCGATCTTGCGACACCTCGCGCACCAGCAAAATGTCCAGCCCAAAGTTGGCGACGATCTCAAAGATACCGGCGGCGGCGATGGCTGTGGCAAAGCTGCCGGCGTTGGCCGGCCCCAGCACCCGCAGGTAGAACATGGCGTAGACAAAATCAATGCCCTTGTTGAACAGGTTGAGGGCCATGGGGGCCATGCTGTTTTTCGCCAGGCTGCGGGTGGTGGTCATTTGGGCATCGGGTTTAACCATGATGCGCCAGCCCCAGACCAGGCCGACAAACAGCAGCAGGATCACCCCCATGAAGCTGCCCAAACCACCCAATTGGAAGCTGGTGGGGCTGTACTTGTAGCGGACTGTCCATTGGCCTGCTTCTGGCAGCACCACGCCGCGAAAATTGCCGTTGACGCGAAAAATATCTACCTGCTGCTCTTGATCTTCCCCGGTTCCGGCCGGGCGTACAAAGGCTTTCCAGCCGGGGAAGTAACTGTCGTTGAGGATGAGGATGGTGGGGGTGGCGGTAACGGCCGTTACCGTCACCTCATTGATCCCGTAGGCGTCTATGGTGGCGGGGGTGTAGATTTCGGATTTCGGATTTCGGATTTCGGATTGGAGATCACCAATCTCCAATCTCCAATCTCCAGTCTCCACCACGGCGAATTGGCGCGGGTCGTAGGTGCGCAGGGCGGCCAGGGCGTCATCGGCCAGCAGCAGGCTGCTGAGGGGTAGGGTGTAGGCGCGGGGGGCAACGGCCGTGTTCTCATACACCCGCACCCCTTCCCCTTCCCAGGCCAGGACGAACTGCGGTAGGTCTATCTGCTCGCTGGTGATGACGTACTTCACGCCCAACACACTCAGCAGCGGCGAATTGAGCGCCTCCCAGGTGGCAATCGGCTGGATGCGATTGTAGGGCAGCGCCCCTTGCGGCTCGATGGCCGCCATAAATTCCGTGTACTGCTTGGGAATGATCGAATCGTAGCCGCGAATATCCTGAAAATCGTACAGCCAGCCGGAATTGGCGTTAAACGGGATGTCGCCGCTGGGATTGAAGCTGGTAATGCGCCATAAGCCGGGCTGCTGTTCCAGCCACTGCACCATTTGCGGTTTGTAGTCCAACAAAGCGGGATCGACGGCGGCGTGAAAGCCCCAATTCGCCAGGAACAAATCCAGCACGATAATGATGGCGGCTAAGAGTTCCCATAACGGCCGTTTGCCCACGCCGGGGACGGGCACGTAAATGGGGCAGCGGCTCACGCGCAGCACCGTCCCGCTGGCGATAAGCATCAGCCCCAGGGTGAAGAATTGACGGTATTCGAAGCTGTAAAAGGCGCGGGCGCTGTCGAAGCCGTTGGCTGCCAGGGCCAGGCCCAGGAAGATGTGTTCCACAAATGGCTCAATTTGCGGGTAGAACAATTTAGACGCCCACAGACCGCCAAGCAGTAGCAGCCCACCCCAAAACGCCCCCGCGGCCAGAGCAGTGATCAATCCGGGCGTTCCCCAGAGGAAGAACGGCCGTTTCCATCGGGCCACAGACACATCACTGGTAAAGAGAAGCACGGCCGTTTCCACCGCGCCTGCTGGCTGCCGCGAAGCCCGCCAATCCTCCCAACCCGACCAACGGCGCGTCGCCGCCAGATGGTCGGCGCCAAACCCGGCCAGCGCTGCCACGCACAAAGTCAGCGGGAAAATCCAGCGAAACGGCGTGTGCAACTGATTGATAAACGGCAGCCCATAATACAACAATCCATACAACGGCGTGCCAAAAATAAACGCCAGCGAAAAAAAGCTGATGCCGGCAAAAAAGATTGTCTGGCTTTTCCGTTCCCTGAACCGTAATCCGTGATCCGTATTGCGAAATCCGAAATCCGAAATCCGAAATCCCAAAATCATCAGGAACAACGGCAAAATCCCTAAATAAATTGCCCCTTCGACATAATTCTTAAAGCCCCATTCGTTGTGGGCGCGTGGATTGCCGTAATAATCGGCAGTGTAAGCCACCTGCTCGCCGCTGAAAACATCTTGGTAGCTGTGGTAAGCTGGATTGCCGAAGAAATTGGGCAAGGCCAGCGTCAGAATACGGCGCGCCGGGAAGGCCCAACTGCGCACTTCGGCAAAAGAAGCCGACCCTTCGCGGAAGTTCATTTGTCCCACTTCAAACAGGGGAACCAACTGCACCGCCCCCAGCAGCAGGCCGATGAGGACCATGCCCGATAACCAAATGGCTGGTTTGAGGAGGGTGTGGCGTAAACCGTGTTCCGTGTTCCGTGGTCCGTGTTCCGTTGGTTCCCCGTCGCGCTCACGGCCTACGGCATACGGTTTACGGAACACGGCATACGCCATACGCCACGCCGCGTACAAGGCCATCAACAAGAGGGTGTAATAGGTAATCTCCACATGCCCGGCGAAGATTTGTATCCCCAGCGCCACCGCGCCGATAGTTAACCAGACAATTTTAAATCGGACATCTTGAACGATCTTTTCGATGCAGCCCAGCAGCAGCGGCAGCCACACCGCCGCGGCGATAATCATGGGGAAAACGGCCGTGCTGATCACCATAAACCCCGCCCCCTGATACACCAACCCGGCCAACGCCGCGCTGCCCCGCCGCATGTGCAAAATGCGCCCAAACACATACATCAACGCCCCGGCCAGCCACAACTGGCTCAGCGCAAACCAACCATACGCCTTCGCCAATGGCATAATCAGGAACAACAGACCAAGCGGGTAATAGGCCGAATGCTGCCCGGCCGCCAAAAAGGGCGCGCCGGCAAACAAATTGGGATTCCACAGCGGAATTTCCCCGCTCTGCAAAGAAGTGAGGACAAAGCGCTTCCAAGGGTAATTCTGGATGATCAGGTCGGTGATGAGGTGGTTCTGCGGCACTTCGGCGCCCAAAGCAGCAGCGGCAGCCGACCAGGGCGCCCATTGGAACAGATTGTCGGCCGGCAGCATGGTGCGCCCGCCTAACGTAACACTGCCATACAGCAGCAGTGGCAGCAGCAAAAAACCCGCCAGAATCAGGAAATCGGCCGTATAGGCGCTTAAACGTTTCATGCCACAAACAAAATCAGGGCTATTCCTAGCCCTGATTACCTTTCTAAATTGATGAGCCGGTAAAGCCGACCATACGGAATTGTATCTGAAAGCCGCCGGGCCTTCACAACTTATCCCACACGTTCCTGCAACGAAACAAACAACGATTCCATGTCGGTAAACCGATGTTCGCGCGACGAGACGCTGTTCACCCGTACCATCAACCGCTCCGATTCCGGCATTTCATGCAAGCGTTGGCGCTCCAAAGCCGGGTAAAAGTATTGAATAGAGGGCTGCAAACGCACCAGGCAGCGTTCCGCCACCTTTTTGCAGCGGTCGGACGTGGTAATCACCACAAAATCGCCGTTGTCCGTATGGCCGACAAAATCGTTGCCGCCGCTTTCCTGCACCGCATTGGTGATCATCAGCGTCACCGCCCGCGAAACATCGTCGGCGGCCACAAAGCCATACCGGTCCCGGAATTTATCCAGACCATGAATACCGGCCAGGATAATGCCCCAATCTGGCTGGCGGACCATCTGTTCCAGGCGCTCGACCACCAACTGCCCCTCCGGCAGCCCGGTGACCGGGTTGAGCAGCGTGCTCAAGCGCGCCCGGCGCAGTGAATTGCGTACCCGCAGCCGCAGTTCCTGAATATCAAATGGCTTGGTAATATAATCAACCGCGCCTAATTCCAAACCGGCCAGTTTGTCTTCACGCTCACGTTTTTCGGTTAAGAAGATAACAGGGATATTTTGGGTACGGCGCGCATGACGCATCCGGCGGCACACTTCATAGCCATCAATATCGGGTAAGCGAATGTCCAGCACAACCACGTCGGGCACATCGGCGCTGATGGAGGCAATAGCATCCTCGCCGCGCATCGCATTGCTTACCAGATAGCCCTGCGCCCGAAAGTAGGCGCTTAACATTTCCGCTAAATCCACATCGTCTTCAACAATGAAGATTTTTTGCTGCTTCTCATTTAGTCCGTCAGCCACTTGAATACTTCCTTGGGTTTTGACGAGAACAAACCAGAACGAAAAGGATTCTGTGTCGGAACAGCAGCCAGAACCGCTGCTCCTGGAATCTCACTGATTGGTAGTACCCGTAAGCGGTAATCCGTCATCGGTAATCCGTAGGCGCCACCTCTGGCAAATGCCAACGGAAAACGGGATACGGACTTCGGCCTACGGATAATAGGCCGTCTATTTTATCGGCTCTTTGTCTATGCGGATAACGCCGGTCTTTGCGCCCATGGCAATACATTCCACGGGGTTGACGCGAAATTCCAGCCCACCGCTGATCCACCGCAGGGTTTCCTGAAGGATACCGACGGCAATATGGCAGGCTGGGTGATCGGCTTGCACTCCCCAGCACATCGAACAACGGTCAATATAGTAGAGGAAGTGGTCATCAAATTCCTCAAAGCGGCTGGTCTGGTCGCTGAATTGGGTAAAAATGCGGGCAACGGCCGGAATGCCGATTCTGAGTTTGGTTTGTAGGGGCAGGACTTTAAAAGCCAGGTCGCCGACGCCGGCCAACGCACCGAAGGTTTTGAGGCCACGCGAAAAGATGGCCCGGCCGCCGCGTAAGGCCAAACCCCGACCACCACGTGGACCATAAATATCTTCCAGCCCGCGATTCAAATTGGAGATGTAGGCAAAATCAAACTCTCGTTCCAGATTGTCAGGTGGTAGATCAGTAATGAACTGGCGCATTTCCACTAAGTTGAGCAGGGCATTTAAGCCATTGCGACCCATTACCTCTTCCATGGAAATCAATAAGATACGCGCCATCTTATTGGGGTAATAATAACCACTCATGGGAACTAAGTCTCTCACAACAACCTCCAGACACTGCTTTTCAGGTGGTAGAATGACATAAGTATAGCAACTGCGTATCAATTCACCAACAGTTATTGGGCTTCAGAAGGGCAATTTAGGAATAAGGTAATGTTGAGTATCCCTGGCTGCGAAAGATACCACAGCGATTTTGCCTTGTCAAAGCGACTGAGGTGGTGGGGGATTCTGTTATAATGGCGAACGGTAGAGTGGTGGGCGCATGGGTTGGGTCTGCCGTTGGCGGTGAATAAGGAGCATATGGGCATGGCGCAGGCACAAATGATTTTTCCACCTGACTTTCGTTGGGGCACGGCCGTTTCCTCTCATCAAGTCGAGGGCAACAATACCAACAACGATTGGTGGGCCTGGGAACAGGCAGACGGCCGTATCCTGCACCACCACCAATCTGGCCTGGCCTGTAACTGGTGGCAAAACGCCGAAGCCGACCTGGACGCCGCCGCCGAGATTGGCATCAACGCCCAGCGCATCTCCATTGAGTGGAGCCGGGTGGAGCCGGAACCCAGCGTCTTTAATACGGCCGCTCTGGACCGCTACCGCGACATGCTCAGCGCCATGCGCGACAGGGGCATTGAGCCAATGGTCGCCCTGCACCATTTCAGCAACCCGCTCTGGCTGGTGGAAAAAGGAGACTTTAACGTGGACGTGGTGGTGGACTATTTCCAGCGTTACGCCGCCAAAGTGGTAGACGCCCTGGGCGACCTGGTTCCCAAGTGGATCACCTTCAATGAACCGATGGTATACATGTTTGCCCGCTACCTGACCGGTGATTTTCCTGCGCCGCGTAAACAGGGAATTGGCCCTGGCTTTCAGGCAGTACGCCACATGATGCACTGCCACGCGGCCGCCTACCACACCATCAAGGACAAATACCCGGCGGCGCAGGTGGGCATTGCCAAAAGTATGCAGGTGTTTGCGCCGCGGCTGGATGGCAGCCGGCTGGATAACTGGATGGCGAAACGCGCCGACAGCGTTTTTAACGATTTGTGGCTGGATAGTCTGGTAAGCGGGCAGTTGAAACGGCCGTTTGGCCGCGGCCGCATCCCCCACCTGGCAGACTCCTTCGACTTTGTGGGTATCAACTATTACACCCGCTTCCGCGTTAAATTCCCGCCGGGCAAAGATCTGATTGTACGTGATTGGGGCGACGACGCAGTGGTGAGTGATGGCGCGTATGGCGAGGTATATCCGGCCGGCCTATACCAGATGATCAAACGGGCTACCCGCTATAACAAGCCCATTTACATCACCGAAAATGGGCTGCCGGACCAAGCAGACCGGTTACGGCCGTCTTTCATCCTGACACACCTGCGCGAAGTGTGGCGCGCCATCAGCTTTTGTTTCCCGGTGATGGGCTATTACCATTGGAGCCTGCTAGACAATTTTGAATGGCACAACGGCTGGACCCAGCGCTTTGGCCTCATCGAGATGGACCCGGACACCCAGGCCCGCCGCTGGCGGCCCAGCGCCCATCTATACCAGGAAATCTGCCAGAGCAACAGCATCAACAGCGCCATGGCGGCGCGCTATGCGCCGGAGCTGATGGACGTTTTGTTCCCCGGCCAGTCGCCGGTTTTGCAAGCCTGACAAAACCAGCCTGGTCTACCATCTACCATGCAAGGACCACATCGCCCAAATAGCGGACATCTTAGCCGTCGGTCCCTTGTATCTTAACGTTTGTTGTATAATCCTAATCTGTAACTTGATTTGCTTTCTGGCGATAGTTAAACTTGAGCTATGATACGTCCATTTACGCTGCGGGATCTGACGCTGGTTCACCGATTGAGCGACTATGCGGTTTCGCTGCATACGGAGTCCGCGCTTACCAATCATTCCCATCCGGTGCGGGATGCCCTGGTTAGTATGGTCAGCGGCGATTATCCAACGTTTGTCTGGCGGTCGTCTGGCCGGGAAGCATCTGGATTTATCCAACTGCAAGTCCGTGAAGAGTCGCCCCACGCGCACATTTTTTTTATGGGCACGACGCCGATGTATGCGCTGGAGGCCAATGGTGGGGACACGGCCGTTTCCCCATCACCAGATGCCGATAAGCGCAACGGCCGTATCGCTGAACCCATTCTCAACGAAACGGGTTGGCTGGCTTTGTTAGACCAGGCAGTCGTCGAAGTGGGCTACCGGGGCATACAAAGTCTGGTCGCCGAGGTCAGCGAAATCGGCAGTGAACTGCCTATTCTGCGCCGCGCCGGTTTTGCCGTCTACACGCGCCAGGACATTTGGGTAGTGGAAGATGTGAACAGCCGCAGTGTCGCGCCGGCCACGCTGCTGACGCCGCGCCAACCGGCCGATGATTGGGATATTCAAATTTTGTACGCCAATACCGTCCCCAGACTGGTGCAAATGGTCGAGCCGCTGCCGCCGTTGAGCAGCGGCGAGAGCTGGATTTTACGTGAAGAAGATGAACTAACTGCCTTTATCCACATACAAAAAGGCCCATTGGCATCCTGGCTGCGCCTGTTTATTCACCCCCACGCCGAATCGCGGGTGGACGAGATTGTCACGGCGGCGCTGCAATTGGCAAAACCGGCCGTTTCTTGCCCGGTTTTTTGCTGTGTGCGCCGCTATCAGAGCTGGTTGCAAGGTGCGTTGAACCGCGCCGGGTTTAGCTTATGGGGCAGCCAGGCCGTCATGGTAAAGCATACGGTCAAACAACAGCGAAAGTCGTTGGTCGAGCCAACGGCCGTTATGGAAGCGCAAGGTATCCACGCCTCAGCGCCATCAGCGCCTATGGTGCAGCCCTACCAGCGCCCAAAGCACAACGGAAAAACAAGCGTTCATGACAGAACACGAACACACACAAGCTAGAGAAGATTTAGAAGCCCTGCTTACGATTTTACCCTTACGGGTCCGCCACAAAGTTGAAGAAATCGGACGACTCGACGAATTGTTAGAAATCGTCATGGATTTAGGCCGCATCCCGACGGCGCGCTATGTAGATGGCGAATATCTGCTCAATTCCAAAGAAATCACCCAGGTAGAGATTGATGGCGTCGTCGCCAGTATCGGCAATTTCGACGATGACAACCGCACCGGCATCGCCCGCACCCTGCACCGCATCTCCGGCATTCGCAACCGGCGCGGGTTGGTGGTCGGCCTCACCTGCCGTATTGGCCGCGCTGTCTATGGAACCATAGACATCATCGCCGACATTGTCGCCGAAGGGCACAGCATCTTGCTGTTGGGCCGCCCCGGCGTGGGCAAAACCACCATGCTGCGCGAAATGGCCCGCGTCCTGGCCGAACAAAAACGGGTGGTCATCGTGGACACTTCCAACGAGATTGGCGGCGATGGTGATATTCCTCATCCGGCCGTGGGCCGCGCCCGGCGGATGCAGGTCCCCAAACCCTCTCACCAACACGAGACGATGATCGAGGCGGTGGAAAACCACAACCCGGAAGTCATCGTCATTGATGAAATCGGCCGGGAACGGGAAGCGGAAGCGGCGCGCACCATCAACGAGCGCGGCGTGCAGTTGATCGGCACAGCCCACGGCAACAGCCTGGAAAATCTGCTGCTCAATCCCACGTTGTCTGACCTGGTCGGCGGCATTGAAAGCGTCACCCTGTCCGACGAGGAAGCGCGACGGCGCGGCACGCAAAAAACGGTGCTGGAGCGGCGCGCGCCGCCCACCTTCGACGTACTCATCGAAATTCAGAGCCGCCGCGAACTGTTGGTTCACCGCGACGTGACGACTTCTGTGGATGCGATGCTGCGCGGCCAGCCTTTTGACGTGGACATGCTCTCCCGCGACGAGCAGGGGGCGATCCACCGCGAGCAGCAGACGATGCTGGTGACCTCTTCGGCGGTGACGGGGCGGCGCGACTCGCGCCTGGACCGTGACCCGCGCGCCGAGCGCGAACCGCGTATGGACCGTGACCCACGCAGCCCGCGTGAGGGGGCGCGAGACGGCCGTACTTTGCCGGGACCGCCCAGAAGCCGCAGCAGCGAGCCGCCGCCTAAACCGTACAATGGCAGCAACGGCCGTATCCGTCTGGACGCCGCCCCCGCCGATATGGTGGTCGAACAACCCCCCACGGAACGTCAGGGGTTAAACGTCTACGTCTTTGGCATTGCCCGTAACCGGCTGTATCAGGCGGCCAAGCAGCTCAAAACCCGCGTAGACATCGTGGAAAGTCTGGCCGAGGCCGACGTTTTTTTGACCCTCAAAAGCTATTACCGTAAGCAGCGCAAACTGGTCAGCCAGGCGGAACACCTGCGCATTCCGGTGTATGTGCTGCGGGCCAACACGGTAGCCCAAATGGAGAGCTTTTTGGTCCAGGCCCTGGACCTGGAAATGAAGCCAGAGGACCCGTTCGACACGGCCGTGTCTGAAGCCGAGCGGGCCATCCAACAGGTGCTGACCGGCCAAAACTCGGTGGACCTGACGCCGGTCAATTCGGCCGTGCGCCGCTACCAGCACCAGATGGCCCGCCAGGCCAACCTGGTGTCGCACAGCTACGGCAAAGAGCCGCAGCGCTTTGTGCGTATTTTCAACGAACGACGTAATCCGTGAGCAGTAATCAGTGTTCAGTGTTCAGTTTTCAGTTTACTGAACACTGAACACTGAACACTGAACACTGAACACTGACTCCCCACCACCATATGTTCATCACCCTCGAAGGACCAGAAGGCAGCGGCAAATCGAGCCAGATTGGGCTGTTGGCCGCGTTTTTGCGCGGGCAAGGCTTTGTTGTGCGGCAAACCCGCGAGCCGGGTGGCACGCGCATCGGCGACCAGATTCGCGCCTGTTTGCATGATGTGGCTAATGGGGAGATGACGGCCGTCACCGAAGTTCTGCTCTATGCCGCTTCCCGCGCCCAACACGTGGCTGAACTGATTCGGCCGGCTCTGGCCGCCGGGCAGGTGGTCTTATGCGACCGCTTTGCCGACAGCACCATCGCCTACCAGGGCTACGGCCGTGGCCTGCCTCTGGCCGACCTGCACAGCCTGACTCACATTGCCACCGGTGGCCTGCAACCTGACCTGACGATTTTGCTGGATATAGACGTGGAACGCGGCCTGGCCCGCCGCCAGGTGGGCGGTGAGGAGATGAACCGTCTGGACCTGGAGGCGGTCAGCTTTCATCAGCGGGTGCGGCAGGGCTACCACACGATGGCCGCCGCCGAGCCGTCGCGTTGGCTAACAGTTGACGCCAACCGTTCGGTAGAGGAAGTAAGTGGGGAATTGTGTACGGCCGTGTTGTCGCGTTTACGTCAGCCGCTTTTGGCCGTAATCCGTAATCCGTAATCCGTAATCCGTAATCCGTATACAGTTGTCTAACGACTTACGGAACACGGAACACGGCTTACGCAAGATCGCCACCCAAATCTGGCAGGGCAGATTCGATGGCTTCCGGCGACTCGCCGCTTTCCAGTCGATCCACCACCTCGTTAAACTCGTCACCCATGTCCTCGCCCATCTCCCGGCTCATTTTACGCATGAAACGGCCGATAGCCTGCGGGTCTTCCTCATCCAGGCCGGCCAACGCGCTGTCGTCCATCATCGAATCCAGCCGCGCGTCTTCCGATTTGGCGACGGCGATACGGCCGATGCGCCGTTTGAGGTTGCTGCTGTGGCAGTGGGGACAGGTGGGTTGGACCGTGCCGTATTCAGCAAAGGTAAAAGCCAGGCGCACCGGCCGGCGGCAATCCTGGCAGCGAAATTCATAAACAGGCATAATATCCCTTCATTGACTCTTCGAGGTTAATGCTGTAGCGCACTCCCAAAAGTGCGCCACAGATGCAACATATTACTGGACATCGGCGTTTTTTGCTGTCACCAGTGCAGCGCGGTTTGCCTAATCGTGTTGCGCTGCCAGAAGTGGTGGCAAATCGCGCCAGACTGCAAAACATTATACTTTCGTCGAAAACAGGTGCAACTATGATTCCCGAAGAGAACCTCTATCAAAGACCCAGCTATCCGGTACTCATGGTCATTTCGGGGCCTTCCGGGGTGGGCAAAGATACCATCGCCCGGCAGTTGATTGATCGGCGGCCGGACAACTTCTATTTTGTGGTAACGGCCACGACCCGCCCGCCACGTCCTGGGGAAGTGCATGGGCAGGATTATTTTTTTGTGTCCAACGATGAATTTGCCCGCATGATCGAAGAGAACGAACTGCTGGAGTACGCCATCGTTTATAACGACTATAAAGGAATTCCCAAGCAGCAGATACGCGATGCCCTGACCAGCGGCCGCGACGTGATTATGCGCGTAGACGTGCAGGGCGCGGCTACTATTCGCAAGCTGGTGCCCAACGTCGTCCACGTCTTCCTGATGTCGGAATCGGAAGATGAGTTGGAGCGGCGCTTGCGCGAGCGCAAATCGGAAACGGGCGAGGGGTTGAGCCTGCGGATTGCCACAGCGCGCCAGGAAATGAAGCGCACCGATGAATTTGATTACTTTGTCGTCAATGCCGAGGGGGGGCAGGAGCGCGCCGTGCAGCAGATTTTGAGCATTATCGAGGCCCATCACTGCCGGGTGCAGCAGTCGCCAGTGGTTTTGTAGCGGCCAACGAATCGCCAATCATCAGGCCAACAGCCAGGCGACCAGGGCGACAGCCAGAATGATGCCCAGCCCATAAACGGCCGTCAAACGCAGCACACGGCCGTCATCAGCGCCCGGCGCGGTGCTGCATCCCACAATCACTTTGGCCGGGGCAAAGGTGCTGCCGACAGCCCCACCGGCTGTCTGCGCCGCCAGAATGATGGGCACGGGCAAACCCAGGGTAACGGCCGTTTGCCGTTGTAATTCGCCAAAAACCACATTGCTGTTGGTATTGCTGCCGGTCATAAACGCCCCCAACGCGCCGATAAACGGGCTAACCAGCGGGTAAACCGGCCCGGCGACGCTGCTGAGGGCGACGGCTAACAGTTGGGTCATCCCGGCGTGCTGCATCACCGTGGCCATGGCCACCAGCGTGAAGATGCCCACCGTTGGCTTCAATGAACCGCGCCAGGTGCGGCGCAGCATGGTACGGCCGTCATACACCCGCAGTCGGCCATCGGCTGCCGGAAACACTCCCCGCCAGCGAAACCAGGCAAAAGCCAGCAGGCTGGCATACAGCAGCAGCGCCCCGCCATGTCCAAACAGGTCAATCGAACGGCCTGGTCCGGCGGCCGTTTGCCAGCCAAAATCAGTCGTCACGCCCGGAAACCAGGCGTTGATCTGCACCTGACCCAAAAAATCGCCCAACACAAACTGCCCAATCAGCACCACCCCAATTAAAATGGCGTAAGGCGCAAAGGCGGCGGCAAACCGCCGGGCCTGAAAACCCGCCGTTTGCGCCGGCCGCCGACGCGTAAAAAGGAAGATAGCCGCCACCAACCCGGCCAAACCGGCCCCAAATGCGGCCAGCGTCCACAACCCGGCGCGGGCGGCCGCCCACTGTGTCCCGGCCATCACGGCCGTCATGCCCAACAAAAAGAGGCCGCGCTGGCGCACGGCCGTAGAGCCACCCGCCAGCCACAACACACTCAAGCCGCTGCCCAGGCAGCACACGGCCAGCATCACGGCCGTCGGCCCGGCCAATTCCTCGCCCGGCAGCCCTGTGGCCGCCACCAACGACAAAAACGACGACCCCAGCGAGCCGAACGTCACCGCCCAGGCGTGGCCGATCAGAGCCATCGTCACCGCTTCGGTGGCGCCAAACCCCAACGCCAGCAGCAGCGGCGCAACCACCGCCGCCGGCACGCCATAACCAGACGCGCCCTGCAAAAAAGAGCCAAAAATCCAGGCCAACAGCAGCGCCTGCGCCGCTTTATCCTGGGTTAACAACGGCAGCTCACGGCCGATGGCCTCGATGGCCCCCGCTTCATTCACCGTGTGGTACAGCAGCAAAGCCATCCAGATAATGTACAACACGAACAACGACAGCAGCACGGCGCGGCCGACGGCCACCCACAGCAGGGGCAGATTGGCCCCAAAAAAGAGCAGACTGAGGCAAACGGCCGTAACCCAACCCACCACCCCCGCCCGCTCCCCAGGCCAGTGGCGTCCAACCATCAAATACAACACAACCAGAATCGGCGCCGCCGCCGCTAAAACGTTAGGGATTGTGAGAAATGGTAGGTCCATAACAAAGCATTACAGTCCAACAGGGTGATTGATGCCTGATTTCTGCTCCTCCGTTACCTGTATTTTCAGACAATTTGATTTGACGATGAACGGCAAAAGGCTTAAAATCAACTAGTCAGATAAGCAGTTGACACAGTGTCAACCTTTCACCACGCGCATTTCAAGAAGACGCAGGCATGGATGTTTCTAAAATTCAACTTTTTATGCAGTGTCTTTCAATCCCCAAACAAATTGGGTTTTAGACTCCAACACAAACCCTATCATGACACAGAGATTTAGCAAAATTCTCAATCAGGTATTTTCTCCAATGTTTCTTTTTCTTTCGAGGTAGCCCTAACTGCAATCTCGTGATGTCAGGCGAAGCTTTTTCGGGCAGTAGACCGGAAAACAATCGTTATCTATTTGATTTTCCTCTGATCGCTTATTCTTGTTGGTGGACCGGGTTTCTAGTGTACGTATTCGGTAATCCGCAATGTCGTTGCACGACCACTTTGTGACCGTTATTCCGTAGGCCGCTACCTCTGACAAATGCCAACGGAAAACGGGATATGGATTACGGTTTACGGCTACTAGCCGTTTGTCGCCAATACAGAAGCCTGTATTTAAGTGGTAGATAACTGGTTAAACATCGAAAACAAGCTGAGCCATATCTCATTAAGGAGGAGACTATATGGGTTGATCCGTTGCTGTTGTACCTGAATAGTCAAGCCCGGTCAGTTTGACCCGGCGACCAAGTGAATTGGTTTACAAAAGCCTGTCCGCATGTCATTCACATACCTCAATTGGCTGATAGGCAACCAAAACAATAGGAAAGGGAAAAAATTCATGAGAAGCAAATCGCGATTTTTCACGATTTTGACGGTGATGATACTAATAGCTTCATTTGCTGTCGCCTACACTGCATTGGCCGACACGCAAGGCAGCGGTACGGCGCTGCCTACGGCCCAACTGTCCGCCGAAAGAACCGTAGATAATTTGTATGGCGTCAGTGAAACAGGGCTGTATATCGTTCAATTTAGCGAGCCATCTCTGGCCAGCTACACAGGCGGCATTGCTGGCCTGGAAGCCACCAGCCCGCAAGCCACCGGCGCGCGCCGGCTGGACGCCAATTCGCCCGCGTCCAAAGCTTATACCGATTACCTCAGCCAACAGCACAGCGCCTTTGCCGCCAGCGCGGAGCAGACTCTGGGCCGTTCGATTGAGGTTGCGTTTGATTACACCGCCGCTCTGAACGGTGTAGCCGTGCGCGTAGACCACCAGGAAGCGGCGCGTCTGGCGGCGCTGCCCGGTGTTCTGGCTGTTTACGGCGACACCTTGCGTGAACTCACCACCGACGTTGGCCCCCTTCATATCGGTGCGCCGGCTGTTTGGAATGGCGACACGGGTTCTGGCGTCGCTACTCGTGGTGAAGGCGTGGTCATCGGCGTCATTGACTCCGGCATCAATTCGCAGCACCCGGCGTTTGCCGCCACCGATGGTGATGCCTACAGCCATACCAATCCCTACGGCGCTGGTGTTTACAACGGCTGGTGCGTTGCCAATCCCAGCTTCTGCAACAGCAAGCTGATTGCCGCCTACGGCCTCAACCCGGTGGGCGGTTCCCCTGAAGATTTAGATGGGCATGGCAGCCACACCGCCAGCACCTCCGGCGGCAATCGTCACGATGCTATCTTCGATGTGGGGACATCCAGCTACGACATCAGCATTCAGGGTGTTGCCCCCCGCGCCAACATCGTGGCCTACAAGGTCTGCAACCCCAGCTGCCCTGGCACCGCCAGCGTAGCCGCGGTGAACTCGGCCATTGCCAACGACCAGGTAGATGTGCTGAACTACTCTATCTCCGGCAGCGACAGCCCCTGGAACGATCCGGTGGACATCGCTTTCCTGGATGCCAGCAACGCCGGTATCTTCGTTTCCGCCTCAGCCGGTAATGCTGGCCCCGGCGCCAGCACAGTGGCCAAGACCGGTCCGTGGAATGCGGCCGTTGCCGCCAGCACCATCAACCGTGTCGTCGCCAACACCCTGGATGTGACCGGCCCGACCACGCCCGCAGCACTGCAAGGGCTGGCGGCCGTGCCCGGCGAATTCACCTCCATCCCGACCGATGTGACTGGACCCATCCGCTATGACCCGGCCAACAACGATGGCTGCACCGCTTTTGCGCCTGGTTATTTCAACGGCGCTCTGGCCCTGATTCAACGCGGTGGCTGCACCTTTTTGGTAAAGGTGACCAATGCCGCCAACGCCGGCGCCACCGGCGTGGTAGTCTTCAACAGCGTTGGTGGCCCGCCCATCAGCATGGGTGGCGGCCTGACCGGTACACCCCCGGCTTTCATGCTGACGCTGGATGGTGGCATTGCGCTGCGTGATTACATCATTGCCAACCCCACGGCGACAGCCCGCGTGAACGCGGCTACCAGCTATCTGGTGGATAATGCCTGGGAAGACATCGTCGCTGGCTTTAGCTCGCGCGGCCCCAGCCAGTTTGAACTGCTCAAGCCAGACTACATTGCCCCTGGCGTAAACATTCTGGCGGCCGTGGCCGCCGATGGCGCCAATGTGGTGCAATATGGCTTCTACCAGGGCACGTCCATGTCCTCGCCGCACGGCGCGGGCGCGGCGGCGCTGATGGTGGCTTTGCAGCCTACCTGGTCGCCGACAGAAATTAAGTCGGCTATGGCCACCTCGGCTGTAGGCGGCCTGACGAAGGAAGACGGCGTTACGCCGGCCGATCCCTTCGATGTTGGCTCTGGCTTGCTCGATCTGTCGCTGGCCAGCACCAGCGGCCTGGTCTTCAACGAGACCGGGGCCAATTACCTGGCGGCCAACCCGGCCATCGGTGGCGATCCCAAAACGTTGAACCAGCCGAGTGTGGTGAACTACAACTGCGCCACTAACTGCACCTGGACGCGCACGGCGAAGAGCGTGCTGCCTTTCTCGGCTACCTACACGGCGACGGTTTCCGGCCCGGCTGGCCTGAACATCACCGTGACACCCAGCACCTTCACCATTGCGCCGGGAGCCGAACAGGTCCTGACCATCAGTGCTGAAGTTTCCGCTTTGCCGGTGAACGTGTTTGCCTTTGGCAGCATTGCCCTGGAAACGGATGCAGTGTTCCCATCCGCGCCTGTTGCTGCGCCGACGGCTGAACTGCTGAACGAGCAGTTCACCGATGCTACCTTCCCACCCGCAGGCTGGGCTGTGTATAAGCTTGCAGGCGCTGGCGCGACTACATGGGAACGTGATACGGCTCAGTCCAGCAGCGCACCAGCCTCCGCGCGCCGCGTTTTTGGTGGATCGGGCGATGGCAACCAGGATAGTTGGCTGGTAACGCCGCAGATCACGCTTGACTCTGGCGTAAGCGCCTTGACCTTTATTGATGCAGGCCAATGGATGGCTGATTATGGATATAGCGGTGTCTTGATTTCTACTGCTAGCTGCGATCCAACCGTTGGTGATTTCGTGGAAGTGGCAGAAATTGATGACACTCCCGGTCCCAGCGTAACTGTTATCTGGCGTGGCGCGCCCATATCGCTTGACTTAAGCGCTTATGCTGAGGAGACAGTTTGTTTGGCCTTCCGCTACAGTGGCGATTTTGCTCACACTTGGTGGATTGATGATGTGGTGGTGAACAGCGAACCGGCAGGTGCATTGTCGGTGGCCGACACCAACATTCCGGTGGTAGTTAAGCCCACCAACGCGGTTCCCGACATTAACGTAGCCCCCACCAGCCTGTCGGCTACCCAGGCGCCGGATACAACCACCAACCAGACGCTGAACATCGGCAACATTGGCACGGCCCCGCTCATCTGGAACATTGCTGAAGCGCCATTGGCCATTCGCCTGGAACTGAACGGCGAAAGCCCAGACGCGCCCGATGCACCAGATGCGCCCATCATTTTGTCTGTTGATGATGGCAGTGGCGAAAATGCCATTGGTGTTGGCGGCTCGCAGTTCCTCTGGCTCAACCGCTTCACCCCCAGCGCCGGCCAGTTCCCCGTGGTCCTGGACCAGGTAGACGTGATGTTTGGCTATCCGGCCAGCACGGGCGGCATCAACGTGGGTGAATTGGTAGACATCTACCTCTACGAGGACGCCGATGGTAACCCGGCTAACGGCGCTGTTCATCGCGCTTCGCTGACGGGCCAGGCGGTGCAGGCGGTAAACGGCACGACATGGTCCACTTATAACCTGGCGGCGCCTGTCACCTTCAACGGCCCTGGCGACATCCTCATCGCTGTCGTCAACCGCACGGCCGGTGTGACCGCAGGTACCTTCCCGGCGGTGATTGACCAATCTTCTAGCAGCCAACTGCGTTCTTGGGCGGGCTTTGGTGCAGTACCGGGCAATCCCCCGACACTGCCATTGCCGACTTTCGGCATTATTGACTCGTTTGGCGCAAACTTTGCCGGTAACTGGCTGGTGCGTGGCTTTGGCACGGCGAATGCGGCTTGCGACACCCCGGCCGATGTGCCGTGGTTGAGCCTGGCTCCCACCGGCGGCACAACGGCCGGTGGCGGTAGTTCGCCGGTTACTGTCAGCTTCAACTCCACCGGTCTGGCGCTGGGCACCTACACCGCCATCCTCTGCGTCAACAGCAACGACCCAACCACACCGTTGGTGGAAGTGCCGGTCAGCCTGACGGTAGAAGTCATCACCGACGTCCCCAACATCAACGTAGACCCGTTGACCATTGCCAGCACGCAGGCGGGCGATACCACGACCCAGCAAGCGCTGAGCATTGGCAACACCGGTACGGCAGACCTGACCTGGAATATCTTTGAAGACGCCACGCTGGCGCCGTTGGCCGATTGGGACGATAACTTCGACAGTTACGCCACCGGCAGCCAACTGCATGGACAAGGCGGCTGGAAGGGTTGGTTCAATGACCCAACGGCCGGCGCCCTGATCAGCAGCGCCCAGGCGCAAAGCACGCCCAACTCGGTGGCTATTCTAACTACCAGTGACCTGGTACACGAGTATAACGAGACCAGTGGACAGTGGGTGTACACTGCCTGGCAGTACATCCCCACCGATTTCGCCGGTGCGTCCTACTTCATCATGCTCAACTCGTATGATGACGCCGGCTCGAACCTCAACTGGTCTGCCCAATTGAAGTTCGACAGCGCCACCAACCTGGTATCGAATGATGGTGGCGTCAATCCTGGCACACTGCCGCTCATCAAGGGACAGTGGGTTGAACTGCGGCTGGAGATTAACCTCGACGCTGACACCGGCGCTGTCTACTACAACAATCAACTGCTCTACCAGGGTACCTGGAGCGGGCAGGTGAGCGGCGGCGGCGCGGTGCGCATTGGCGCGGTGGACCTGTTCGCCAGCGGCGCGTCGGTTATCTACTACGACGACTTGAGCCTGGTGGATGTGACTCCTCCGGCGATTTGCGATGCGCCGGCGGATATTCCCTGGGCCAGCCTTGCGCCGAGCAATGGCACGACCACACCGGGTAATGCGACTGATGTGACCGTGACTCTGGACTCCACCGGTCTGGCTGACGGCAGCTACAACGCCAACCTGTGCGTTGCCAGCAACGACCCAGACGCTGGCCCCGGCAACGGGACCGACCTGGTCGTTGTGCCTCTGGCGCTGACGGTTGCTGGCGATCCTCCCACCATTGCCGTAGACCCGGCTGACCTGAGCAGCCTGCAATTGGCTGATACCCAGGCGACGCTGCCGTTGAACATAGCCAATGACGGGTCGAGCGACTTGAACTGGGATGCGTTCACCTGGAATCCGGTGGTAGCTGGGACGGGCCTCAGCCCGCAGTTTGCCCCGGCGGCCGGGCAGAATGGGCAGCGCGGGGCGAACACCGCCGCCAGCGCAGCGCCCACAGCCAGCGACGCCCTCTTAGGTGACTTTACCGAAGGGTTTGACGACATCACCAACTTGCCGGGCTGGTTCGCGCAAAACAACAGCACGACGATTGGGACTACGGGTTGGTTCCAGGGCAACAGCACGGTCTTCCCGGCGCACGCGGGCGCTGCCACAGCCTATATTGGCGCTAACTTCAACAACACGACTGGCGCGGGCACCATTAGCAACTGGCTGCTGACGCCAGAGCTAACGCTGAACAATGGCGATACCTTCAGCTTCTGGACGCGCACGGTGGATACACCGGCGTTCCCAGATCGCCTGGAGCTGCGCCTGAGTACGGCCGGAGCCAGCACCAACGTTGGCACAGCGCCGACCGATATTGGTGACTTCACCACGCTGCTGCTGGAAGTCAACCCGACGTTGACCACATCTGGCTATCCGAATGTGTGGACGCAGTTCACTGTAACACTGAGCGGTGTCCCCAACGGCGCAACCGGACGCTTTGCCTTCCGCTACTTCGTGACCAATGGTGGTCCCAGCGGCAGTAACTCCGACTACATCGGCATAGACAGTGTGGAATACGTTAGCGCAGCGCCAACAACTTGTGATGCCCCGGTGAGCATTCCCTGGGTGACTGTGTCGCCGATCAGCGGTACGCTGGCGGGTGGCGCGAATGTTGATCTGGGCGTAACCTTCGACAGCACTGGCCTGACGACGGGCGTGTACACGGGCACGTTGTGCATCAGCAGCAACGACCCGGTGACGCCATTGGTGACGGTTCCGCTGACGCTGACGGTGGCTGACCCGACCTACCTGCGCGTGGCCCACCTGGCCCCGTTTGCGGCGGATCCGGGCACGGCCGTTACCGTCACGCTCAACGGCGCCCCAGCCCTGACCAACTTCGCCTACGGCGATTCCACCAGCTACATTGAGCTACCGGAAGGTCGTATGACGTGGCTCTCTTCCCCGGCAGCAGCGCCACCGCGGCCATCACTGGCACGGTGAACCTGGCGGCGGGCATGTATTATTCGGCCGCAGCCATCGGCGATGGCGTCAACCAGGACCTGGCTCTGCTGGCCCTGGCCGACGACAACAGCGCGCCGGCGGGCGGTAAATTCCACCTGCGCCTGGGCCACCTGGCGCCGTTTGCGGCGGGCATGGCTATGGCCGACATCCGCCTGCAAGACGGCACCATTGTGGTGGACGACGTGGACTTTAGCGACGTGACGGCCTTCATCCCGTTGGACGCGGGCACGTATGACCTGAAGATCACCTCGGCCGATGGGCTGACGACGTTGATCGATCCGCTGCCGGTCACATTTGCCGCTGGCGATATCGTGACGGCGTTTGCTACCGGTGATGGCACGAACCAGCCGTTGGGCGTGTTTGCCTGGCCGGTGGACGTGGAAGGTTTCTTCCTGCCGTTGTTTGAAGAGTACACACTGTTCCTGCCGGTTATCTTCAAGTAATCGGTTTGGCAGCAGGTTAGCCAGGGGCGCTGCTTCTGGCTAAGTGTTGATTAAGAAAACGGCCGTGTCCTGGGACACGGCCGTTTTTCTTTCAAACAACAGCGCGCATCATTTTATGGGGGCCAGTGACAAAACAAGGGTTGTGGTAAATGAGGTTTCCGATTATGATATATATGCTGCTTCCGGGCAGCATACCCATAATCCCCACGCACTCACAACGACAAAGACAAGGAGGTGATACAAGTCCCTTTTGATCTGCTCAAAAACCCCGTTTGATTGCATCTCTTCATTGGCTATAAACGCCACAATTTTAGGAGAAAAGCATGTTACCGACCCACTTTAAACGTATTACCTTCGTTTTGCTCTTGTTCATCGCCGGAACCCTGCTTCTCAGCAGCCCTCCCCAACTTCAGGTAGAATCGGCGGCGCGGAACCAGGCTTTGCGCCAAAGCCTGGCGCCAATAGGTTCTGGAAGCGCAGCCAGCGACGCCGCTGCCGCTGCGTATACACCCATCGAACCGGTTACGGTTGTTCTGGCCGATATTCCCACCAACGTCTATGACCCGAACAATATGTACGACCGTTGGCAGCGCGGCGAAATAGACCTGGACGAAAGCGAATATCTCGTCAGCGCCGCCGAAGTTGCCCAACGGCAGCAAGAATCCCTGGCGCTGTCGCCTGACGCCGACATCCAGATCGCTGAGAGCGGACCAGGACTTGATGCGCCAGTTCTGGGCGTCAGTTTCGACGCGATTGATCGGAGCGAATGTTGTGGCGGCGGCAGCAGTGTGCCGCCGGATCCCATCATGGCCGCCGGTCCGAATCATCTGGTGGCTACGGTGAATGTGGCCCTGAAAATTTTTGACAAAACTGGCGTTACCCTGGCCGGCCCAACTACCCTGGCCAGCTTCTTTGCATCTGTTGGAACCGGCTGCGCCAGCAACCCCTTCGATCCCAACGTCGTATACGACGAAGAAGCAGATCGCTGGGTTATTGCGGCTGATGGCAATGGGACCCATTATTGCATCGCCGTCAGCCAGACAAGCAGCCCGCTTGGCGCTTACAACATCTACGCCATTCCGGCGCAGCCGGTCGGCGGTGAGTTCCATGACTACCCGCATACCGGCGTCGGCGACAGCTACATCGTCGCCGGGGCCAATCAGTTTGGCGGCTCCGTTCCCAATGGTTTTGAAGGGCGGGTTTGGGCGATGGACAAAGCGGTGATGTATGCCGGTGGCGCTCTGACTCCCGTCACTTTTAGCACCGGTGATGAAGGCACGCCCCAACCGCTGCACTTGCATGGTTTTAACCAGGGTACGTGGCCCAGCCTCGGCTCCACCCATTATTTTGCCACCGACCCCTATGATGGCTGCACGGTCAACATCTGGCGTTGGAACATCCCGGCCGCCCCCACAATTGTCTCCACCTATAACCTGTGTACGGCCAGCGGTGTTGCTGCTGGTTTTCCGGTTAATTTCCCGCAGTCAGGCGGCAGCAGCATCCAGGGTAATGACCTGCGTATGCGCGAGTTTGAATACCGCAACGGCTATGGTTGGATTGCCGACAGCATCGGTTGTAACCCAGGCGGAGGTACGGTGAATTGTGTCCGCTGGCATCAGGTGGACCTGACCGGCGCAGCGCCCACCCTGACTCAGGCTGGCGTCTACGCCAGCAACGGCGAATATCGCACGTTCCCGGATCTGGCCGTGAATCATTGTGACGATATGGCGGTTGGTTACACCAAATCTAGCAGCTCCACCTTCCCCGGCATCTGGTATACCGGGCGGCAGAGCGGTGATGCGACCGGCACGCTGCAAGCCGAGGCTTTGCTGAAAGCGGGCGAGATCACTTACACCGCTTTTGATACGCCGCCATACCGGTGGGGCGATTATACGGGTATGACGATTGACCCCGATGGGCTGACATTCTGGTATCTGGGGCAGTATAGTAAAAATATTACCGGCAACGCCCGCTGGGGTACCTACATTGGCTCGTTCACTTACCCGGACTGTACAACCAGCCTGAACGCCAGCATTACGCTTGCCAAGACAGTGGGCACAGACGCCGCTGTTTGCGCCACGACGGACGTTATCACCGTGACGGCCGGCACGGATGTCACTTACTGCTATGAAGTGACCAATGACGGTCAAGCCACGCTGAACCTGCATGATCTGTCCGACTCAGAACTGGGCACGATCCTGAACGCCTTCTCATATGCGTTGACGCCCGGCGCCAGCGCTTTCCTGACGGCGACGACCAACATCGTGGCAGCGACGACGAACACCGCCACCTGGACCGCCTATAATGCCAATGCGTCTTATACGTTTGATGATACCGCGCCCTATAACTTCCTGGACATCAGCGCTACCGGCGCGCCGCTTAATCTGACGGATGATGGCGAAGCCAATGTCACCATGCCGTTCCAATTCACTTTCTATGGCGCTACCTCCGACATGGTGCGTGTTGGCAACAATGGCGGTATCCGCTTTGCCACCACGACCGGGGATGTGGGCGTCACCAATGGGGCGCTGCCCGATGCTGCCCACCCGCTGACGATCTTCCCCTTCTGGGACGACCTGGATGACGAGACGGGTAATGTCTATTATGAAACCGTTGGCGCGGCGCCGAATCGCCAGTTCATCGTGCAGTGGCACGAACGGCCGCATTTTCCCGGTCCTGGTGCGGGTAACGCAACGTTCCAGGCCATCTTGTATGAAGGCACAAACGCAATCCTCTTCCAATACGCCGATCTGGACTTTGGCGATCCGTTGCTCAACTTTGGCGTCTCGGCTACTGTGGGGCTGAATAAGGACGGCGCGACGGCCGTGCAGTATTCCTTCAATTCGGCCGTGCTCAGCAATGGGTTGGCGATTTTGTGGACGCCCACGGACACGGCTTCGGCTTCCGCCTCGGCCACCGTGAATGTCTTGACCCCGGTCATTGCCGTAGACCCGGCCGAGCAGAACAGCCTGCAATTGGCTGATGCCCAGGTGACGCTGCCGCTCAATGTGGCTAACCAGGGGACGGGTGACCTGAACTGGCAAATTGACGAAGACAATACCGTTCCTGCGGGGCCTCAGATACCGGCGTTTACGTTGGTTCCGGCTCCGGCCACCGAGGATGTGGGGGCGGCGGCGGCGGTTGTTGTTCCAGCCGGTGAACCGACAGCTATCTGGCGTGGGCCAACGGCCGTTCTCTATGACAACGGCTCTCTCATAACCCATCCCGGCGGCGGCGCCGGTGGCGCAGACGCCAGCTCGCTGCAGACGGCTCTGCTTAACAGCACCTTTGGCTTTGGTCATGCCGTTACCAGCGGCTTCCGCGTGGCCGATGACTTCACCGTCCCGGCCGGCCCTGGTTGGACCATTGACACGATCACTTTCCTGGCCTACCAGACTGGCTCGACAACCACTTCAACCATCAATGCCTTGAACTTGCGCATCTGGGATGGTCCACCTGGAGCGGGCGGCAGCAGCATCGTGTTCGGTGACACGACCACGAACCTGTTGACCGGTTCGGCTTTCACCAACATCTACCGCGCCCTAGACACGGCTTTGACCGATAACCAACGGCCGTTGATGGCTAACACAGCTGCTGTTCCGGTTTATCTGCCTCCTGGCACTTACTGGTTGGACTGGCAGACGGGCGGCACGCTGGCCTCCGGTCCGTGGGCTGCCCCGGTGACCATTCTTGGACAGACAGGCAAACCGGGAGCCAACGGCTTACAGTTTGACCCGACACCGGCAACGTGGAATGCGTTGATTGACACCGGTAATGCCGTGGTCCAAGACCTGCCCTTCGTGATCGAAGGTACTGCGGGCGCGCCAATCTGCAACAGTCCCACGGACATCCCCTGGCTGTCGCTGGATGTGGCTTCCGGCACGAACGCCGCTGGTACTAGCACGGACGTCATGGTGACGTATGACTCCACCGGTCTGGCCGTAGGTACTTACACCGGCAATCTGTGCGTTAGCAGCAACGACCCGGTGACGCCGTTGGTAACAGTCCCGGTGACGCTGACGGTGGCTGACCCGACCTACCTGCGCGTGGCCCACCTGGCCCCGTTTGCGGCGGATCCGGGCACGGCCGTTACCATCACGCTCAACGGCGCCCCAGCCCTGACCAACTTCGCCTACGGCGATTCCACCAGCTACATTGAGCTACCGGAAGGGTCGTATGACGTGGCTGTCTTCCCCGGCAGCAGCGCCACCGCGGCCATCACTGGCACGGTGAACCTGGCGGCGGGCATATATTATTCGGCCGCAGCCATCGGCGATGGCGTCAACCAGGACCTGGCTCTGCTGGCCCTGGCCGACGACAACAGCGCGCCGGCGGGCGGTAAATTCCACCTGCGCCTGGGCCACCTGGCGCCGTTTGCGGCGGGCGCGGCCACGGCCGACATCCGCCTGCAAGACGGCACCATTGTGGCGGACGACGTGGACTTTAGCGACGTGACGGCCTTCATCCCGTTGGATGCGGGCACGTATGACCTGAAGATCACCTCGGCCGATGGGCTGACGACGCTGATCGATCCGCTGCCGGTGACATTTGCCGCTGGCGACATCGTGACAGCGTTTGCCACCGGTAACGGCGGCAACCAGCCGTTGGGCGTGTTTGCCTGGCCGGTGGACGTGGAAGGTTTCTTCCTGCCGTTGTTTGAAGAGTACACACTGTTCCTGCCGATTATTGTCAAATAATCTTTGGGTACAGTGGGTTGGCCAGAGGGATGCGCTTCTGGCTGGTAGCCGTAAACTGAAGTCCGTAAGCCGTTTTCCATGGGCATTTGCCAGAGGCCGCGCCCTACGGAATACGGCATACGGATTACCGAATACGGGTACCAGACGTTGAAATGAAAACGGCCGTTTCCCCGGAAACGGCCGTTTTTCTCTGCCCATCATCACCTTTTAAGGATTTCTACTCTTGTCTTCAATCCGTCGTTTACTCAGCTACAACACCGGTGTACGTTTAATATTGGGTGGTTATCTGGTAGGGGTGGGGCTGCTGTTGTTTGTGCCAGCCGTTCTCTCCTTTGCCCTGGCTTTTTTTCAGTACGACAGCCTGTCTCCGCCGCGCTGGATGGGCACGCTTAACTTCATGCTGGTTTACAGCGATGAACTGTTTCGGTTGAGCATCCAAAACGCCCTGGCGCTGATCATCCTGCCTGTGCCGCTGCGTGTCTTTGGCGCGCTGCTGGTGGCCCGGCTGATGCAGCGTGAAAGCCGGTTCATTGGCTGGTTTCGGGCGGCGGTGTATTTGCCCAATACTATCCCCGTGGCCGCTTTTGCCGTCGCCGGGTTGTGGATTTTTAACCCGTTGTATGGGCCGGTGAATTTGCTGTTAACGGCCGTTGGCCTGGCCCCACCCGCCTGGTTTGTAGACCCCCTATGGGCCAAACCCGCCTTGATTTTGCTGACGTTTTGGTCCATCGGCGAAGGATTCCTGGTTTGTCTGGCTGCCTTGCAAGACATCCCCGCCGAAGTGTCCGACGCGGCAAAAGTGGATGGGGCCGGACCATTGACCACCTTCGTCACCATTACCCTGCCGCTGGTGGCCCCCACCCTGGCCTTGCTGGCCTTTCGTGACATCATCCTGACGCTGCAAAATGCCTTTGTCACCATCACCCTGACCACCGGCGGCGGCCCTTATTACGCCACCTTTACCCTCCCTTTGTTCATTCACGAACAGGCCTTCGATCTGCTCGCTTTTGGCGTCGCCGGCGCTGGTTTGTGGGTTCTGTACGTGCTCACTGGTCTGCTGGTCATTGGCCTCTATTACATTGTGCGCGCCTGGGATATTGGCATTACCGATGAAACCTTCATTGTCTAGTCAAATTGTCCGCCTGGCTGCCCGTCTGCTGGTCGCCCTCTTTTTTGTGCTGCCACTGATTTGGGTCGTTAGCGCGGCGCTGCACCCACCGGGGGTGCCCCTGCCGCGCAGCCTGTCGCTGCTGCCCACAGCCCCTTCGCTGGCGAATTTTGGCCGGTTAAGCAGCTACTTCCCGCTTGGCCGGCTCACCTTCAACAGCCTGTGGATCACGCTGACGGCCGTTGGCCTCACCTTGTTGACCGCCTCGTTGGTGGCCTTTGCCATTGCCCTGCTGCCCAAACGGTACCAGCAGCGCTGGGTGATCCTGCTGCTGGCGCTGCTGATGCTGCCGGAAATTGCTCTGTGGCCCACCCGTTTTTTGCTCTACCGGTTATTGGGCTGGCTGGATACGCCGCTGGCGCTGCTGGCGCCTGCCTGGATAGGAACCAGCCCTTTTTTTATCCTGATGTACTATCGCGCTTTTCGCCGTATCCCACGCGAAATTTATGAGACGGCCAGACTGGATGGCGCCGGTATTCTGCAAACCTGGTGGCGAGTAGCCCTGCCGATTGCCTTGCCCACCTCCTTAGCCATCGGCCTGTTAACCTTCGTGTTATACTGGGGCGATTTTCTCAGCCCACTGCTCTATCTTAACTCAGAACGATATGCCACTTTGCCTATCGCTTTGCAGAGTTTGCAGCAGTTGTCCCGCTCTGATTGGGCGCTGCTCATGGCTGGGGTTGTTGTTGCTCTGGCCGTTCCGGTGGCGCTGTTTTTGGTGTTCATGCCTTATTTTAACCGGCAAAGCCGTTCGGCGTTTCGCCGGGCGCAGAGAACATAAAGATGTTGTTGGCATGGTTCATTTTGAGCAAACGGTCCTATACAAATTCAGCAATTCTCAATGGGTGTGTTTCAAAGGAGTTGAGCAGATAGGGGCGGGACAGGCGGGGCATCATCTTTGCCAATCACCAATGCCGCGCTGCCCGCTGTCTCGCCCTCTTCTTTGCCCGGTGCAGGCGTTTATAGGGCGAGATGGCGCGAGAAGATGCTGTCCGCTGCGGCGAATAGCAACCCGCGCCATCCCGCCCCTACACAAGGCATAACTGAAATGAAACACACCCCTACTTTATTTAATAAGAGATTTCATGAGTGGGCTGCACCACCACCACGAATGAAAATCGTAACGCCACCTGGAAGGCGACGACGCCAGCAAGATGCTGGCGCTACATCAATCCGAAATCCGGCATGGTTCATTTAAAGCTAATGGTGCTTTACAAATTTAACAAGAAGAGGTGTCATGCTGAGAGCCTGTGCTGAGGCCGCCGAAGCATCCCCCGAAGCATCCCCCTCCTCTGGCGGGAGCGGGATGCTTCGCTCCGAAGACTCCGCTCAGCATGACAATGCCCGCGTAAATTTGTAAAGATGATATTTTGCTCGATGAACCATGCCCGAAATCCGAAATTTTCACAGGAGACATCATGCGTGGGCTGCACCCACCACCACGAATGAAAACCCTGGGAGCGCAGGCGTCTCGCCTGCCGGGGCGGACGGGACATCCGCGCTCCCATTTTCAAGGGAGAATGGTTGTGATGATGAAGTTCAAAGTTATCTTTTGCCTTCTTCTGCTCATCGCTTTCGCCGGCTGCCGCGGCCAGGAGAAAGAGACCGCCTCGGTGCGTTTTATGGTCTTTGGCGATCCGGCCGAATACCTGGCTTACCGCAACCTGGTAGACGCTTTTCATGAAACACAAAGCGATGTGCGCGTGGAATTGATCCACGTTCCATCCGTTACTGATTACCGCAAACGTCTGGCGACGGAGTACGCGGCCGGCAGCCCGCCGGACATCAGCCTGATGAATTACCGGCGCTACGCCAGTTTTGCCGCCAAGGGGATGCTGCAGCCGCTCGGCGCTTACCTGGACGCAAGTCCGATAATTGCCCCGGCCGACTTTTACCCTATCACCCTGGAGGCATTTACCTGGCAAGGTGAGTTGATGTGCATCCCGCAGAATATCTCCAGCCTGGTCGTCTATTACAATCAGGATTTGTTTGATGAGGCGGGGCTGCCTTATCCGGCCGATGATTGGGATTGGGCTGCGTTTGTCAGCACAGCGCGCCGTCTGACGTTGGACAGGGATGATGATGGGCAAATTGACCAGTACGGTTTGGGTACTGAACCTTCATTGTTCCGTCTGGCTCCCTTTGTCTGGCAAAATGATGCGCCGCTGGTGGACAGCATGACCACGCCGACTCGCCTTACGCTTACCCGCCCGCCGGCGTTGGCGGCTTTGCAGTGGTTTGTGGATCTGCGCCAGGTGCATGGCGTGGCGCCTGGCCGGGTGGAGGAAGCGGCGCTGGACAGCGAAAGCCGCTTTATTGCCGGGACGACGGCGATGTATTTGAACAGCCGTCGCGGTACACCCACCTACCGGGAGATCCAAAGTTTTCGTTGGGATATTGCCCCTTTGCCGGCAGGCAAGTCCGAGGCTGGCATTTTGCATAGTGACGCTTACTGTTTGTCGGCCGTTTCGCCAGATAAGGCGGCGGCCTGGCGTTTTATTGAGTTCGCCAACTCTGTTGCCGGGCAATCTTTCATTGCCCAAAGCGGCCGGACGGTGCCCTCGTTGATAGAAGTGGCCGAGTCTGAGGTCTTTTTAGAATCAGGTTTGCCACCGGCGCGGTCGCGGGTTTTTCTGGAGACCATCCCGGTTTTGCAGCTTGTTCCGGTGATCAGCACCTGGGAGGAGATTGAACGGACGGCCAGCGAAGAGGTTGAGCTTGCCTTTTATGGTGACATTTCGGCCGAAGAAGCGGCGCAGTTGTCTATGATGCGGACGGAGGAGTATTTTGTTTTGGGCACCCATGCGCGATAAGGATAGGGGATGAATCCAGCCGTAGTTACGGGTTTTGCCATTTTGCCTCTTGACAAACAACACCTATTTCGATATTCTTCTAATTAGATGCGCATCTAATTAGAAGAATATCGAAATAGGAGGCATTAAAACATGTCTGAGGAACAATTTGAGAGCTTGTTACAGTTCTTTAAAGTGCTGGGCAACGAGAGTCGGCTGAAGATGCTCGGTTTGCTGGCGAACCAGGAGCGCAGTGTGGGCGAGTTGGCTGAATATCTGGAACTTCGTGAGCCGACTGTGTCGCATCATCTGGCGGCCATGAAGGAACTGGGTTTGGTGGATGTGCGGGCGGATGGGAATACGCGCATTTATCGGCTGGACACGGCCGTATTAGAGCGCATGAACCGAGACCTCTTCTCGCAAAAAAACCTGGCAACGCTGGTAGACGACGAGAGCGGCGATGTGTGGGAACGCAAGGTGTTCCGTACCTACGTGGATGGGCAGACCTTAAAACAAATTCCCACGCAGCGCAAAAAGCTAATGGTCATTCTACGCTGGCTGCTGCAAGACTTTGAGAAGGGTAAAACGTATACGGAGAAAGAAGTCAGTGAAACGCTGAAGCAGCGCCATCTGGACTATGCGGCGCTGCGGCGCTACATGGTGGAAGAGCGGTTGATGCAGCGCGAAAACGGCGTTTACTGGCGGATTGATGAATAGACGGATGAACGGGTGAGCGCTCACCCATTCATCCGTCTATCGTTATCATGTCTGAGACTTGTGCGTGTGGTGGGCCAAAATGGCCTTGCGGTTGAAGGCCACGGCCGGGGCTTTTTGGGTGATGGGGGCGTTTAACGGCCGTAACGGAAAAATCGTGGCGTCGGTCAGCATGAAGAAGTCAAATTTGTCGTCCAATAGGCTTTCATCCGGGGCTTCACTGTTCACATGCAAATCGCCGCGCACGGCAAACCAACTGGTGTAAAAAACGACGCGCCGTTTGGACTGCAAAAGTTGAATTTGCGACGCTTTGTCCGCCTCCAGGATCGAAACAAATTCCATCATACTGCGATTGACGTTAAAGAGCGGCTGCTTGATGCCCTTTACCTGGTAGTCGGCGGCCAACGGCAGTAATTCAACCTCGGTGAAATTAAAGCTGGTATAGGTCTGATTGTTCAGATAAATCATCATATCACCGCGTGGCTGAAATGAAGCCCGCAGCAAAAAATTGGGGATGGCAACTTCTATTTTCCACGTTTCAAAGCGTAAATCCTGCATGAATCTCTCCTTTGCAGTTGATGCGTAAGAGCCTCAGGGCGGGCCAACCCTGAGGCTCTTTTATAGGCTATTGGCCTAACAATAAATTGGCCGTTTCCAATGCCGGTATCAGGCGGTTCAGGCTGTCGTTGATGCCAGCGCGGGCGGCGCCGTAATTTTGCCAGGAGACAGTGCCGCCGCCTTTATCACACAGATCGTAGATGGGGTAGTTTGTATCTTTGCCGTTCTCCACGGCAAAGACATAGTCGTTATAAATGGCCTGCCATTCGCCAGGAATGCCATCGAAACGTGGGCTTTCGACAACGCCGCGATAAAACCTCTTGTAGTCCGCACAGGTGGCCCCGGTTCCGTTATACAGACGGTCCAGCACACCACCCAACTGCTCCAGCATAGAGCGGGCGTGGACCATTCCATCGCGCAGCCCCTGAGGCGTGAAGGGGCCAGGGTTGGGCACAGTCGGTGGTCCGGGCGGCGGCGGGGTGGCCGTGGTCGCAGTTGGCGCTAATCCCAAGACAACATCGTCCCAAATTGCTTCGTTATTCCGCGGCCTGTTGGGTCCGGTGAAATAGCTCTGCAAAACCACCGTGATCCGATCTCCCTGAGCAACGGCGTCCACGCTAATGAACTGCCAGACGTCAAAGGGTTGTACGCCAAAGGCGCAGATAGTTGTCGGCAGCTTCGGATCATCGTCGCCGACGGTATTCAAACAGATGCGGGCGGCGAAGTCTCCTGGATTTTCCGAGACTGTGTGATTGCTGTTGTTGCTAGACCACAATTTTAACCATACACCAGCGCGGTAGGTTGTTCCTGGCGCAACGCCGGAAACGGTTTGATAAATAGTCCTGTTTCCCTGATTGAAGGCAGATTGACTGCCAGAATGGACAAACTGCGCGTCACCGTTTGTCGTGTATATGTTCAATGGCGAGGTAGGTGATTCACGGAAAGACCATCCGGCCCCACCCTCTTCAAAGCTGGGATTGATGAGCAAATTGGGGCCGCTGGGAATGGGACCGGAGACGATGGGCTGGGCCACCGGCGCGGTGGCCACGGGGGCGGTGGTGGCCGGGGCGGTGGTGGTCGGGGCGGTAGGCAACGGCCGTGTTGCGGTCATCGTTGGCGCAGTGGTGGCGGTGCTGGTGGGCGTGGCCGTGTCGGTGGGGATTTCGGTGGCTGTCGCGCTGAGCGTGGCCGTTTCTGTGGGCACAGCCGTATTGGTCGGTGACGGTGTGGCTGTGTCAGTGGGGGCAGCGGTGGCTGTCGCCGCCGGAATTTGCGCCGCAGATTCCGGCGCCGAGGGCGTCGGCGCGGCCGGGCGGCAGCCGACCAAAGCAAGCAACAGAACGAACCCTAGCCAACGAAAAACCTGACTTTTCATGTTCCCTCCCTCGAAAATAGGAGTGCGGACGTCCCGTCCGCCTCGGCAGGCGAGACGCCTGCGCTCCCACGGTTGTGTTTCATTCTTGTTAGCAGCGGTTTCAAACTCTGGAGGCGCCATCCGCCGCTCGCTGCCCTCGACTGCAAACCTCATAGGCGAATTCCGAGAAATAATCGAGTGAAAATTCGATGTATTTCGGAATTCGCTTGAGGCATTTTCGCATTGAAGGCTTATTTATTATTCCGAAAATGCCATACAGTCCCCAAGAACAACAAATGGGAGTGTATCCGATGGACGATCAATTGTAAACCGTACCTGAATAACCTTGCCCCACCCCCGCCCGCCCTATAAAATCCAGCAGTTATGTTACTGGCAATTGATATTGGCAATACAAATATTACCCTGGGGATGTGGAACGGCCGTGCCTGGAGCCAACAATGGCGCTTACGCACCGCCGCTGAAATCACCCTGGACGAACTGGGCCTGACCCTTAAATCGCTGCTGCGCGAGTTTCAGCTAGAGGGGCAGGTGGAGCGCGTGGTTTTATGCAGCGTGGTCCCCTGGCTGACAGCCACCTTTCTGGCCGTATGCGAACATTACCTGGGGGTAGAGGCGCTGAACCTGACTTACCAGTTAGACGCCGGCATTCGCATGGGCCACGACAACCCGGCCGAAGTGGGCGCGGACCGCATCGCCAATATGGTTGCCGCTTACCACCTGTTCCCCGGACCGGCCATTGTGGTGGATATGGGCACGGCGACCAAGTTTGAAGTGATGACGGCCGACGGTCTGTTCATGGGCGGCGTCATTGCCCCCGGCCTGCGGTTGGCCGCCGACGCTTTAGCCAGCCGGGCAGCCCAATTGCGCAGTGTGCCGCTGGAAGCGCCACCCCACCTGATTGGCCGCAATACCATCCATGCCATACAATCCGGTCTCATCCTCGGCTATGCGGCGATGATAGACACGATGGTCGCCCGACTGCGGCAGCAGCACCCGGATAACGGCCGTGTTCCCATCACGGTCATCGGCACGGGCGGCAACATCAGCCTGGTGGCTAACCATTTGTCGGTGCTGGATGCGGTGGACCCCTGGCTGACGCTGACCGGCCTGCGGCTGGTGAGCGACCGGCTGACAAAGGAGACTTTATGACCTGCTGCCCCAATCCATCCAACGGGAAACATGATCCACCCATGGCGCTGCTTGCACCGATTGCCACTTCCCTACGCTCGCCCTGCTTTTGGATTTCATTGTTTGTGCTGCTGTTGATGGCGACTTCTTGCCAGGTGATGGGCGATCCGCCGCGCCTGGCTACGGCCACCGCCCAGGCCCAGCTAACGCCACTGGCGACGCCGGAACCGCTGGTGCTTTCTTTGGGCGGAGATACGGCCGTTGTCCCCACCGCCGCCACCCGCCCACCAGCCCAACCCAACCCCGCGCTCACCGTCTGGGTCAATGAGACCTCGCCAGACCACGAAACGGCCGTGCGCGCCATCGCCGCCGGCTTTAGCCAGACCGCCGGGGTAGACGTCGTCTTGCGTTTTGTCGCGCCCGGCTTGCTGCCTGAACTGGTAGAAACAGCCATCGTCTCCGACAGCTATGCCCTGCCCGATATCATCATCCACCCACTGGAATACACCGTTGGCTGGGCCGAGCGCGGCGCGTTGAATACGGCCGCGGCCGAAGCCGCTCTGGAACGCATCGGCCGCGACACGTTCAACCCGGAGGCTTTGGCGCTGGTGCAGGTAGACGGGCAAACGGCCGCTTTGCCCAGCGACGGCTACCATCAACTTTTGCTTTACCGCCAGGACTGGTTTACTGAACGCGGTCTGGCCACCCCCGACAATTACGCCGCCATGCTGGCCGCCGCCGAAGCCATTTACGACCGCGAGAATTTACGTTCTGGCTTTGTCATCCCCACCGAATCGAATCTGGTGACCACCCATCAGGCGTTTGAGCATCTGGCGGCGGCCAACGGCTGCCAACTGCTGGACGCCGCCGGCGAAGTTCTTCTATTGCAGCCGGCCTGCCAGGAAGCCATCAATTTCTATTACAACATCGTCCATCAATTCAGCCCCATTGGCGTACAAACCGATACCAGCGCCCGCAACGCTTACCTGGAGGGGCGCACCGGCATGATCATGGCCTCGCCGCGCATTTTGCCGATGCTGGCCGGGCTGGACGCCGCCTATCGGCCCACCTGCCCCGAGTGTCTGGCAAATCCTGAGCATCTGGCCGAAAATAGTGGTATCATCACCGCCATTCGGGGGAGTGGGACGACGGCCGCAGAGTTTGGCGAGATTGTCTACCTGGGAATTACCAGCGCAGCAGACCCGGAAACGGCCGTTGCCTTTGCCGAATACTGGTTTAACGAAGGGTACGAAACCTGGCTGGCTGTAGAGCCGGAGCGCAAAGTACCCATGCGCCTGGGAACCGCCGCTGAGCCGCAGCGCTTCATCAACGCCTGGGCTGAGCTTCCTTTGGCCGGCAGCGATCTAAGTCTGGCCGATATTTTTGACCAGGACACCGTGTCGCAACTGCGGGATGGCATCGCCGAATCGCAGCGTTGGGGTTTTCGTGAGGGGCAGGGCGGCCTGATGGCGATGTTGTATCAGAAGTTGACCTTTTCCGTTGTTTTACAGGAAATGTTGAGCGGCTACTTCAGCGTGGACAAGACCATTTTTGAGGCTTACAACCGGGTGGTAGACCTGATGCCCAATTATGCCTTCTCTGTTGTACTGGAACCCACGTTGGAGCCAACGCCGGAAAACGAGTAAGGATCATTGATGAACACGCCTCCCTACGTCGAAGAAAATTTTGGCATTCTCACCGATGATGACCTCTATCTGGATGCAATTCTGGTCAAACCAGTTAACCTGACAGATGAAAAACTGCGCGTGCTGCGTGTTTGGGTCCCCAAATTTCCCCTGACAAAAAGCAGCGTCATTACCTGTGCCCGGCAGGAAGTAAAGTCTTATGGGCCAGACGGCCGTATTGCCCATCTGGTGTTCGATCTGCGTGGAACCGGCGAGAGTGATGGCGTCTTGGGTCGCCACAACTTCAAACTGGACCTCAGCGCCATCGCCGCCTGGTCCGAAGAGCGTTTTGGCAAAATAAACTTCGGTTTTCTGGGCACGCCCACCATCCGCGAAGGGCGGGTGAACGTCTGGCCGCTGCGTTCTGGCGCGGTGATGGAAACCTATTATTATCCGGCCGTTGGGACGCAGGATCTCGTCCCGCCGACAGTGGTCTACCTGTCCACCTACGGCCATTTTGGCCAGAGTGATGAGAAGATGTGCCGCCAATTGGCCCAGGATGGGTACGCCGTCTATGGCCTGGACCCGCTGCGCTATTTGCTGCACGCCAGTGTGCCGGAGCGCCTGACGCCGCAAATGTTGTGGGAAGATTTGCGCCTCTTTATCCAAATGCTGCCCGGCCAGCCCATTGTCATCGGTCAGCCGATGAGCGCCGGGCTGGCGCTTTTGTGGAGCGCGGGCACAGACAAGGTGCAGGCGGTGATTGCCATTGGCCGTGCCCAGGCCGGATTGCAGCCGCCCCATATTTTTGCCAATGAGAATCCTTATACATTTATGCTGTCACGGCATATAGGCAGATTATCAGCACGGCCGTTGGTCATCGTGCGGCAGAATGGGCATCCCCTGGGCGGCGAGGATGAGGAGTTGACGACGCTCTTTCAGAGCAGCCAGGAACCCCATCGCCTGGAAACGGTGAACGAAGTCACCGATTCGTTCTTGCTCAGAATGTTGTCCTGGACGCAAAGTGTGACGTTGGCGGCCGGTTAGTCGGGTCATAGTGTTCAGTGTTCAGTGTTCAGTGTTCAGTGTTCAGTAGGCAGTGTTCCGCGAATTGCCGGGGTAGAGGGACAGCGCGGCTAAAGAGTGTTATGTCAATCAAAAAACCAAAGGCCAAAAAATGATGATTGTAATCATGGATGCCCAGGCGACGACGAAGGAAAAATCGGCCGTGATCGCGCGGGCGGAATCGTTGGGCTTTAAGATTCACCTGTCAGACGGCAAAGAGCGCACCATCATCGGCGTTATTGGCGATGAGCGGCAGCTAGATAAAGAGCAGATTGAGCGGATGCCTGGCGTAGAGCGGGTTGTGCCTGTTTTAAAGCCATTCAAAGTTGCCAGCCGCGAATTCAACCCGGAAAACACCACCTTTTCCCTTGGCAAACACAGCGTTGGCGGCACAGATTTGATCATCATGGCCGGACCTTGCTCTGTTGAAAGCCGCAGCCAGATCATCGAGACGGCCCACGCGGTGAAGGAAGCCGGGGCGCATGTGCTGCGCGGCGGCGCGTTTAAGCCGCGATCTTCCCCCTATGCCTTTCAAGGCATGGGCGAAGAGGGGCTGAAATATCTGGCAGAAGCGCGGGAAGAAACCGGCTTACCTATCATCACTGAAGTGATGGAACCAGCGATGGTTCCCCTGGTGTGTGAATACGCCGACATTTTGCAGATTGGGGCGCGTAACATGCAAAATTACGCCCTGCTGCATGCGGTGGGTAAGTCGCAGCATCCGGTTTTGCTAAAACGGGGTATGAGCAGCTTCATTGAGGAGTGGCTGATGTGCGCCGAATATATTCTGAGTCATGGCAATACGCGGGTGATGTTGTGCGAGCGCGGCATTCGTACCTTTGAGAAGTATACGCGCAATACCTTCGACATTAATGCCATTGCCGTCGCCAAACATTTGTCTCATCTGCCGGTGATTGCCGACCCCAGCCACGCGACGGGCAAATGGGAATATGTGGCCCCGGCGGCCAAAGCGGCCGTTGCCGCTGGCGCTGATGGCGTGATTATCGAGGTTCATCCGCGCCCGGATGAGGCGTTGTCTGATGGGCTGCAATCGTTGAAGCCGGAGAAGTTTGCCGCCCTGGTGCGGGAGATGCGGCGCATCGCCGAGGCGGTGGACCGTAGAGTGCCGTGATCAGTGTTCGGTGTTCGATGGTGTAGATGGTTCGTAGGGCGGATTCATCGAGAGGGCCGGGGTAGACGGCCGTTTGCCGCAGCTCTGCCACCTGAATCCAGGCCAACTCGTACCGGTTGTCTGGCGATTGGTGCGGGAACTCGGTCAGGTCCAGCCTGGGCGTGCCCGAAAATTGGGTGATCAAGTATGCATGTTCGATCTGGTGCAGCATGTCGCCGCTGCCCAATGGTGTGCTGAAGGGGCGGGTCCATAACTGCGGACCCAGAGTGACAGCCAGGCTGGTTTCTTCCAACGCTTCGCGCAGGGCAGCCTGCGCCGGGCTTTCGCCCGGTTCCACACCACCGCCGGGAATGACACAAAAGAAACGGCCGTTCTGATTCCGCCGAATCACCAACAACTCATCCCGCCGCCGGATAAACAACGTCACCCGCTGCCGAATCTCCCGCTCATTGTTCTCACCCACCACCAAATCAATCCCATCAACCATCATCACCCCTCTTCCCGTCACCCTGCCACTTGTCACCCTTGTCACTCCGTCACGCCTACGCCGCAAACAACGCGCCATGCGCCGGCTCCAGACGCGCCGAAAAGTGGCGCAGCACCGGCGGCGAAGCCACCATACGCACCCCGCGAATTTGCTCTTTCAGCGTATTGACATACAAAATCACTTCGGCCAGATAATCCACGTGGCTCTGCGTATAGACACGGCGCGGAAAAGCCAGACGCACCAACTCCATCGCCGCCGGCTTTTCGCTGCCGTCCGGCTGCTGCCCAAACATCACCGAGCCAATTTCCACCGAGCGAATCCCGCCCTCCAGATACAGCGCCAGCGACAGCGCCCAGGCCGGATATTCGCTCTGCGGGATGTGGGGCAGCATCCCTTTGGCGTCTATGTAAATGGCGTGGCCGCCAGGCGGCTGCATGATCGGCACACCCGCGTTTGTCAGAATGTCGCCCAGATAGGCCACCGAGCGCAGGCGATATTGCAAATAATCCTCGTGCAGCACCTCTTCCAGCCCAACAGCGATGGCTTCCAGATCATAGCCGGCCAGACCGCCGTAGGTGGGGAAACCCTCAGTGAGGATGAGCAGATTTTTGCACTTCTCTGCCAGGGCATCGTCGTTCAGGGCCAGAAAGCCGCCGATGTTAGCCATGCCATCTTTTTTGGCGCTCATGGTGCAGCCATCGGCATAGCTGAACATCTCTTGGGCGATTTCCAGCGGCGTTTTGTCGGCGTAGCCTACCTCACGCAGCTTGATGAAGTAGGCGTTTTCGGCAAAGCGGCAGGCATCCAGAAAAAAGGGCACGCCGTGACGATGGCAAATCTCGCTGGCGGCGCGGATGTTGGCCATGCTCACCGGCTGCCCGCCGCCGGAATTGTTGGTGACAGTGATCATCGCCAACGGCACGCCGCCGGGGTTGTCGCGCAGGGTTTCTTCCAGCCGGTCCAGGTCTATATTGCCTTTGAACGGCAGGATGATCTGTGGATCACGCCCTGCGGCGATGGGGATGTCCAGCGCGGTCGCGCCGCGATATTCGGTGTTGGCGCGGGTGGTGTCGAAGTGGGTGTTGTTGGGCACGATGTCGCCCGGCTTCAGGCTGGAGCCGAACAAGATGCGTTCGGCGGCGCGTCCCTGATGGGTGGGAATGACGTGTTTGAAGCCGGTGATGTGGCGCACGGCCGTTTCAAATTTATAAAATGACTTGGCCCCGGCATAACTCTCATCGCCCAGCATCATGCCGGCCCACTGGGCCGACGACATCGCCCCCGTGCCCGAATCGGTCAGCAGGTCAATGAGTACGTCCTCGGCCCGCAGCAGGAAGAGGTTATAACCGGCCGCACGCAAAGCGGCTTCGCGTTCGGCGCGGGTGGTATGGCGGATGGGTTCCACCGCCTTGATGCGAAACGGTTCGATAATGGTTTTGAACTGCATGGGACCTCCGTGGGAATTTCGGATTTCGGAGTGCGGAGTGTGGGATGCCCCGCAACTCGCTGCTTTTAACCTGGACAAGCCAGAACCAAAAAGGGTTGTCAAAAAGTTCTAGCCCATTGCTGCCGGAATCTCCTCAATCACAGGCGCAAGGCCGTTAGCGCCAACCATCTGGCGCGCTTCTTGCCGGCGCACGGCCGCTTCTATAAAGCTCTTAAACAGTGGGTGCGGCCGATTGGGCCGGCTCTTGAATTCTGGGTGGAACTGGCTGCCCAGCATAAACGGATGGTCATGCAGTTCGGCGATTTCCACGAGACGGCCGTCGGGCGACAGCCCACTAAACACCATGCCCGCGTCGTGCAGCAGTTCCCGGTAACTGTTGTTAAACTCCCACCGGTGGCGGTGCCGCTCCTGAATCAAGGTTTCGCCATAAGCGGCCGCCGCCTGCGTGCCTGCCACCAACTGGCAGGGATAAGACCCCAGGCGCATCGTGCCGCCCATGTCGCTCAGGTGATGCTGGTCGGGCATCAGGCTGATGACCGGATGCTCGGTTTGTGAATCAAATTCGGTGCTGTTCGGTTCATCGCTGCCCAGGATGTGGCGGGCAAACTCAATACACATCACCTGCATCCCCAAACACAAACCCAGGTACGGGACCCGATTTTCCCTGGCCCAACGCGCCGTGGCAATTTTGCCCTCAATCCCGCGCTCGCCAAATCCGCCGGGCACAATCACGCCGTCCAATCCATCAAACAACTCCCAGCCCTTGCCCTTTTCCAGGTCGCCGGAATGAATCCACTCAATTTCCACCTGCCGATTGTTGGGGATGCCCGCGTGGTACAGCGCCTCGCGCACGCTCATATAGGCGTCGTGCAGCTCCACATATTTGCCCACAATACCCACGCGAATCGTTGGTTTGGGGCAGCGAATTTCGTCAATCAGCGCCGCCCATTGGCTCAGGTCTGGCTCGTTGGTGTCTCTAATTTTCAGCCGTTCCACCACATAGTTGTCCATGTTGGTGGCCTTTAATTTCAGGGGGATGGCGTAAAGGATATCGCTGGTGACGGCCGGAATTACCGCTTTTTTGGGTACGTCGCAAAACAGGGCGATTTTGCGGATGTGGTCTTCAGGGATGGGGTGGTCGGCGCGGGCAATGATCATGTCTGGCTGGATGCCGATGCTGCGTAGCTCGCGCACGCTGTGCTGTGTCGGTTTGGTCTTCAATTCATGGCTGGCCCCAATGTACGGCAAAAACGTGACATGGACGTATAACGTGTTGCGCCGCCCCACGTCGGAGCGCATCTGGCGCAGCGCTTCCATAAACGGCAGGCTTTCGATGTCGCCCACCGTGCCGCCTACTTCCACCAACACCACGTCCGCCCGGCTCTTTTCGGCCACCAGGAAGATGCAGCGTTTAATTTCGTTGGTGATGTGGGGGATGACCTGAATCGTGCCGCCCAGATAATCGCCGCGCCGCTCGCGGGCAATCACTTCGGCGTATACCCGCCCGGTGGTGACGTTGGACACCTGATTCAGGTTGATGTCTATGAAGCGCTCGTAATGTCCTAAATCCAGGTCGGTTTCCGCGCCATCGTCGGTGACAAACACTTCGCCATGCTGATACGGCGACATCGTACCGGGGTCCACGTTGATGTAAGGGTCCAACTTTTGCACGGCCACGCTCAGGCCCCGAGCTTTTAACAAGCGTCCCAGGGCTGCCGCCGTAACGCCTTTGCCCACAGAACTAACCACACCACCCGTGAAAAAAATAAACTTTGTATCCATTTGTCACCCCAAAAAAAGCGGAGGGGCATGTCATCCAGGGTGACATGCCCCTCCGCTCAAAAATGATCTGTGCGTTTATTGCGAAAAGGGCTTTCGCATAATTCCCTTGCAGTTAGAGGAGGCGCGTCAGGTCCTCCACGGCCCGGCTCATATCCAGGAAGATAAGACCTAATTTGGCCTGGGCGCGGGCCAGAACCGTTAATACGGCGTCTTCCCCGACAGCCATCAACACGATGATCCCATCGCTGCCATCAATAAACACACGTTTGAGTGTGCCCCGACGCAGTTCGCTGGAAATTCTGTCGCCTAGAGAGAGCATGGCGGCGGACATGGCCGAGATGCGGTCTTCATCCACATCGGCCGGTAGTGAGGAGGCCATGATTAAGCCATCAACACTGACAACTGCTGAGGCTTCGATGTCTGGCGTTCCTGCTTGTAAGTCCCGAAGGCGGTCAACCATCATTTCGGTACGGGATCTCATTCTGAAATCTCCTTAGTCACGCTTGTTTGCAGCTTGATTTTATGTTAGTTAGAACGAAAAAATCATAACATAACTATCTAGGGCTGTCAAACGAAGAATGGGCGGCAATTTGAGACCCGACAGGTCTAAAAGAGGCGTCGGGTCTGGGCAGACAAGGCTGTTTTAACCGCTGCTGTTGTCGCTTTTGACTCGTTTGGTCAGGTTGACAGTTGTGGCATTGGCAACGGCCGTTTCCATCGGTTTGGTTGCCTCCAGCCGTTTCCAGGCTGTCTGAATCGCGTCTAGCTCGGCGCGGTTTTCGGGGAGTTCGCCATAGCGGATGTTGACATAAGCCTGGGTGATGAGCTGGCTTTCAGAAATGTGATTGGGCCAGGCGAGCGCCAGCGTCGCCAGGTATTCAAAGGGGGTTTCGGCGGCGGCGCGGGGGTAGCCATTGGCGGCGGCAGCCCGACACAACTGGGCATAGATGCGGCGGATGGAAACGGCCGTGCGCCAATTGCGTAGCAGCCCCAACCGGTGCAGCAGCCGACGGCCCAAACTGGCATTTTGCGGTGGGCGGGTGGCGCTGTCGGTTTGCTCGCTGCTGCGCGCGGCCAGTTCTGCCTGACGGTACAGCCGCCCCAGGGCCAATGTCACCAGCAGGATAACGGCGACCATGAGCAAGACGGTGATGAGTTTCGGTCCGGCGATGCCAATTGCCGTGGGGTTGACGATGCGCGTCGCTTCGGGCGGTAAAATGAGGGGGTCGAGGGTTGGCCGGGGCGTGGGAGTTGCCAGTTGGCTCATCAACGGGGCCAGCAAGGCGATCAATAGCTCCACCAGCCAGCCAATGAGTTTCAGAAAGGGCAGCGCCAGGTGGAACAGGGTGCTGCCGATGACTGCGCCGCCAACGACCAGCGCCTGCCGCAGTGTGGTCAGCCAGCGCACGGCCGTTAACGCCGATTCGCCGGCCACCAACAGCGCCAGCAGGCCGGCCGCCAGGATGATGAGCAGGGCCGCCAGAAAAACGGCCGTCAACCAGCGTGGGTGCAGCGACGCGGAGCGACGCGAACGGGCCTGTTCCACCTCTTCGGCGCGGATGAGGGCGACGGCCGTTAACCCGGCCAGGAAGAAGAGCAGCAGGAACGGGACGATGCTCCAGAGCAGACGGCCGTTGGCAAACCAGACCACCAGTGGGGCGACGATCAAGCCACCTACGCGCAGGCGCAGCCCGGCGCCCACAATGGAGAAATCTTTGTCCACCAGCAGCAGCCCGCGCCACCAGACCAGGGCAATCAACAAAAACAGCGACAAATCGCGCAGCCACCCCCGATTGTTGATGTCCGCCAGGTTGGCGGCAAATTCGCCCAGCCAGGCCCAATCGAGCAGCGAAGCGGGCCGGTAAAACAGTGCGCGCCAGGCCACCAGCACGGTGATTAGCAGGGCCACCACCAGAATCCGGCGCTGTCGTTCGCGGTCCCAATCCAGGGCGCTCATCAGCCGGGCCAGATTAAAGGGCAGCAGCATGAGCAGCAGCAGGCAGAGCGCCAGCAGCGTGGGCGGCCAGAACTGCGCCCAGCGCAGCAAGGCGAAGGCAAAGGGCGTCAGCAGGGCAATTTCCATTACGCCCCAGGTGATGTAGATGAGTTCGTGGTGGGTGTGGCCCCACAGGAGTCTGGCCGATGGGCGCGCCGCCGAGGCGGTTGAGGGAAGGGCGGGCGTGGTCATGGGTGGACGGCCGTTTCCAGCTCTAACACCACTGGCTGCGGCACAGGGATGGCGCTGAGGGCGGCTTCGGTGGTTGTGCGCGCTGGCTGGCCGGTCTGGAAGGCGAGCGCGGTGGCCGGGATGTGGTAGGTGAGGATGTCGCCAAACGCTGGCGGCGGCTCTTCGGCCAGGGAGATGAGGACGACGCGGCGGCCGGCTTCTTTAAGGCGCAGCAGGGTGATCATGATCTCGTCGGTGACGACGGCTGTTACCAACACGGCCGTTGCCACCCAGGGCAGACCGGGGCTTTCGCGCAAGATCATCTTCTCGATGGAACCGGTGGCAAATTCGGTGACGACGGCCAATCCTTCCAGCAAATGGTTGATCTGGTCAGGGCTGCGGCCTGGCAAGATGCGGATGGGTTGGTCAGAATTGGGCACGGTCCCATTCGCATAAACGCCGACAGCCCACTTTTGCTGCACGCCATAATGGGCGCTGGAGGCGGCCACGCTGACGGCCCGTTCCAACAGATCGGGGTTATAGCCCATCCAATGTTTGGCATAGGTCGCCACGTTCAGGAAGACGGCCAGGGTCATGCCCACGGCCGGGTCGTAGACTTTGGTTTGTAAACGGCCGTGTCGGGCGGTGGCTTTCCAATGGACATCGCGGAAGCGGTCTTGCGGCTGGTAGTCGCGGATGCCCTGGGTTTTGATGGGGTCGGTGAACAGGCTGCGGCGGACGCGGGCGTCGCCAAATGGCTCTTTGGCCGGCAGGCCCAATTCGCTGAGCGGCCAGATTTGCGGATAGACCACCAAGGTATCTATGTATTGGCGCTGTTGGTCGCGGGTGAACAGGGTGAAAATGTCGCCAGAGCGGTAAGTGACCGGGCCGAGTTTGTAGTAGCCGCGCCGGGGGAAGGTGAGGGTGGTGTGGCGCTGGGTTTTTTCACGGCCGTGCAGCGAAAAAGTATTCTGATACACATGTTTGCCGGCCATTTCGCTGGCCAGACGGGCAATTTCGTCGGTTTCACCGGGGGCGATGGGCAGCTCATCCTGAAATTGCAGCCAGGCGAGGGGCAGCGGTTTGTGGTTGCCAACGGTCAGGGTCATGGTGATAGGTTCACCGGGGAAAACGCGGGTACGGTCGAAGCTGCGCTCGTAGGTGACGCCCAGCAGCGACAAGTTTTTCCACACGTAGCTGACGGCGATGATGAGCAGCAGCGCCAGGCCCAGGGCCAGCCAGTCCGGGTTACGTCCGGCGGCCAAACCGATCAATACAAAAACGGCCGCCAACAGCGGCCAGGCGTCGCTAAAGATCGAATTTTCTCGTTCACGCACCACCATGCCCCGCGCTCTGGCAAAATCGGCCACATCCAGGTTTTGGCCGGTAGCTGCCGCCTGCATCAGGTTACGCCGCGCTTTTTTCTGCACGTCGCGCCGGTTTTCCCGCGCGATGAGTTCAATCGTCTCGTAGTTTTGCATGGCACACCGACCACTGAACACTGAACACTGAAAACTGAAAACTGCTACCAGTCCCCTGCGCCATCCTCTACAGGCACGGGCACGGTGGCCACGACTTCGGCGATCACCTGCTCTGGGCTGCGGCCGCGCAGACGGGTTTGTGGGTTGACGATGAGGCGGTGGGTGAGGACGTGAGGGGCCATCTGTTTGACGTCGTCGGGGATGACAAAGCCACGGCCGTTTACCGCCGCCAACGCCTGACACGCCCGGTAGAGGGCCATCGTGGCCCGTGGGCTGGCCCCCAACTCGATGTCATCGTGGTCGCGGGTGGCGCGGCAGACGTTGACGATGTAATGGCGCACCGAGGTTTCGACGCGGATCTGGCGCACGGCCGTTTGCATTGCCAAAATCTCTTCCGGTTCGACCATTTTCTCCAGGCTGTCCAGCGGGTCGCGGCGCTCAAAGCGCAGCAAAATGTCGCTCTCCTCGTCCGCGCTGGGGTAGCCCAGCGCCACTTTGAGCAAGAACCGGTCCAACTGCGCTTCGGGTAGGGGGAAGGTTCCCTCCAACTCGACAGGGTTTTGTGTGGCTAAGACGAGAAACGGCCGTGGCAGGCTGTGAGTGGCAATGTCCACCGTCACCTGTCGTTCCTGCATCGCTTCCAACAGCGCCGATTGGGTGCGCGGCGTGGCCCGGTTGATCTCGTCGGCCAGGACAATTTGGGCAAAGACAGGACCAGGGCGAAATTCAAACTCCTGCGCTTTCTGATTGTAATAGTAAATGCCGGTCACGTCTGAGGGCAGCAGGTCTGGGGTGAACTGAACGCGGCCGAAAGTGCAGCCCAACGAGGCGGCGATGGTTTTTGCCAGTGTCGTTTTGCCCGTGCCGGGCACGTCTTCCAACAGAATATGCCCTTCGCATAACATGGCAATGAGGGCCAGGTTGATGATCTCGTCTTTGCCAACGATAACTTTTTGGATGTTTTGGCGCAGTCTGGCGGCGGTTTCGGCGATCATAAAACGTCCTTTATTGCTGGAGTTGTCAAATCTTTAAGATTTGACAACTCTATCCCCCTTGAAATAGCTCGAGCTAGAGTTTGGCAAGACTTCTTCCTCTCGCTCTTGCTTTCGCTCTCTCTTGTCATTTCAGGCAAGTATACCTCATCCATGAGGTGCGCAGTAGATTCTATGCTTGTGTTTATGTTAAGATTGCTTATAATGTAAAAACGCGAGCGTCTCTTGAAATAGTGATTGTGGCGCTTGAAGTTGTTTGTCATTGTTCGGGTTCGTCAGTTTGCTAGCAGCCGTAAACCGAAGTCCCTATGCCGCTTTCCGGTGGCATTTGCCAGAGTTAGCGCCCTACGGATTACGGATTACGGGTACTAGTCTGCTGCGGACCTCATTGAGGAGGATGTTATGAAGAAGTCGCGTGTAGTAGCCGTTGTTTTGGCGTTGGTCGGCGTGCTGATCACGGTGACAGTGGTGTCGGCGTTTACCTACCAAATCCAGTGGGGGGATACGTTGTGGGGCTTGTCGCGCCACTTTGGCACAACAGTGGACACGTTGGCGCGGGTGAACAATATCTCTAACCCCAACTTGATATTTGCCGGACACTATTTGGAGATTCCCGACGGTACGGCCGTTCCCCCGCCTACCGTGCCACCCCCCACCGTCCCGCCCGGCACAACGACCTACGTGGTGCAGCGGGGCGATACACTCTCTTCTATTGCCAGTCGGTTTGGCACGACGGTGTATGCCATCGTCCAATTGAACAATATCCCCAACCCCAACCTGATCTTCCCCGGTCAGGTGCTTATCATCCCCGTCGGGCCGCTGCCGACGACTACGCCTGGGCCGTCGCCCACGCCTGGGCCGTCGCCCACGCCACCACCGCCGCCCACTTCTAACTTTGAATTGGGTGGGCAGACGTTGAGTCTGGCTTACCCAGAGCGGATGCAGTACGCTGGGATGACCTGGGCCAAGTTTCAGTACAAATGGACGGCCGGCGATTCGCCAGAGGCGGTGACTGGGGTGATTAATGCGGCGCGCAACCAGGGATTTAAGGTGTTGGTGTCGGTGACGGGGGCCAACACTTATCCTGCGCCGGGCAGCATCAATTTTGCCAGCCTGACGCAGTTTTTGAGCGGCGTGGCGGCCCTGGGACCAGACGCCATTGAAGTCTGGAATGAGCAAAATATAGATTTTGAATGGCCGGCCGGTGAAATCAGCCCGGTGTCTTATGTGAATAATATGCTGGCGCCGGCGTACCAGGCGATTAAACAGGCCAACCCCAACGTTATCGTGATCTCTGGCGCACTGGCGCCGACCGGTTTCGACAATGGCTACAACGCCTGGGCCGATAATCGGTATCTGACGGGCATGTGGCAGGCGGGGGCGGTGAATTACCTGGACTGTATCGGCGTTCACCACAACGCCGGGGCGACTTCGCCGACGGTGACGGTGGGGCATCCGGGCGGCTCGCACTACAGTTGGTATTTTTTGCCGACGCTGAATCTGTACCACAACACCTTTGCCGGGACGCGGCAGGTCTGTTTTACGGAACTAGGCTATCTATCGCCGGAGGGCTTCCCCGGTTTGCCGCCGAATTTTTCTTGGGCGGCCAATACGACGGTAGCCAATCAGGCGCAGTGGCTGGCCGAGGCTGTCACACTGTCGCGCACCGGGGGCAAAGTGCGTTTGCTGACGGTGTATAATGTGGATTTCACGGAGTTTGACATAACTGGCGATCCACAAGCCGGTTATGCTATCATTCGGCCAGATACGTCGTGCCCGGCCTGTGACAGTTTGCACGGGGTCATGGGCGGGAATTAACGGCCGTATTTTGCCTCTGACCCGATTTTGATCTACACTTGGTTAGAGTTGGTATCCGGTTAATGTGTTGACCGGATGGGCAGGTTATCAAATAGGGGCGCAAACTATGCGCCCCTATTTTGTTTATCGTTACAAATGGAGTAGAGACCATGAAAGTTCGAAGGATTCTGGCAACAAAAGGGATGGGGGTGATGACCATCGCCCCAGACAGGCCGATTCGTGAAGCCATCGGGCTGTTGGTAGGCCACAACATTGGCGCGTTGGTAGTGGTGGATGACAACGGCCGTCCGATTGGTATTTTGTCGGAGCGGGATATTATTCGGACAGCGGCCGTGAATGAACAGGTTTTCGACCACAGCGTGGCCGACCTGATGACCCACGACGTGATCACCGGCACGCCACAAGACGACATCCACTCGCTGGCCCACACCATGACCGAACACCGCTTCCGCCACATTCCCATCGTCGAAGAAGGCAAGCTTCTGGGCATCATCTCCATTGGCGACATCTTGAAAGCCCAGCGCGACCAATACCGGGGCGAGATTGATACCCTGGAAACCCAAATCATGGCCGACGATGATTGAGAGGCAGGGCTGGCTGGTTGGCTTGTGCGTAGCCGATAAATCAATCAACAAACCAACAAACCATCTCTATCTCTACACTCTAAACCTATTTCCCATTACTGAACCAAAAGGAGCCTTCAATGTTTGAAATTGGCACACAGTCGAATCCTCTGAGGGTGGCCGTTGTGGGAGCCGGGCCAACCGGCTTTTACAGCGCCGAGCATTTGTTTAAGCAAAAAGAGTTGGTGGTGGAAGTGGACATGTTTGACCGCCTGCCCGTACCTTTTGGCCTGGTGCGGTATGGCGTGGCCCCGGACCATCAGAAGATTAAGTCGGTAACGGCCGTTTACGACCGCATCGCCCAAAACCCCAACTTTCGCTTTTTTGGCAACGTCCAGGTGGGCAAACACATCACCGCCGCCGAACTGAGCCGGTATTACCACCAGATCATCTACACCACCGGCGCGCAAACCGACCGGCAGATGAACATCCCCGGCGAACAACTGACCGGCAGCCTGCCGGCCACCGATTTTGTCGCCTGGTACAACGGCCATCCCGATTTTCAAGATTACCAGGTGGACCTTTCCCAAGAAAATGTGGCCGTCGTCGGCGTGGGCAACGTGGCCATGGACGTGGCCCGCATCCTGTGCCGCACGCCGGAAGAGCTGGCGGCCACAGATATTGCCGAATATGCTCTGGAAAAACTGCGCCACAGCCAGGTGAAAAATGTTTACATCCTCGGTCGGCGCGGGCCGGCCCAGGCCGCTTTCACCACGCCCGAAGTCAAAGAATTGGGTGAAATGCAAGACGCCGACGTGTATGTTGTGCCCGAAGAGGCGGCGCTGGACCCACTCAGCGAAGCCGCCTTGGCCGACAGCTCGGACCGGGCGACGGTGAAGAAGGTGGAGATCATTCAATCGTATGCGGGACGGCCGTCTAGCGGTAAATCGCGCCGGCTTACCCTCCGTTTTCTGGTCTCGCCGGTGGAACTCATCGGCGATGAAACCGGCCAGGTGGTGAAGATGCGCCTGGTCAAAAACAAATTGTACAAAACCGATTCTGGCACGCTGCGTCCCAAAGCCACCGACGAGTACGAAGAAATCCCCGTCGGACTGGTCTTTCGCTCTATTGGCTATCGCGGCGTGCCCATCCCCGATGTGCCCTTTTATGACAGTTGGGGCGTTATTCTCAACAAGGAAGGCCAGGTGCTGGACCCGGAAACGCAGGCGCCCATCCTCGGCCAATATACCGGTGGTTGGATCAAGCGTGGTCCTTCGGGGGTAATTGGGACCAACAAGCCGGACGCCCTGGAAACAGTGCAGCACATGTTGGCCGACGCGGCCGCCGGCCGCACCCTCTCGCCTGATTATCCTGATGCGACAGCGGCGGCGGCCTTCATCGCCGCAAAGCAGCCCGATTTCTTCTCTTACGCCGACTGGCTGAAGTTGGACGCCCTGGAAATTGCCAACGGGCAGGCGCAAGGACGGCCGCGCATCAAGTTTACCAACGTGGCCGATATGTTAACGGCCGTTGGCAAGCGCTAGAAAGAAGCGATAGCGAAGAAGAAATGGGAGGAGTCTCTCATTTCTTCTTTCTACTCGTTATTCTGCATGATGAACGTTGTTGTTTATACCGATGGTGGGGCGGATCCGAATCCTGGTATTGGGGGGTGGGCGGCCGTTTTGCAGTATGGCGAACGGGAGAAAGTGCTGACCGGCAACGACCCGCACACCACCAACAACCGCATGGAGCTTCAGGCGGCCATCGCGGCGTTAGGGGCTTTGACACGGCCGTCTACCGTCGAATTCCACACCGATTCTGAATACTTACGCCAGGGTATTACCCAATGGATAGACAAATGGTCTAAAAACAACTGGGTTCTCAAAGGGGGCAAGCCTGTCCTCAACGCCGATTTGTGGCAGGTATTATGGCCGCTGGTGAAGCGCCACGACATCGAATGGCACTGGGTCAAAGGCCACGCCGGCCATCCAATGAATGAGCGTGCAGACCAGTTGGCCCGCGAAGCACGCCTGCGCATCACCCCCAACGCCCAAATATCCGACGATGTTCCCCGGCTGTATCTGCGGGCATCGTGCAAGGGCAATCCTGGACCTGGCGGGTGGGGGGTGGTGCTGGAGCATCAGGGTGATACGCGGCAGGCCAGCGGCTCTGTGCCTGCCAGCACGAACAACCGCATGGAGATTACGGCCGTTATCGAGGGGCTGCTGCTGCTGTCCCCCGGCAGCACGGTGCAGATTTTCACCACGTCCGATTATCTTTTTCAGGGCGCAACCCAGTGGATCCATGGCTGGCGCAAACGAAACTGGCAAAAAAAAGACGAGCAGCCGGTCGCTAATGCCGATTTGTGGCAGGCGCTAGACCAATTAACTCAGGTCTACGCCATTCGCTGGATCAACGCCAAAGGGCAGACCATTCCGGCTCTAGCCGAAGCCGCCAAACTCGCTGCGGCGGCGATCATGGTTGTTTAGAACTTGTGGCGCGGGGCGACCACCCACCCTAATTTGCCCCGGCGCTGCGCCGGTGTTCGCAGGTGACATGCAAGAAGCCGAAGCTGCCCACCGGCGGCATCAGTTCCATCACCTCTATCACCGCAAAAACAGACCCGTTAAAGGCGATCTCATCGCCAATTTCTGGCTTTTTCTCTACCGTGATAATTGCTCCGGGATGTTTGCCCCCAACCACCACAAAACTTACTTTGTAGAAAATTTCATCAGTCACGGCCGTTTCCTCCTATAGTTCCGCCAGATTACGATGCCGTAACTTGAAGGCAATATCAATCGCCAGATTACGCATAACGACAAAACCGATATGGTAATTTTGCTCGCATAACCGGTAAAACTGGTCTCGTTCCATCAGATACAGCGTGGCCCCCTCGTCCGTCGCCTTGACTGAAGCGGAACGATACCCCTGGTCAATCAGCGCCATCTCGCCAATAACCTGTCCGCGCCCCAAGACTACCAGGCTGCGCGCATTTTCCAAACCGTGAATAAACACCTCCACCGAACCAAGCGCCACGACGTACATGCTGCTGCCGATGGTGTTTTGCTCGATAATCACTTCGCGGGGGGCAATCTGCATTTCCGTGCAAATATCGCCCAACAAGCCTAACTCTTCGTGGCCCAGATTGGTGAAGAGCTGAACACGTTTTAGCAAATCAATGGAAATTGACATGGGTTTCTCCGTTGAAAATAGTCCATAGATATCACAGATAGGAAATCTGTGTCCATCTGTGAAATCTGTGGATTTTCATTCGTGGTGGTGGGTTAGACCACTCATGAAGTCTCCGTTGAAAATAGTCTGTGGTGCGATGGGCTGCGGCGTCTGGAAATTTAGGAGATTGATATTGACTTTTAGCGACGAGTTGGTAAAATGCCTACCTCTCAGCCGAAGTGGCGAAACCGGCAGACGCGCTACGTTCAGGGCGTAGTGAGCTTACGCTCATGTGGGTTCGAATCCCACCTTCGGCATGAAAGCCCGGTTACTATAACCGGGCTTTTTTGTTGCCAGCTGCCAGTCAAATCGGTTCGTGTTCATTCATTTGATTGTGACAGAACTTCATGTGGGCGTCAAGATGTGGATGGTGGATGTGGGTAATTTGGTTTGAGAAATTTGGCGCAAATTGTATAATGGTCGCCATAAGCCTGCTATGAACAAGAGGGAAAAGAGATGATCGTACTTATCGCTGTTGTTGTGATTTTGCTGACGCTAGTTGTTGGCGCATTGTTGGGGGTGGCCGTATCTCGCCTGGATAAGGCAGTGGTTGCCAGTACAGCCGGGGCGCAAAACCAGGCCAAGACTTATAACCCCGCTGTAACGATGGGGCACAAAATTCCGGTCACAGGCGATTACGACGCCCAAATGAAGGAAGCGCGTCAGTTGGCGGCCCGGCAGGCGGCGACAACCCCCCGCGGCGCGAATATGCGCATTGGCAATTTGCGCCAGGAGATGGGTGGCAAGCAGCCAACCGCTTTTGATGGATTGAAGGAAGACCCGGTAACGGCCGTTAAAATAGCCAACGTCCATGGCTGGGACAGCGTTCGCACCGGCATGGCCGCCGGCGCGGCTGCCCCCGCCGCGGCGGCCCCCACTGCGGCTGCCCCCGCGGCGGTCGCCGGTCCGGTAGAACTGGTTCCCGGCAAAGATTATCCCTACATCGAAATCACCGACAGCATGTCTGACGAAGACAAGCGCAAAGCGCGCATCGCTAATTCTAAGGCCAAATCGGCGGCGACCAAAGCGGCTAAAGCCTCCGGACAAACCGGGACGGCTGCGCCTGTGGCAGCGGACGTGGCTGCGCCTGTGGCGGCTAAAGTCGCTGCGCCTTCCGCGGCGGCCGCGGCCGGCATCGCTGAACCGGTTATGATCGAAATCACCGACAGCATGTCGCCTGATGATGTGCGCAAGGCGCGTATCGCCAATTCCAAAGCCAAAGCGGCGTACAACAAAGCGTTAAAGGCGGCTGGCGTAGACGTCGGCGCGGCGGCTGAGGTGGAACCGGAAGCCGCGCCGGTGGTGGCAGCGGCGGCAGCGCCCGCTCCGGCGGCTCTAAGCGGCATTCCCAAACCTGATCTCATCGAAATCACCGAAGGCATGTCGCCCGATGACGTGCGTAAGGCGCGTATTGCCAACTCCAAAGCGATGTCCGCCTATAACAAGGCGCTAAAAGCGGCCGGAATTGATCCCTCAACCGTCAATTAAGCTGGCAGCACGATAACCAGAAAGCCCAGGCCAAACTTCCTGGGCTTTTTTTATGGGTTACTGTTGGAATAGGGAACTATGTTACAATGTTTTCTCGTTTGTTGAGGGGAAAATATGGCAAGAGCATTGGTAGACATACGGATTTTGCAGCGGGAATATTTGCTGGCGATCAGCCGGGCGCTGACGGCCGAATTGGACCTGCCCGATGTCCTGCGGATTATTTTGCAGGCGGCGGTGGAAATTGTATCGGGGCGGGCGGGCATGATTGTGCTGTCTGACCCCAACAGCGAGACGCTGCGGGTGGCGGCCGTGTATGGCATTCCGGCCAATCTGGTGGACCATTTTGCCCCGCTAATTCGCGGCGTGCCCTATCAGGAGGGCGAAGAACACAAGGCTATCCCAGAGTTAACAGCCCGGCTGAATCTGATTGCGCGGCAGGCAAATTTGGGACTAACGGCCGTTACCCGCATCCCCATGATCTCGCGCAGCGAGGTCATTGGCCTCATTTACGTCTTCCAATCCAGCAACTACCTTTTTGCCGAAGACGTGGCCGATTTGCTGCGCAGCTTTGCCGAGCAGGCGGCCATTGCTGTGCGCAACGCCCGCCTCTACCAACAGGTAAACCAGGAGAAACAGCGCTTATCGCTGCACATCACCGTGTTTAACAAGGCCCTCAGCAATATGATGGGCTGGTCGGCCGAAGAAGCCATTGGGCAGGCGCACCAGGCTGTGGTGCAGTGGGAGCGGCTGCGCACCGACACCGACCTGAACCGGGCTATTGCCAATGGTTGGCCGCCGCCGGGTGCGGTCCAATTGTATGTGGAAGGGGATTTTAGACGGCCGTACCACGAGCGGCATCAGGCGGCCGATGGCAGCTTGATCAGCCTGGGCATTACCTACGCGCCGTTTTTGGATGGTAACGGCCGTATGACCGACATCATCGCCAACGTGCGCGACCTGACCCGCTACCGCGAGGAAGAGCAGTTACAAAAAACTTTCATCTCGGTTATCAGCCACGAACTCAAGACGCCGGTGTCTATTATCAAAGGGTACGCCGGAACCCTGCGCCGCCAGGACGCCAACTGGTCGCGGGAAATTGTGGATGATTCGCTGAATGTGATTGAGGAAGAAGCAGACAACCTGACCGACCTGATAGACAATTTGCTGGAAGTATCGCGCTTGCAGGCGGGCACGTTTAGCCTGGCCGTCAGCGACGAAGTGCTGCTGCCCAAAATCGCCGAGACGGTGGTGCGTAAATTCGGCAACCAGACGGCCAAACATTTCTTTTTCCTTGACTTTCCGCCGGATTTCCCCACAATTTGGGGGGATGAACGTCGCCTGACCCAGGTGTTTAACAATCTCATCAGCAACGCCATCAAATATGCGCCCGATGGGGGGCAAATTACCATTCAGGGTACTGTGCATAACAGCCATGTGGCGGTAGCCGTGCGCGACCAGGGCATTGGCATCCCCGAACACCAGCAGCACCGTATTTTCCAGCAGTTTTCCCGTCTGGATAATGCCTTGAGCCGTAAAACCGAGGGCACGGGCCTGGGATTGTACCTGACCAGGGCGATTATTGAGGCGCATCACGGCCGTATCTGGTTTGCCCCCAACGACGACGGCCCCGGCACGACCTTTACCTTTTCCCTGCCCAGAGAGCAATAACCCCGTTTTCTTTTGCCTCTTTGTGCCTTTGTCCCTTTGTAATTCATTCTTTAACGGAGACTTTATGCAAACTCAAATCACCTGTCCGAACTGCCAGACCCGCTATGTGGCCGAGGTCTACCAGCTTCTTGACGTCGGACAACAACCAGAACTGAAGCAGTATATTCTGAGTAACCAGTTTAACCTGGCCGTATGCCCGCAGTGCGGCGCGAGCGGCCAGATTGGCACGCCCCTGGTGTATCACGATCCGGCCCATGAACTGTTTATGACCTTTGTGCCACCGGAAATGAATCTGGACGCCATGCAGCGCGAACAGTTGGTCGGCCGGCTGGTGCGCCAGGTGGTGGAAAGCACCCCGCCGGAACAGCGGCGCGCCTATATGTTCCAGCCGCAGTCTGTCCTGAGTATGCAGACCTTCATGGAGAACATCCTGGAGACCGAAGGCATTACCAAAGAGATGATCGCCCGGCAGCGTAAACAGTCGGACCTGCTGCGCAAGCTGGCGACTGCCGACAGCGATGTGCGCGACTATTTGCTGCATGAGAACATGGGGCTGATTGACGAGACTTTCCTGATGATGCTGCAATCCATCATGGAAGCGGCCTCGCAGATGAATGAAAGCAGTCAACTGGTGAAGCTGAGTAACTTGCGCGCCAAATTGATGACCGAAACGGCCGCCGGCCGTAAGTTGGAAAAACAGCAGATCGCCGTACACAAGTTTAACCAGGCAGCCAAGAAACAAGGCGGCCTGTCGGCGGAACTGCTGCTGGAACATGTTCTGGCAAATCGGGACGAAGACGACCTGGTAGACGCCATTGTCGCCGCCGGGCAGGGGGCGCTGCGCTACAATTTCTTTAGCCTGTTCACCGAGGAGATTGAGAAGGAAGAAAAGAGTGGCAACCTGGCCGGCGCGAAGCAGTTGTCTGATCTGCGGGCGCGGCTGCTGCAAATTTATGACCAGATTCAGCAGCAGACGCGCCAGGTGATGACCCAGGCGGCCGAAACGCTGGAGGCTATTCTGCAAGCGCCAGACCTGGAAACGGCCGTGCGCGCCAATTTCGACCGCTTCGACGACGCCTTCATGTATTACCTGGCCTCGCGCATCGCCCAGGCCGACCAACAGGGGCAGGTGGAATTGGTGCAGGCGCTGCAAGATGTCCACAGCCTCATTGTTCAGGAAGCCGAAGGGCAGGTTCCGCCGGAGATTCAACTGCTCAATACGATGCTGGAAGCCGACAGCGACCTGGAGCGGGCGCAAATTTTAGAGGCGCACCCGGAACTGGTTTCCCCGGAAATTTTGGAAGTGCTGGGCGTGGTACAGACACAGGTGCTGCAAACGGGGCAAGATGAGTTGAACGGCCGTGTAGAAGCCATCAAAGCCATGATTGCCGCCCGCTTGTAAGCCTACAGCGTTTGCAACAAAAAAGCGCCGCAAGCTGCTTGCGGCGCTTTTTTGTTAATGCGGCGCGTTTTCCAGCCGGAAGCCGTGCCCGCGCACCGTCACAATGTAGTTATAATCGTCCACTTCGGTCAGACGGTCGCGCAGGCGGCGCACCAGGGCGTCTATGGCCTGTTCAGATACGCCAATGCCGTCTGTGCCCGGCCAGACCACCTCGATAATGTCTTCGCGGCTGCTGACAGCGCCATGCCCATCATACAAAAGCTGGAGCAGGCGGAATTGGGCCAGCGACAACGGCGGCGATAAAATTTCGCCGCGAATGTAGACCGAACGCTGCGATTCGTCAATGGTTAGCGCGCCTTGCCGGGTAGGAGGATCAAACGTCAGGGGAAGGGTGGCGTCTGTGCCTACAAACACCATTTTGACGCACAAAGCAATTTGAATTTCGTCTCCGTCCTGGATGGGGACCGTGCCGCTGACCTGTTCGCCATTGAGGTGGGTGCCATTTTTGCTGCCCAAGTCTTGCAGGAAGAAACGGCCGTTTTGCCGCAAAATTTTGATGTGGTAGCGGCTAACCTGCCGCTCTGGGAGTACCAGGTTGCTGTCGCTGCCGCGCCCAACGACAAACTCGTCGGTATCAATGGTCCAACGCTGCCCCAACAGTTCGCCTTCGCGCACAATTAATACAGGTTGTTCTTGCATGATTTCCGCCCCTTGATCACTTACTGATAGGCCTGTTTGCTTGGAAAAAGTCACGATTCTACATGCTCATTCACAAGATGTTATAATACAACAAGATAACGAAATACCATAATTCGATGATACGACACACAAGCAACACTATTCTACGCGAACGCTATAAGATAACCAATATTGTTGGGCAGGGGGGCATGGGCAGCGTCTATCGCGCTGAGGATTTGCGCCTGCCTGGCCGATTGTGCGCCCTGAAAGTTGTGGAGCCAGACCCCAACTTTTCATTGGAATTGCAGCAGCAGGCCCAGAGCCAGTTTTTGCAAGAGGCCAGTATTCTGGCGCAGCTAGACCATCCCAACCTGCCTAAGGTATCTGATTTTTTTCGGAAGACGGCCGTGATTATCTGGTGATGGATTTTGTGCCCGGCAAAGACCTGAAGGAGCTGTTGGACGAGGCTGGCGCGCCATTGGCCGAGAAGTTGGTGCTGAAATGGGCCGAGCAAATTGTAGACGCGCTGGCTTACTTGCACCGCCAGGACCCGCCCATTTTGCACCGCGATGTTAAGCCGGCCAACATCAAGCTGACGCCTGACGGCCGTATCAAGCTGGTAGACTTTGGCCTGGTAAAACTCATGGTCCCCGACGACGCCCGCACCATCACCGTGGTGCAGGGGCGCGGCACAGCGCTGTACACGCCGCTGGAACAATACGGCGGCGATGGCGGCCACACCGACGCCCGTACCGACGTTTACGCCCTGGGCGCAACCTTCTACCACCTGATCACCAACACGCCGCCGCCAGACGCCAAAGCGCGCTTCCTCAACCCGCGCCTGCTCCAGCCGCCCCATCTGCTCCAGGAGACCATCAGCCTGCCCGTGTCTGAGGCGTTGATGTGGGCATTGGAGATGCACCCCGACCAGCGCCCGGAAAGCATAGACGCTTTTTACAGGGTGCTTACCGGCCAACAGCCGCGCCCTGGCCAGACGCCGCCGACGGCCGTCTCTTCTCTATTTGCCGCGTTGGAGAGCCATTGGGTAACGCCCGTTCTGGTGCTGGCCCTCTTTTTTGTGGCCGTGTTAATCACCATCCTCTGAGCCCATGAATGAAACCGCGCCCCCGGAAATTTGCTGCCCGCACTGCCACAGCCAGCTGCGCCAGATGAGAGACGGCCGTACACCGGCCGGCAGCCAGCGTTATCGCTGCGCCAGCTGCGGCGTTCGCTATACGCCTGTGCCCAAAGAACAAGGCTACGATGAAGAAGTGCGCCTGCAAGCGCTCCGCCTGTATCTGGAAGGTCTCAGCCTGCGCGAAACCAGCCGCTTGCTCAGCGTGAACCACCAAAGCGTCGCCAACTGGATTAACGACTACGCCACCCACATGCCAGCCACACTGCCGCCCAGCATCTTAGAGATTGCCATCCTTGATGGTTTCTACACGCCACCGGCCAAACGGCGTGTCCGAATCCCACCATCCACCGCATAACACCACGAATTTAGACAGTTTCTTGTGGTTTGTTGACATCCCCCCTACCCCTGGCTATAGTTGCCATAAGTTTTGTAAGAGTCATCGGAAGGTTCCTTTCACAACCTCATTGTCACCATTTCTTGGTCTGGGTGTTCAGGTCAGGCAGTTTGCCGCAGTTGACCCGCAACGCCTAAACGTTATAGTAAGGAGAGATAAATGGCGAGTGTAACGTACAGAAGTGTATACAAGCGTTTCGGAGATGTTGTTGTCATTAATGACTTGAACATGGACATTGCCGATAAAGAATTTGTGGTTTTTGTCGGTCCTTCGGGTTGTGGCAAATCCACCAGCTTACGGATGCTTGCCGGTTTGGAAGAGATCAGTGAAGGCGAGATCATGATTGGCGACCGGGTAGTCAACGACGTGCCGCCCAAAGACCGCGACATTGCCATGGTCTTCCAATCCTACGCCTTGTACCCCCATATGAGTGTTTACGACAACATGGCTTTTGGTTTGAAACTGCGCAAAACCCCCAAAGCGGAAATTGACCGTCGCGTAAAAGAAGCGGCCGACATTCTAGGTCTGGGTGTGCTGTTAGACCGCAAACCGAAGGCGCTTTCCGGTGGTCAGCGCCAACGTGTGGCCGTGGGCCGCGCCATCGTCCGTGAACCATCGGTGTTCTTGATGGACGAGCCGTTGTCTAACCTGGATGCGAAACTGCGCGTTTCGGCCCGCGCTGAAATTACCAAACTGCACAAGCGTTTGGGAACCACCTTCATCTACGTGACGCACGATCAGGTGGAGGCCATGACCATGGGCGACCGCATTGCCGTGTTGGCCGATGGTATCTTGCAGCAAATTGATTCGCCGCGTAATTTGTACAACAAACCCAACAACGTTTTTGTCGCCGGTTTCATCGGCAGCCCCAGCATGAACTTCTTTAACGCTACCGTGATTCAGGAAGAAGGCCATCTATTTCTGGACACAGGCGATTTCCGGGTGCAGATTCCCGACAGCCGCAAAACGATTTATCAATCCTATGCCGGCAAGGAAGTGACGATGGGGATGCGGCCGGAACATGTACATTCGCCCGAATTTGCCCCGCCCAGCATTGTGGCTTCGCCGTTTAAGGCGACGGCCGAATTGGTTGAGTTGTTAGGCCATGAGCTGCACCTGTATGTCAATACCGGTAAAAACAGCATGGTCGCCACGGTGGATACCCGGATGAACGTGACGGTGGGTAATACGGTGGACCTGGTTATGGACATGAACAATGTCTATCTCTTCGATAAGACGACGGAGCAGGCTATCCGTTAACCTGTTGGTTGAATGATGTGAATTAAAACGGCCGTTCCCCCCGGAACGGCCGTTTTTTGTTGACACTTCATCTATCCCGGCTACACTTCCCCCATGCCTGAAGCACACTACAACATCGGTGATACCTTTCCGGCGCAGTTCGCCTGGCATTTGCCCGGCGGCGATTATCTACGCGCCGTCTTTACGGCGGAGGTGTTGGCAATTGTGGCGTCGGCCGACAAATATGTCGTGCGCCTGGTGGCGTTGGTCGCCGGACGACAGGAAAATGAAAACGGTGTTCTCAGGCCGACGGAAGAATTTTCACGCGACTATTGGGCGTTGGTGGGGCAGCTCATCGGCCGCCGCATCACCATCGCCTTTGAAGCCGACGACGGCCGTGCTGTGCATTTTCGCCTGGAAACCCTGACCGGAGAACACAACTATTTTTACCGCTTCCCGGATTGACGATTGGTCCTGAGCTTGCCGAAGGATTAGTTCTCTGTCAGCTTCTGGTTGACGATGACTGGCTGCACGGCCGTATACGCCGCTTCGGCCCCCTTCTTCACCGTCTGCAAGCGGCTGAGTTGGTCGTGCCAGAAGCCAGACCCGGCGCTTGCCCCCAACCCCGTCAGGATAATGCCAGCCGAAATAGCCGGCCAATTTGGCAGCAGCGTAAACCGCGTACTCAGAAAGTCGGCCGATTCCGGCAAAAAGTCGGTCAGCAAGTCGGCGGCGTCAATTTGCAGCATGTAGGCCAGCGTCACCCCCACAATCACCGAAATCAACCGAATGAGCTGCACGTAACTGGCCCGGTCACTGACGTCGCGTTGGTCCAGCGCCAACAACTGCCCGGCGGCGTGTTCCAAATTTTGAATGGCCGGCGCGGTTTCGCGCTGGGCGCGTTCGCTCATCAGCGCCTGATAACGTCCGGGCATCAGCCGTTTTTGCAGCCATTCCCAGAAACGGCGGATGTGGGAACGGATGGCGTTGCGCTGTTTTTCCAGATTGCCCAGCAGGTCGTTGATCGCGTACAGATAAGCGTAGCCTAGTTCGGCTCTTTGCATCTGTTCCAGAAAGCTCTCCAACTGAATTTTGACTTGCTGGATGGCGCGTGGGCTGAGGCCCGAGCTTTCCAGCGTTGGCAGCAGCATTTCATACTCCAAACGGGCCTGAGCATACGTTTTTTGCTGCATAGAGACGATTTGGGCGCGGGTCCAGTTGGTGAGGGGGTCGGCCAGGTTGTCGTTGATCAGGCGGTTGAGTTGGCGGGTCAGGTCGTCGGGGGTAAGCTGACCGAGGTTGACGACGGCCGTGTCTATCTGTTTGTCTAGCAAGAGCATAAGGGGCTGTACGGCCGTATTGCTCAGTCGCAAATTGGCGGCTAACCGGGTCATGGTGTGCTGCAAACGCCCTTTGAGCGTTGTAGTGGCCTGGTGGATTTGCACGGCCGTCGCCTCGCTGCCAAACAATTGATCCACTGTCTGTTTCAGACTGTCCGTGTGGAGGTCCACCACGGCGTCTTCGATGCGGAAAACCGGTTCCAGCAATCTTTTCAGATCAGCCAATTGGTATTGCAGGCGCTGCTGCGCATCCATGCCCACTCCCAGGCTGCTGAGAGTTCCGGGCAGCACTTTTTCATATTCTTCCAGCGTTTTGCGGGCAGTGGGTTTGCTTTCCAACCCTAAAATAAGCTTAAACACGTCCACCACAATTTCGGTGCCAATGGCCATGGTGAACATGGTGACGATGAAAATGCCGAGGACGGCAAAAATGCGGCCCAACTCGCCGGGCAGCCCGATTTGCGGAGCGTCTTGGGTGTCGGGTTGGTTCTGGGCGGAGGCGGCGATGGGGGAAACGGCCGTATTTGCGCCGCTATCTGCCCGAACCAGCGGCGCAAATACGGCCGTCAGCGCCAATAAAACAACCAGCACAACAAACGAAACGAATCTAGGCGACATCTCGTCCTCCCTAAAAACACAGCGCGATTTGCTCAAAAGCAAATCGCGCTATAGACCAGATTATGCAGCGCCAAAGACGCGCCGCCAGAGGTTGGTTTGCAGGATGTTGTCGGGGTCGCAGCGCGCCTTGAGTGCGCGGAATTGGCTGATGGTCTCTTCGCCCAGGAATGCCTGGGCCACTGCCGGGCGCACAGTGCTGTCTTTGGCGAAATAGAAACGGCCGTTCGCCGCCAACACAATCTCGTCCAGCTCACGGGTGAGCTTTAGCATTTTCTGTTGATTGTCCGGCGTGATGCGGAAATCCATCGCCATCGAAAAGCCATCCACCCCATAGCTGAGCAAAAAGTCATCCGGGCGATGGCGTTTGAAGACGGTCAGGTAGTTGGGCAGGTCGTAATAGTGCGAGACGCGCAGGATGTCGGCGAAGGCGTTCAGGGCGTTCTCTTTGGGGATGAAGGGTTGGTACTGAATCAACCCACCCGGCCCATACGCCTTCTTCCAATGAGGCACATAGTCTAGCAAAAAGTGGAAGGCGGCGTGGGTTTGCCGGTAGACCTTGCCACCGCCCACGTGACCGGCGACATATTTGGCCTTGTTGATCAGCCGCGTGCCGACGTTGTTCATCAACGGCCGCATCCCCAACCACATAATGGATTTGGGCACGATGCCCATCAGGTTCTCCGGCACGTGTTGGTTGTCCAGGCGCAGGCTTTGGCTGGGCGATGGGTCGGCCCCTTCTGGCAGGTAATAGGCGCGGTGTACGTCGCCGCGGCCCAGGGCACGGCCGTTGGCAAAAGCATCTATCCAGCCCACAATGTAGCTGCTTTCATCTACGTAAGCATGGAAATAGTCAAACATCCCGGCCAGGTCGGGCTGCGCCTGGGTGTAGACTTGCAGATAGCCGGAATAAATGCGGGTCATTTGCAGGGTCAGGCTGGTGAAGCAGCCCAACAACCCCATGCCGCCGATGGCTGCATGGAAAATGTCGCTGTTTTCCGCCCGGCTGCACATGATGATCTCGCCCGATGGCAGCATCAAGTCGAACTGCAAAATGTGATCGCCGATCGTCCCTTTGCGCCAGGCGTTTTTGCCGTGGACGTTCATCGCGGCGCAGCCGCCAATGGTTGTTTTGGACGTGCCGGTGACAACAGGCGGCCACCAGCCATCTTCGATGATGTACTGCCACAGCTCTTCGATGGTGATGCCCGACTCGACACGCACAATGCCGTTCTCCGGGTCCCATGCCAGCACGCGGTTCATCCGGCGCATATCCAGGACGATGTTTTCGTCGTTCATGAAGGCGTCGCCGTAGCTGTTGCCGCCGCCGCGCATGGCGATGGAACGGCCGTGTTGGGCAGCCAGCGCCAACACCTTTGCCAGCGCCTCCAGGGTGCTGGGCCGGTAAACATAACTCATGCCTTGGGTGGATTCGCCCCAGCCGCCGACGATTTCCAGATGTTCATCCGGCAGCACGGCCGGATGAACGTAATGTTTCGTTTGATTTGTTGATGTTGGTACTGATTTGTCAATCATGATGGTATCCAGACAAACGACAAAAGTCTCCAAGACTTTTGTCGTTGTTAGAAGCTGAGCCGCCGGAAGATGAAGGAGGGGATGTGGCGAATGATCAGGCCAACCAGGCCCCAGCGGGCGGGTACATAGACAACGTGCCGCTTTTGCTGAATGGCGGCGACAATTTGCCGCGCCGCGTCTTCGGGCGAAATAACCCAGAAGGTTTTGGGCGCGTTTTTCAGCAGAATGGTGTCTACAAAACCGGGCTTGATGGTGGTAACGATGACCCGCTTTTTAGATAGGCGGTTGCGTAGCGCTTCCAGGTAGGTGTTCAGCCCAGCCTTGCTGCTGTTGTAGACCGGCGATCCCACGCGCCCCCGGTCGCCGGCAATGGAACTGATGGCGACGATGTGGCCCTGGCGGGCGCGGGCAAAGCGCACGGCCGCCTGATTCAGCCAGGCGATGGCTCCAATCAGGTTGGTGTCAATCATTGCCTTGTCTTTGTCCAGGTCGTATTCATCCAGGGCGACGGCCGGCTGCACGCCAGCCGCATAGACGATGAGGTCCAGCCCGCCTAAATCCTGAACAATGCGTTGAAAGAGGGCGGGGACAACGGCCGTATCGGTCACGTCATGCACATAGGGCAGGGCGCGGGGGACGTTGGGCGTGGGGGCGTTGAGGGCGGCGCAGACGGCCGTTAGCTCTGCCTCGCGCCGCGCCAGGGCGGCCACAACATAGCCCTGGCCGACCAGTTCGCGGGCCAGCGCCGCGCCAATGCCAGACGACGCGCCAACAACAATGGCGCGTTTGATAGGTTGTAGGGGTTTAGAGATGATAGGTGTTTTTTCAGACATAGGATGTTTGTTGGTTCGATAATTTGTTGGTTTGATAGGTTGATAGTAGCCGTAGGCCGAAGTCCGTATGCCGTTATCCGATGACATTTACCAGAGGTAGCGTCTACGGATTACCGATAACGGATTACCGCTTACGGGTAATAGTTTGTGATGATGCCTGTCTAAAAGCTGAACTTCTCCGAAGAAGTTCAGCTTTTTCCGCTCTGAGAAAGTGGCGGGACTTTCATGTCGCTTCTGATTGTAACACAAGGCGGCAGCGACAAAATGTGATGTTTGTCATACGCCAGGGGCACAAGATGCCAGCGGGGACGCATTCCGACTACCACAAATAAATCGGGTTGCTGTAAATCCAGCCGCGCTCTTTGCCCTGGAACGGCCGTGTGCATTCCACGCGGTAGGCCCCTTCGTCCACAGGGATATAGGTGAGGTTGGTTTTGTTTTCGATGGCGGCCACGATACGGCCGTGCCGGATGAGGCGGATATTGGCCGGGGCCGGCGTTTTTACCTGAAGCGTCGCCCCGGCATCCAGGCGTACTTTGTCGCCCATGCTGCCCTTGTTTAGCCCCTGCCCGGTGAAGCGAAAGCCTTTGGTGGGGTGGGGCAGATCGTAGGCCACCCAGGCGCGCCCATTGCCAATGGCGTTGTAGATCATCTTTTTGTCCTGTTCTATGTTGCCGCTGAAGGGTTTGGGCAGCAGGATGTGGGTGTTGACAGCGCGGAACAGGTCCTCGTAGGGGTAGATAATGCGTTCCCAGGGTCCCAGACGGATGGGTGTGCCGTGGGCGTCGCTGTTGCCAATGGCGTGGATTTGTTTGCCTTCGCTGAGCAGTTGGTCCCAGAAGGCCAGCGTCTCTGGCTCGGGGCCGGTGATGTGCTTTTCCGGGTTGAGGGCGACGCGCAGCAGGGCTAAAAAGCTGAGGAGCTTGAATTTGAGCGGCAGCTTTTCCACTGCTGCAGCCATCTGGTTTTTAATGCTGGACATATAATTCCAGATTTCCAGGCCGGTATAACCGTCAATCTCCCAATCGTGCCAGCCCAAATTGTCGAAGTTGAGCAGGGGCAAATCTTTTTCGTGGGGATGGGCCAGGAAGCCGTAACCGCCGGCCGCTTTTAACTCGTCAATGAGGCGCTGTGGTTCGGCGGCATAATGGGCCAGTTCGCGCTGCGCGCCATAGGCCAGGAAGTGACTGGCCTGGGGTTGGCGGCGTGGGTTGTGAATTTCTTCGCTGGTGAGGAGCAGGACACGGCCGTTGCCATTCTCGTAGTACCCTTCCACGCCATCCACCCACACATTGTGGTCGGTGACGATGACAAAATCCAGCCCGGCGCTGATAGCGGCCTCGGCGATGTCCGCGTGCCACTTCTCGCCATCGGAGTAGGGCGTGTGCATGTGCATGTTACCGACTGCTTCAACCCATTCGCTCATGACTGCCTGTCCTATGTTCTCTTGAAAGCACCCTGACAATGAATCGTGCCTGAAGGCAGAGAAATGCTATCAGTTTTAAGCTGATTTTCAAAAGGGTATTTTACCAGGGCAGCAGTTCTCAATTTGTCATGATGTATGGTAGGGGCGGGACGGCGTGGACAGGGAACAGCCGCAGTGGATTCCCGCTTTCGCGGGACTGACAGGTCGCCGTTGGTTCAAACGAAGACCATCCCCAAGCAATGCGCCAGCGTCCGTCTTGCCACTGCTGCGGCCTGTAAATGCTGGTGTGGACCAGGCAGATGTGACAAACATCCTGAAAGCATTTGACAAACGTTACTATCCTCACGGCCGTCACCTGTGCTACAAATCAAAGAGTGTCATTTGTCCAGGTGGAGGGCTTGCCGGTTATATTTCTCTGCCTCCGATCCTGTGTCTATCACAATTGACCTTGCCGCAAAAAGCGAACGCAGCGGACAAGGAGAACACAAGGTTAACCAGAGCGACGCTGCTCCCTGTGTATCTTTGTGGGTAGCGGACGACATCTTTGTTTGCTAATGCAAATGACGCCTATATGTCAGATCAATCGGTTTAAATGTCAAAAGGAACTTGGGGAGGTGAGTCATGGACAGTAAATTGGTAAGCCAGGTACAGCGTATCATTTGGACGGGTTTTGTCTTGTTGTTGGCCTTGGGGGTGATGTGTGTCCTGGTTTGGCAGGTGCTGCCTACGGCCGCTCAACCCGGCCCAGAATGGCAGTCGCCGGCAGCGGCCGAAGCGGATAATGCCTATCCGGCGCCGGTGGACATTGCGCCGGACGCCCAGGCCGGTTTTGGACGGCCGGAAGAAATGGTGACCCACACGGCCGTGTTGCAAAATAATACCGGCGTGGATCATAGTTTTACGTTGAGTCTCGCCCCCGGTTACACCTGGGACGCATCCGTTTCGCCCATGCAGACGGCCGTCTTAACGCCTGGCGCTTATCTGCCTATCACCGTCACGGTGCTCATTCCGCCGGGCATTGGCGAAGGGCAGATGGACAGCCTGACCGTGCTTGCCCAGCCGGACGCCACCACCCAGTATACCGGCACGGCCGTTATAGATACGGCCGTTATTTGTGACCCATATCTGGCCTTTCGCGGCGAGTCAAGGCTAGACTTAAATGTTTTGGATGACACGTATGCCTACGCTGGGCAGCGGGCAGCTTATTTACTCATAGACGCTGATGTTCAGCCAACGTATTTTCCGCTCAACGCCATCATCTCTGGCTACGACCCGGACAGCGATACCTGGCAGGTGATTGCCGAGCAAACCAGCGGCCCAGGCGGGCTGTTGGTTCACCAAACCCTCATGCCGCCCACCTACAGCAAAATTCGCGTGCAGATGGACGAGAGATCTTCTTATAATGGGTATGTCTCTTACGAATACCAGATAGCGGTTTGCCGCGAACCGGCAGTATATCTGGAGCCGGCTGTTCAGGATGGGTATGTTGGCGCGGGGGAAACGGCCGTCTACAGCCAGACCCTCACCAACTGGACCATGGACAGCGCCACTTTCGATCTGAGCGCGGCTGGCAATGCCTGGCCTGTCTCCTTCTGGCACAATGGCAGCCAGATTACGCGCACCACCCTGTTGGCGGACCTGGAAACTTTTGCGTTCGAGGTCCACGCCACCACCCCACCAGGAGCCAGCCCTGGCGCGGACGACGTTGTTACCATTCAGGCAACGGCCGTAACCAGCCCTACCATCAACAACAGCGCCACACTCACCACCCACGTCACCGGCGAACTGGCCTATATCACACTTTCAGGCGCCAACCAGGTAGCTGTGGTGGATACCGCCAACGCCGCCTTCCTACACACCATTGATGTGGGCGGCAGCAGCTGCACCTATCCCCAACGTGCCGCCATGAATCCCAGCGGCAGCAGCGTCTACGTGGCTTGCGTCTATTCCAACAATGTGGCCATCATAGACACCGCAACGCAAACCGTGTCTCATGTCATTGGTTCCATTTATAGCCCAAACGACATCACATTTAGCCGGGATGGACAGTACGCCTTTATCAGCAAGGGGTACAGCTATGAGGTTGTGGTGGTGAATACAACCAACTTCTTCCAACTGGTTATTCCTATCAACAGCGTTGCCTACAACCTGGTTTCCCATCCTTTCCTGGACCTGATATACATCTCTACCGACAACAATGAGATTTTGGTTCTGGATGCGGCCACGTTTACTGTCGTAAATAGCATCGATTTGGAAGCTCATCCCAGAGACATGGCCATAGCGCCAGACGGCCAATGGCTGTATGTGGGCGATGATTGGGGACGGGTCTGTTTGTGGTGGATTTGAACACAAACACAACCGTGGCAACCAATGCCGACCTGGGGCGGTTGACCGGATTTTCCGTTGCGCCGGATGGTGCAACGCTGTACGCGGGAGGGCAATATACGAACCTCATTTACGCCATTGATACAGCCACCCTGGTGGCTGCGCCCATCTATATGCCAGGGTCGCTCAGGGAAATGGCCGTCACCTGCGACGGCCGTTACGTCTACGCTGCCAGTGGGCTAAACTTTGTGCCCATCATAGACGCCGCCACTTACACGGTGGATAATCTGCACGTACCCAGTTTTGCTATGGGCATTGCCCTGTGCCCGCAAACAGTCAGTACGGGAGCGATACTTTACCCATCGGTGCAGCGGAAGGATGCGGCGCTGGGCACGGCCGTTACCTACACCACCACCCTGCGCAACGAAACCGGGCAAACCGACAGCTTCGATCTGTCGCTGGCCGGGGCAGCCTGGCCTGCCGAACTTTCTACCCCCACGCTTGGCCCGCTTGCTCAAGGCGCAACGGCCAATTTTGCCGTCACCGTGACGGTTCCAGCCGGGGCGGCCTGGTATGATACCGATGCGCTGACAGTGACGGCCGTCTCTGTTGTCAGCCCGACGGTGTACAGCGATACGGCCGTTCTTCACACCCAGGCTTATGCCGCGCCGCAGTTGGGCGTCGCCCCGGATTCCCTCAGCAGCACGCAGTTGGTCAACAGCCAGGTGACGCAAACGCTCACCATTAGCAACGGCAACGGCGTCACGCTGACGTATGACTTTGGCGTTTTTTACAGTCCGCCAACACCGGCCGCGACCCAACTGTTGTCGGTGGCCGACCGGCCGACGGAATGGCTGCTGGCTAACCCTGCGCCACAGCCTTTGGCCGAACCAACCACCGCGCCGGGAACGGCCGTTGCCCCCACCAGCCTGGTTCCCATCCTCACCGATCCACCCGGCGACGGTGGCCCGGCCGATGTGCTGGAAGTGCTGGCCGAAAATACGGGTACGGCCGTTACCATGCAACTCCTATTTAACGCTGGCGTCATCCCGCAAAATGTGTATGGCAACATCTTCCTGGATACCGACCAAAACGCAGATACCGGCGCAAGCCCCACTAATTTTTCTGGACTCTCTAGCCAGGATGTAGGGTTGGAATATTATGTCTCTCTTTTCAACGCACCCAACAATCTGGAGGTTTACTCCATCAGCAGTGGGTACGTTGGCAGCCTCGCACCGGTGTACACAGCCAACACCCTCCTGTTCACTATCCCGCTCGCCATGCTCAACAACGATGATGGCAACATGAACGTTGCCATGGTCCTCGGCGACTTCTTTGGACCAACGGAGTGGGTTCCTGAAGTGGGGCACGGTGTCATTGGTTCATCGGGGCAGTACAATTGGTTGGTCGTATCACCTGTTGACGGCGAACTGGTTAGCAACAGCAGCGCCGAGATTAGCGTCACCTACGACAGCAGCAACCTGCAACCCGGCCTCTACCCGGCGTCCATCCGCGTCCGCAACAACGACCCGACCAACGCCTATAAATCTGTGCCGGTGGCGTTGACAGTCGAACCTACCGCCAGCATGGGCTGGGTAGAAGGGTACGTCACTGACTATCGTTTTGGCACGCCGCTGCCAGCTACCATCATCGCCCAGGGGCAGCCCTACACCATCACGGCCGCCGCCAATGGCTATTACAAGCTCTGGCTGGAAGCCGGCAGCTATGACCTGCACGTCGCCAACGACGGCTATGTGTCGCAGCAGCATCCCGTCGTCATCACTGCCCAACAAAGCACAGAGCTGAACGTCGCTCTGGTGGAAGACGCGCCGGTGTTTGGCCTCTCGCCCGCCAGCATCAGCATCAGCCAATACGTCGGCAGCGTCACCGACGAGACGATGACCTTGAGCAACGGCGGCCCGGCGGTGATGACCTTCGCCATCGGCGAGCGAGACACAACTTCCGGGCTGGCGCTGCTGGCCCCCTTCACCCGCAGCGCAGGCGAGATGGCCGCGCTGCAAAGCGCAAAACCTGCCGGGGATGAACACAATACCGGCGCGCCCACCATCGCCGCCATCCCCGCCGAGGCTTTTGCCGCGCTGCAAGGGAGTACCAACCTGCTGGCCTGGACACTCTACACCGATTATTATTGGGAATATACCAATTCGCTCAACGCCATCGCCCAATTCACTACCTTTAACCTGACGGAAACAGATACCGAAAACCCGGTGATATTGGCGGCGCTGCTGGCAACGGCCGATGTTTTCCTGATCCCCGAACAGGAAGGCGCCAGTGGCGGTTATCTGTTTAGCCTGGGGCAAACATGGGCTAATGCGCTGCAAACCTTTGTTAACCAAGGGGGTACGATTGTCCTGCTGGATCACTGCAATGAGACTTTCCAGCTTTTGCAGGGCGCCGGTTTGGTGGATATGCAGCTGGATTACTGCACCGGTGGCAACACGCTAGAAGTGGTCAACGGCGCGCATCCGTTGGTTGAAAACGTGCCCCCAACTTTCATCGGCCTGGATGGGCTGGCTCTTTATCTGGTGAATGATGGGGAACCTGTGGTTAAGGCGCCAAATTCCAACAGCACGGCCGTCATGGGCAAAGATATAGCCGCCGGGCACATCGCCGTCATTGGGTTTGATTATTACAGCTACAACGACGACATGGCCCGCATCCTGGCTAACGCGGTGCAGTGGTCCGGTGGCGATGTGCCCTGGCTGACCACAACCCCGGTAACAGGGACGGTCCCCGGTTATGATGCGTTGGACGCAGCGGTGACGCTGGATGCCACAGGGCGGCAACCAGGGCTGTACACGGCCGATCTCATCGTGCGCACCAATGATCTTTACACGCCTACCCAGGTTTTGCCGGTGAGCATGGAAGTGCTGCCGACGGCCGTTATGGGGCACGTCGCTGGGGCCATCAGCGATGCCTGGACGGGCAGCCCGCTGACGGCGACCGTGCAGCTCCAGGGCGTGTACACGATGACGGCCGATCCCACCTTCGACATCTGGGCCGACGCCGGTACGTACACGTTGACCGCTTTTGCCCCTGGCTATGTGACAGAAACGGTGACAGTTGTCATTCCCGCCGGTGGGCTGCTGACGCAAAATCTGGCGTTGGTCCCGGCGCAGCCGCGCCTGGATGGGCTGCCAGAGAGTGTGACGGTAACGGCCGTTGCCGGTCAGTCCATCACCCATTCCTTCACCCTGTCCAACACCGGCCCCGTGCCACTCAACTTTGCCTGGAACGAGATGCTCCCCCCCACCCGGTTGGGCGAGGCCGCCGACGATTTGGAAGGTAAAAGCATCCTGTTTGACGTTTCTCGTGGTGGCAGCGGCCTGTCTAACTTCTCGCTGTTGGTCCAGGACATTACCGCTGCTGGCGGCGTGGTTGTTGAGAACTACAGCAATCCCATCACTCCGGCCTTGTTGGCCCCCCATGACGTGCTGTGGGTGGCCTGCTGCGGTTATACAAACTGGTCGCCGGCCGAACTGACGGCCATTTCCGACTGGCTGCAACAAGGCGGCGCCATTTTCCTTTATGGCGGTGGGACGACCAACACCTCTCAACTGGCTCAGTTGTTCGAGATTGACTATACCTGTTGTTATTATTACTATGGCGACACCACAAATATCCTGCCACATCCTACCACAGAAGGCATCAACACCGTCTTTATTAGCTATGGAGAGTATGCCTTTACTTTTACGCCTGATGCCGATGTACTCTTCTATGATCCATCTGGTTCCTTACCGGTAGCGGTAGCCCAGGAAGAAAACGGAGGGCGTATCGTGGTTGTGGCCGCGTACACATTCGAGGATTGGTCTGTCAACTATGCCGACAACCGGGATTTTGCTCTGAATATCATGGACTGGTTGGCTTCACCAGTGTACACAGACGTGCCCTGGGTAAACACGGAGCCGGTTACGGGCACAATTCTGGGCTATACCGATCAATCCTTTAGCCTTACTTTCGACGCCGCCGACCTGGCTCCTGGCGCGCACCACATGATGCTGGCCCTGCAACACAACGATCAGGCGCACAACCCGGTGCTTTTTGTGCCGGTGACGTTTGAAGTGGTGGCGCAAACGGCGGCCGTTGCCGTGGTGGCCGATACGATAAGCCAGACGGCCGTCCCTGGTCAGAGCGCCACATACCAGATCGTCATCACCAACCAGGGCAATGCCCCGGACAGCTTCGCCATCGCTGCGGCTGGTGATTGGAACGCCACCCTGTCGGCGGCCAACACCGGCCTGCTGGCGGTGGGCCAATCCTTTACCGCCACAGTGACGGTGGCCGTTCCGGGCACGGCCGTGAATGGCAGCAGCAAGGTAACGGCCGTTACCGTCACCTCGGCCCATAACCCAGCCATCAGCCAGACCCTGTCACTGACGACGACGGCGGTAATACCTGTCTACAAACTGTACCTGCCGGTGACTGTACGGCCGTAAACGCTTCTGCTGCGGGTTGAGGGTAGTTGCCCTCACCACGCCGCACACCCCTCGCTGCAAATGGGAGACCGGTATAAAAGCCGGTCTCCCATGTTTTTTGCCGGGTATACAGGCAAAATCCTCGTTGTGTTTTTAGCAAAACAAAGGCACAATTTAGCGGCTCTGATATCGTGGATCAAATTAGGGAAGCCAGAGTAACACAGCCTACGGAGGATTCATGTTAGACAGCAACCATTTCTGGCTTTTGGCGACGGCGCTGTTATCCGGCGTCTTCTGGCTAATCGCCTACATCCTCATTATTTATCGCGGTTTCAAAGATCAATCTTATGGAATGCCGATTGTGGCCTTGTGTGGCAACCTGGCCTGGGAGATTATTTTTGGTCTGGGAATTGAAAGTGGCTGCGCCGCCAGTTGGAGTTCTTGCCCGGCGGCCATCATCCAGGGGCGCAACTTCATCTGGATGCTGTTCGACTTTGTGATTTTATACACGGTGCTGAAATACGGCCGTCGCTACTTCCACCACCCCCTCGTCAAAAAGTATTTTACCTGGATTGTCCTGGGGGGCGTGGTTGCCGCCTTTTTAATCATCTACACCTTCATCCAGGAGTTTTGGATTGGCAATGCCTGGGGTGTCGTCGTGGATGGGCATGTGCCCGACTTCCTTCCCCTGAAGATACAGGGCGGCAGCTATTACACCGGCTTCGGCCTCAATCTGATCATGTCCGTGCTGTTTGTGGTGATGCTCCTCCGGCGCGGCAGCCTGGACGGACAATCCTTCTACATCGCCGCTAATAAGTGGCTGGGAACTGTCGCCGCCTATGGCTTTATGCTGGCCGATGGCATCCAGACCCCTGTCGTCAACGTCCTCTATGCCATTGTCTTTCTATTTGATGTGGGCTACATGCTCCTCGTTTACCGCCAATCGCGGCAGGATGGCATTGATCCGTGGCGCAGAGCGTAAACCGTAAACCGTGAGCCGTAGACGGAAAACGGAAACGCTGTCATCTCCCGGCCAGCCGCTTGTAACGCGCCTGGAACTGTTGGGCAAGAGGCCGGGCAAAGGGGTAGGTGCGGGCGTACTGGTTCAGCACCCGGCAGCCCTGTCTGGCCTCGCGGGCGTCGGCCTCGCTCCGTTCCCACAGCGTCAGGAAAACTTCGGCGCTGGTGGCAAACACGTCTAGCAGATCAAACTTAAAGCGGGCGCGGCCGATGGCGGCTATCAGTTCATGGGCCAGGGCGCGGGCTTCGGCCCACTGCTCCTGCCGCAAGGCGCGGGCAGCGCGAATGGCGTACCACAACCGCTCTTCCACCGGCTGCATCTCTGGATTTTCGGCCAGCAAAACGCCAACAGCGTCGGCGCGGGCAAAAGCCTCTTCCTGACGCCCCAATGCCAGGAAGCTAAACATTTGCCCGCCGCGGCTGCGCACCTGGTGCCGGGCATCCTGGCTGCTCAGGGCCACCTGGTACAGTTCCGCCCACAATTGTTGTTCCCGCTCCAGGTCCGACTGGCCCCGAGCTACTTGCGGCCAGAGCCAGGCGGCCACACACCAATGCCGCCAATCCCCCAACCGGGCATAAATTGCCAACGCTGTCTCAATCTCCTCTTCGGCGCGTGCCCAATCCCCCACCCATAGGCTGTAGGAAGAAAAGGGAATCTGAATGTAGGCTGTGGTCGGTAGGTGGTCCAGGCTGGCGGCCAGCGCCAGGGCGCGCTGCCGGTAGCTGTTCGCCAGCTTGTGCAGCGAGACTGTGCCCAGTGTGGGGCACATGTTGGCGTAACCGCGCACCAACTCCGGCGAGATTCCCGCTTGCCCGGCCAGATTGAAGGCGGCCATGACACAGTAAAACGTAGTCAGAAAATCGCCGGTGTTGTAATAAATCTCAGAAACGCCATCGTAGGCGCGAGCGGCTTCGAGCAAAGCGCTTTGCGCTGTCTCGTCGGCGACGGGCAAGGGGGCACGGCCGTATTGACGGTAGCTGCGCACTTGCCGGACGAGTTCATGCAGCAAGCCTGGCAGCCGGCGAAAGAGGGTGGCCGGTAACGGCCGTTCCAATAATTCCAGCGCTGCCAGATAATGGCTCTGGCTCTTTTCCATCAGCGTCAGCCGATAGGCCGCTTCGCCCAGATGGCGCTGCCAGCGGGCGTGCTGCACCGGCGAATGAGCCGCCCCACTCAGCTCCAGCGCCTGCGTAAAAAAGCGAATGGCTTCCTGATTGGCATAATCGCGGAAGGCGTTCTCGCCCGCTTTTTCGTAATAAGCCACTGCCTTTTCGTCCGCGCCGGCCAGCCGCCAGTGGTAAGCCAGCAGCGGATAAAAGCGGGCCAGGTCGCCGCTTTGGGTTTGCTCGTACCAGGCGGCGGTGCGCTGGTGCAGTTGTTGGCGCTGGGCGTAGGTCATCAAATTGTAGACCACTTCCTGGGTCACCAGATGCTTAAAGATGTAGGCCAGATTGGGTGGTGGCGTCTCCAGTGGTGTGATGCCCAGACGTTCCAGTTGGTCCAGGTGTTGGTGCAGCTGCTCTTCTTGGGCGGCAATTGGGTAGATGTTATGCAGCAGCGTGAAGGTGAAAATACGCCCGATGACGCTGGCGACCTTGACGGTAAGTTGCTGCGGCGGCGAGAGGCGGTCTATGCGGCTGGTGATGACCCCCTGGATGGTGTTGGGGAAGTTGAGGGCGTCGAAATTTTGTCTGTTGGCGGCCAGATAGCATGTGCCATTTTCAATCTGGATGAGGCTGGCGTCGCGCAGGGCAAAGGCCAGCTCTTCGCTGAAGAAAGGATGGCCTTCGGCTTTGGCGTGGATCAGGTCGGTAACGGCCGTTGGCAGCTCTTTCACCCCCAACCGTTGGCAAATCAGGTCGTTGATGGCCGCCAGGGGCAGCATATCCAGGGTGATGCGTTGGGTGGTCGGCAGTTCGCTCAGGTCGTTGTAAAAGATGGACGTATCCTGGTCTTCGGTAAAGGGTCGGGTGATGACAACCAACAGCAGCGGCTGCACCTGCCGTTGTACCCGCCACAGCAGCCGCCATGAAGCGGAATCCAGCCAGTGGGCGTCTTCCACAATCAGGAGCAGCGGGTGGTTTTGGCCTACGGCCGCTGCCAATAGGTTCACCAGCAGCCGCAGTGTGTTTTCCTGGCGGGCTTCGCCGGTCAACTGCGCCGTCAGGGTGGTATCTGGTAGGTCCACCGGTAGAACTGCTTCTAGCAGGGGCAGCAGGTCATGGAGGGCTGGGTCTAAGACGGCCGTTACCCGCTGCTGTAAATTGGCGCTGCGCTGCGCCCTGAGGCCATTTGGTTCTGGCGCGAAAAGCTGCTGAAAGATAAACCGCCAGGCATGGTAGGGCGTGGATTGCTCAACAGCGTCGCCGCTGCCTACCAGGGCTTGTATGGTTGTGTGGTCTATCATGCTCAGGAGTTCCTGCGCCAGGCGCGACTTGCCAATGCCGGCCTGTCCTTCAATCAAGAGGGTGGTGGAACGGCCGTCGCGCAAATGCGCCAGCGCCAGCGCCATCTGCTGCTGTTCGGCGGCGCGCCCGACCATGGGCGCGCCGCTTTGTTTGGCCAGCATTGTCGGTGAGTCAGCCCGGCGCTGACGCAGGTCCCAGAGAACCATTGGCTCCGCCACTCCCTTCAACTGCACCGGGGGCAGCTCGGCCAACACATAGGCAGTCCGAATGGCCTCGGCCATCTGCGGCGATACCAGGATTTGCCCTGGCTGGGCGGTGGTCATCAGCCGCGCCGCAATGTTCACCTCTTTGCCCATGACGCCAAAGGTGCGCCGAATGGGGCTGCCGCAGGCGCCGCTGTGGATGAGACCCAGGCTGACGCCAATTTGTACCGGCCGCAAGAATGGGAAGTGGGATGGCAGATCGCGTAGTTTCAGCACCGCGTCGGCCGCGCGCGCCGCGTCGTTCTCATGGGCGATGGGTGCGCCAAAGGTGATGTATAGATAGCTGCCTTTGTCGCCCATAGTTAGCTGAATCAGAAAGCCTTCGTAATAGTTAAGGATGGCCTGGGTATGGCGGATAAAGGCGTCCAGCTTGTCGCCGGCGTCGTCGTCGCCATCGTAATCTATGCCGCTGAAGCGCAGAAACAGGACCACTGCCGGGCGCAAGTCGGCCAGAAAATCGTCGGAATTTTGCTGCAAGCGGTCAAATACGGGGGGCAGCAGCCACGGCTGGCTGGTGGTGGCGGCGATGGTCGGGATGGGCGGTTGGGGTGGTGGGGTGACAATCTGCGCCATGCCGTTGACGACGGCGTAACGCTGGCCGGCTTCATCCTTGCGCCAGGCGGTGATGGTTGGGGCGGCAGACAGGTGTTCCAGGGCAGCGGCTGTCAGCACAACTTCGCCCTGGGCGGCCAGTTTTTCAGCGGCAGACATCTGGTCCAGGGTGGACCCGGCCAGCGCTTCCATCACGTAATGCTGTGGGTCGCCTACCAGGAAGCGGCGGGCGGGTCCGGCCGCCAGGGATACTTTTAGCTTCAGGGGAATACGCGCACCGCCGGGGGTTTGGATGGCTTCCAGTCGGGCCATCACCTGCTGCAATTCCAGGGCGCAGGCCAGGGCCAGAGTTACCGCGCCGCTGTCGCCGCTGTCTGTGTCGTCGAACCAGCAGGTGATGGCGTCGCCGCTAAAACCGATGACGTTGCCACGAAAGTGGTGTACCTGGGTGATGAGGTCGGTGTAGACGCGATTGAGCTGGCGGATGAGTTCTTCGGCGCCGCGGTGGGGACCCAGTTCTTGGGCAAGAACGGCCGTTAGCGGTGTAAAGCCAGAGATGTCGGCAAACAGGGCCGCGCCTTGAACACGGTCGGGCATTAGCCGGTCGGCCGCCAGGGCAATGCGCCGGTCGAGGGGGAGGAAGGTGGCGAGTGGGTTCATGGATTGGGTTGGTTGTGGGCACTGATGTTTATTGCACGGCGGCGGGTAAGGTGATGGAGAATAAGTGTTACCATTCTCCGGCGTATTGGACGATGTACGGCCGTAATTCGACGACGGTGTTGGCCCATTTTAGTTCTACCAGTTGGCGCAGGTGTAAGATGTCGTGGGCTACCCAGGCGGCCAGCATATCGCCGGCGGTAAATTTGCCCCAGGGCGCGTCGCGGGCTGCTTCCCAGTCCAGAACCGACCAGGAATCGGGGTCTGGTCTGCGGCGGGCAGTGTCGTCGTCCAGGTCTTGGATCAGCAGGCGGATGGCCTGACTGTTGTGGCGCAGGTGGTGGATGGTTTGTGGGAGATTCATGCTATCCTCGTATGCCGTGAATGAGCGTTTGGGTACCACTCCCTCAAATCTTACCCGAAATCGGGGTAGTGATACAACGGGGAAACGGCCGTATGTCGCAACTTTCCCCACCCAACTGTGTTCTCTATTACGGCGATCACACAAACGCTGGTACAATTATCGCTTGACAACCATCCGGTTGCCTCTAAAATTCAACATTCATCTTGAAACTGAACATGAAGGAGAGAAGGTAAATGAGTGACACACAAGAGCGCGTAACGGCCATCATCGTTGATTTGCTGGGCGTTGAAGAAGACCAGGTCGTTCCCCCGGCCCGTTTCCGCGAAGATTTGGAAGCTGATTCTTTGGACCTGGTTGAGCTAATCATGGCCTTTGAAGAAGAATTTAACGGGGAGATTTCTGACGAAGAAGCGCAGAAAATTACTACCGTCGGCGAAGCGATTACCTATATTGATGAAAGAATGCGGTCATAACCTTCATTCGCAGCAGCCTCGTTCTGGTCACGGATAGGGAGGAATACGGATCACTGCATGAGCATCCGTGTTCCTCCCTATCCGTGTTTTTGTCACTTTGGCTGTTTTTACCGATTGAGCCACAACTGCCATAGGGCAACGGCCGTTACCAAGCCATGCCCCACCCCATTTAGCCACACTCCCCAGCCCACACCCACCGGCAGCCCAATCACCTGGCTGACGTAAGGCGCTACCTGTCCAACCATCCACGTTGGCGCGATGGCGCCTACCAGGCCGACGAAGGCCAACAACAGCCAGGGCAGCCACGGCCGTCGTGCTGCCAGAGGTCCCGCCAATCCGCTGAACAAAGCCACCGCCAGCACCAGACCAATCAGATAAATGCGCCCGGTGTACTGCTCCCGTGCCGCGCCCAACACGAACACGTCTTCGATGGCCGGGAAAGCCAACAGGCTGACCAGCACCGCCAGCCCGCGCGCCGCCCACGTCTGCCAACGGCCGTTGGGCCAGCTCATCGTCCACAGCGCCAACATCAGCCCCAGGGTGATGGGCGGCAGGTAAAACAGGTTGCGCTTTTGGCCCACGCCCAAAAACTTCACCCATTCGCCCAGTTCCACGCCCAGAAATTGCAGCCCCACCGCCGGACCTGGCAGCCAGACCGATAAATAGCCGACGAAGACGGCCGTGAGTCCCAACATGACCAGGAATGACGGGCTGGGTCGGGCTGGCGAATCGTTCATGGTTGGTGTTGGGCAAAAACGGCCGTCAACAGCGCATCTTCCTGGTTCTGTTCGGCGAAAAACTGCTCCAAGGCCGGACTTTGCCGCTGGCGCAGCGCCAGCATTGCCACCGCCTGAATGTCGGTCGGCAGCACCTCCGTCCGCGCGTCGGCCGCCGCGTAAGCCCGCGCTGCCTCAAACAGCGTGATTTCTGCCCGGTTAGAGGCAATGTGCAGGCTTTGCACCATGTGTACACCCAATATCCGCGCCGCGTCGCCAATGGTCACCTGGGGCAAAAGCTGGCGCGCCTGCTGTATTTCGGCGGCCAGCGCCAACGTGCCATCGGCGTACAGCGCGGCAAATGTTTCCGGGTTGTGCTGGTAGGCGATGGCCTGTTCATATGCCCGGTAGCGTAATGCCACATCGGTCAGGCCGCCCACCACCGCCCGCAGGCCAAACCGGTCCATCAACTGCGGCCGCAGCCGTCCCTCCTCCGGGTTCATTGAGCCAATCAACAAAAAGCGCGAGCGGTATTTTAGCTTCAGCGGGCCGCGGCGCACGGTGTAGTGCCCCTGTGCCGCCGCATCCAAAATGGCGTCGGTGATTTCGTCTGGCAGCAGGTTCACTTCGTCAATGTAAAGGATATGGCCGTCGGCGTGGCCCAAAATGCCTCGTTCCAGGCGCACGCGCTGCTGCTCCAGAGCGACGCGCTCGTTGATGCCGCCGACCACGTCTTCTAATCGGGCGTTGAGGGGCAGTTCCAGAATGCGCACCCTGTCTTCTATAGTCAGCGGCTCGCCGTAGCCCACCTTCTGGCGGCAATCGTCGCAGATGGCATCCATGCCGCCTTCGTCCAGCAGCGCTTCGGTGCAGCCGTAGACGCACAGGCTGCGCTGCACCTGGGGCAGCAAATCGGTCAGCGAACGAGCGGCCGTTGTTTTGGCCGTGCCGCGCGGCCCAATCAGCAGCACGCCGCCCACCCGCGGGTTAATCACCGCCAGGACGAGCGCCAGCTTCATCTCTTCCTGGCCGACAATGGCCAGGAAAGGGAATGGTTCAACATCCGCCAGACCGTAATCTTCGTCGGGCAGGCTGACAATGCGGTGGGCTGGCGATTGTAGGAGCAGATCGAGCAGTCGTGAGCGAGATTTAGTCATGGGCGATTGACGATTGACGATTGGCGAAGGATGGGCGAATTTAGCGCCGCTGTTTCAGGCGGGCCTGCCGCCGTTCCTCGGCGTGGCGCAGCCGGTCGGTTTCTTCATCGGTTTCGCAGATGATGGGTGGCACGGGGGCGGGACGGCCGTCTTCATCCAGCGCCACGTAGACAAAAAAGGCGGTGTTGGTATGGGTTGTCTGGCCGGTTAACACGTTTTCGGCCGTTACCACCACGCGGGTTTCCATAGATGTGTGCCCCACCCAGGTTACTTCGGCCTGCACGGTGAGTAAATTGCCGATGTGGACCGGCGACAAAAAGGTCATGGAATCTACTGTGACGGTGACAACGGGACGGCGGGCATGGCGGATGGCCGCCATGCCCCCAGCTTCATCGCACAGCTTCATGATATGGCCGCCATGTACGTTGCCCAGGGTATTGGCGTCGGTTGGTCCCATCAACTGGGTTAAGGTGACGCGGGATTGTTGAACGGTTCGAGCTTCCATAAGGACGAGATGTGAATAATTTACACGTTGAGATTGGACAAATCTCAGAAGATTTGTCCAATCTTCCTAATCCATATCTGGGCGTGTGTCCGACACGAACATGAGTTGGTCGGTATATTCTTCAAACATATCAATATAACTATAAGGCAGGGCGCGCAGCATGGGTGATAAGGGGACGTTGGAGGGGAGAGACGGCCGTTCCGGGCGCGGTGGTGGTTGCAGGCGGGGTTTTTCTGGCGGCCGACGCTGCCGCAGCAGCCGCCGGTCGTTGCTGAAAAAGCCGAGGTAGACGCCGTTACTGTCGTAGACATCGCGTCCTTGTACAAACCCCAACCACTCGCCATCGGCGTTAAACAGATTGCCCTGGTAATAGACGGCCACCCAGGCCCCATCACTGCGATAAATCGGTTCCATACTGCCTCCTCTTACCCGCTCAATTGTAAGGCAGCCAGGGAGAAGCAACAAGTGAAAGTGTTCAACAGCCAGTGTTCAGTGTTCAGTAACCAGTGTTCAGGCCGGACCACTGACCACTGAATACTGAAAACTGAAAACTGAAAACTGAATACTGAACCCCGCCTACCCCAATTGGGCCGCGAGGGCTGCCGGGTCGGTGACGGGATGTTGGCAGATGAAGTGGCGGCAGACATAGGCGGTGGCCCGGCCGTCTAGCTGCGGCCGCGCCGCCAGCAGCGGCACGGTGGGGCTGCTGGCGCCGGCCGCCACGATGATGTTGGGCCGGTAGGCGGCTTGCGCCACGCGCAGCAAAGCGCGGGTATCGCCAGCCGTCAGGTCGCCGACGATGGCGACCTCTTGCGGATCACCATCGAGCATGTCGGCAGCGCAGAGCCAGTGGGCGAAGCCGGTGGGGTAGCGGGCCAGGGCGTCGTAGAGTGGGGCGATGGCGGCGGCGGCTGTGTCCCAGTAACGGCCGTCTCCCGTGTATAAACTCAGCCGCAGCAGCACCTGGGCGGCCATGGCGCCCCCGCTGGGTGTGGCGTTGTCTTGCACATCTTTGGGACGTTGGATCAGCGCCTCATGGTCGTCGGACGTATCAAAGAAGCCGCTGTTGGCCTCGTCCTGAAAGTGGGCCAATATCAGGTCGCCCAACTGCCTGGCCCATTGGAACCAACGGCCGTCGAAGGTGGTCTGGTAAAGCGCCAGCAGGCCGTCGGCCAGGTAGGCGTAATCTTCCAGGTAGCCGTTGTATTTGGCGGCTGACCCGGCTTTCCAGGTGCGCAGCAGACGGCCGTTTCCGGCGCGCAGGTTGTCGTAGATAAATTCGGCGTTTTGCACGGCCGTTTGCGTGTAGTCTGAACGGTCCAGGATGCGGCCGGCCTCGGCGAAAGCGGCCAGCATCAGGCCGTTCCAGGCGGTCAATACCTTGTCGTCCAGCCCTGGCCAGACCCGCTGCGCCCGGACGGCGTAAAGCGTCTGGCGGGCGGCTGCCAGGCGCGCCGCCACCACTTCTAGCGGTAGATTGACCATATCGGCTACTTCTGCCAGTTCGCGGGGCAGGTTGAGGATGTTGGCGCCTTCCCAATTCCCCTGGTCGGTCACGTCGTAGGCCAGCATGAACAACGGCGACTCGCCGCCCAACACCTGGCGGATTTCGGCCGCCGACCAGACGTAAAATTTGCCTTCTTCACCTTCGCTGTCGGCGTCGTAGCTGCTGTAAAAGCCGCCGGATTCGTGGCGCAGTTCGCGCTGGGCAAAGTCCAGCGTCTCCTCGGCGATGCGCCGGTAGAGCGGCTTGCCCGTCACCTGATAGGCGTGCAGGTAAACGCGGGCCAACAGGGCGTTGTCGTAGAGCATTTTCTCGAAGTGGGGGACCAGCCATTTGGCGTCGGTGGCGTAGCGGGCGAAGCCACCGCCAAGCTGATCGTACATGCCGCCGCCGGCCATTTTTTGCAGGGTGTGTTCAGCCATGTGCCGGGCCATTGCGTCGCCACGCCGCACGGCCATGCGCAGCAGAAATTCCAGGCTCATGGAGGGTGGGAATTTGGGAGCGCGGCCAAAACCGCCCAGGTCAGAATCGAAGGCGCGCAGCAGCCCGCCCAGCGCGTCGGTAAAGAGGGTTTCGTCGGGCAGCGCGCCGGTTTGGTCCAGGGCGATGTCGCGGCTGAGGTGTTGGCTGATCTGGGTGGCGTTTTGGGCGATGTCGGCGCGGCGGGTTTGCCAGGCGTCGTGCAGACTGGCCAATACCTGGCGGAAACTGGGCATACCGTAGCGCGGGGTAGGGGGAAAGTAGGTTCCGCCAAAGAAGGGACGGCCGTCTGGCATCAGGGCCACCGTCATCGGCCAACCGCCCTGCCCGGTGAGGGCGACGACGGCGTTCATGTAAATGCTGTCCAGGTCGGGGCGTTCTTCGCGGTCTACTTTGATATTGATGAAGTGGGCGTTCATGAAGACGGCCGTCTCTTCATCCTCAAATGATTCGTGGGCCATCACGTGGCACCAATGGCAGGCGGCATAGCCGATGGAGAGCAAAATGGGTTTGTCTTGTTCCTGGGCGGCGGCCAGGGCTTCCGCGCCCCAGGGATACCAGTCTACCGGGTTGTCGGCGTGCTGGCGCAGGTAAGGGCTTGTTTCTTGGGCTAAACGGTTGGGCATGGAACCTCCGTCAATCGTCAAAGGCTAATGGTCAATCCTTCGGCAAGCTCAGGACCAATCGTCAATCCTTCGGCATGCTCAGGACCAATCGTCAATCGTCAATTGGCTATTGACTACTCATTTGGGGATAATACCGCAGATGATGCGGATACGGAACAACTCTCAGTTTGCGCAAATTTTTATACTGGGGCTGATTTTGGCGGTGGTCGGCGTTTATTTTCCACCGTATGCCCGCGCCTGGGTGGGCGATGATTATGTGCAGTTGGGCTATATTTTGGATTTTGTGCAGCGGCCGTTCACCGCTTACCAACTCTTTAACCCCACTACTCTGGGCTGGTATTACCGTCCGCTGCAAAATGTGTGGTTTCTAGCCAATCGGTTGCTGTTTGGCCTGAATCCGGCGGCGTTTTACTGGCAGATGGTGTTGTGGCACGCCCTGGCGACGGCGCTGGTGTACCGGACGGCGCGGCAGTGGGGCATACGGCCGTTTGCCGCCGCCTGCGCCACCGCTCTGTTTGCCATTCACGGCCATTATGTGGACGTGGTGGCCTGGGTTAGCAGCGTGGCGATTGTGATGACGGCCGTGTTTTCCCTGCTCAGTCTCAGCTTTTACCTGGAGTACCTGCACCGCTCTCGATCACGTCACCTGGCGCTGACTTTTCTTTTTTTCTTGCTGGCGCTGTTCAGCCATGAGGAAGCTATCCTGCTGCCCATCTTCTTCCTGTTTGTCGCCTATTTTGCCCCCAATCAACCTCGCCCATCCCGTCATTCCATCACCCAGCCACCCCTTCACCTGGCCACCCTGGCGCTGATGGTCGGCTTAACGGCCGTCGTGGTCATCATCCAGTTCACCCGCCCCAACCTGACCATAGACATCAGCCAGACGGCGGATACGCAGTGGCTGGCTTTGTTGTCGCCGGCGCAAATCAGCCGGTTTATCAGCGATACGGCCGTTACCTACACCATGCAGTTCCCCTGGGAAAGCAACATCATGGCCAACAGCCTGCTTTTTAGCCTGGGCATCTTGCTGCTGTTGGGCGCCTGGGCCTGGGCGGGCAACCGGGTTGTGCGCTTAGGGCTGCTGTGGCTGCTGCTCCATCTGGCGCTCATTTACGCCGCCTTGTGGGCGCAAAAGCCCAATCTTTTTGCCGGACGCCATTTTTACAATGGGGTCATTGGCTTCGCCTGGGCCGTCGGCGCGACGTTTGACCTGCTGTTGGCGGCCAGCCCGGCCAAACTGCGCCTGGGCAAGTGGCGCGTGTCGCGCCTGGGGTTGGCAATTGCCGTGGTGATGGGCGTGATTTTGCTGGCGCACATCAGCGCCATCCGCAAGACGCAGCAGGCCTGGCTGGGGCGGGCTGAACGCGACGCGGCCGCCGAACAGCAGCTAAAAGCTATCTTACCGGCCGTTGGCCCCCAGACCCACGTCTTTGCCAACCGCTTCCCCATCACCCCCCAATTTTTCCGCGCCGTCACCGAGGTCTGGTACGATCTGTCGGCGCGTCTGCCCCAGCCGGTCGGTAGTTTTGCGCAGTTGCAGCTTCATGGTCGGGCTACCCGCGATTTTTACGTGTTCGATTATGAGGCCGGCCGGGTGTTTAACCTGATGCCTGAATTGCAGTTAAGCGATGAAACCATTTTCCTCTGGAGTAATACGCCGCGTCTGGATGTGGTGGATGAGGCCGGGCAGGTAGTAGACCTGGCGACGGCAGCGGCGGAGACGAGTTTTGCCATTGTCGAAGCGGGCGGCGAGCGCCGCTTTACGGTAAAAGTTGCGCCCGTGGCGGAAACAGCGGGCTGGCTGTCGGTGATGTATGTTGTGCCGCAGGTCCCGGCCGGCAGCGATTTGCGCCTGGCGTTTCGCAGCGACGCTCCCGGCGCAACCCCGTTCCGCGTCCGCCTCATCCGCGCCAATGCGGAGGTGGTGACGCTGGCCGAGGGTCTGTTCTCGCCGGAGCAGGGGTGGGCCGAGGTGATGGCCTCGCTGGCCGGGTATGGGGGGGAATCGGTGGTGGTAAGGTTGGAAACGGCCGTGTCCTCCCCCCACACCGCCTATTGGGCCAATCCGCGATTGGCGATTGACGATTAACGATTGGAAACGGTCGGTCTTTGTGATCAGGCTTCGTCGTTTGATGCGTTGCCGACGCGCATTGGCAAGGAAACGCAGAACGTGCTGCCCTCATCCGGCTGACTGGTCAGGGAAACCTGGCCGCCATGCGCTTCGGTAAGCATCTTGACAATGTAAAGGCCAAGTCCCCAGCCGGTAGGCGCCATATTATCGGCATTGTCGGCGCGGTAGTAGAGCTTAAAGGCCGAGGCCTGCTGTTCTTCTGTCATGCCCTGTCCGTTATCGGCTATTTGAATGACGGCCGTTTCTTCTTCTGTCCACGTGCTGATGGTGATGGTCCCTTCGGTTGGGGTGTATTTGATGGCATTGCTGACGAGGTTGTACAGGATTTGTTGCAGCCGATTTTCGTCCAACGCCAGCACAATGTCGTCGGGAGCGGTGTTTAAAACCAGGGTGTGCTGGCGCTTTTCGGCCTGATAGGCCAACATATTGACCACCTGGGCGACCACAACGTTCAGGTTCACCGGCCGCAACCTCAGGTGTAATTTACCCTGTTCCAACAAGTGCAGGTCTAAAAAGTCGTTAATCAGCAAATCCATGCGCACAGCTTGCTTTTCGATAATGTTGGTGTACCTGAATAAATTAGCGGGGGCGTTTTCCGGCAGCAGGCGTAAAATTAAATCGCTGCAGGCGTGGATGGCGGTGAGTGGTGTGCGCAAGTCATGCGCCGCCATAGACAAAAACAAGGACTTCAATTGGTTTAGCTGGTGCAGTTCCAGGTTAGCCTGGGAAAGCTGCTCTTTGATTAGATACAGTTCGTTTCGGTTTTGAACCAGGCGTTGTTCCATTTGCGCCTGATCGGTTACGTCTTCGACGATAACCAGGAGTCCGGGAGCGAGTTCCAGGCTGTTGACGCGGGTGACATTGATGTCCAGGTAAAGGATACGGCCGTCTGGCATCACCCGATTGACACGTTCAAAAGCCAGGAAAGGCAAGCGTCCCGCGAAAATGGCTGCGAGACTGTCTTCAGCCCCGACAAACTCCCACATCACGTCTTCAATGAGCTGGTTTGTAAGCTGCTGGTCTGGCGCGCTTACTACTGTCTCGAAATTTGGGGAGGCATAAACCAGCCGACGTTCCGGCGAAAGGAGTGCATAAGCCACGCGGTGAATCACGTTGAGCACTTTGGTCACCTGCGCGGCCAGCATAATAGAGCTGAGATTGATGGGCGGCACAGTCATGAACTTCTCCTTTGGCAATCAACAAGGCTTTACCAGGCGGTTAGCCTGCTTCGACAAGGCGCGCAAGTTGGGTAAAGGCGGCTTCAACGTTTTCGCCGGTTTTAGCGCTGGTGAGAAAATAACTGGCTCTGAGGTCGCTGGTTACGGCCGTTAACTGTTCCTCTGTAATGGCCCGTTGTTCGATCAGGTCCACTTTGTTGCCTAAAAAAACCAGGCTAACATTCGGATTGATAGTCCGCACCTGATTGGCATAACGTGTCAGGGCGTCCAGCGTGTTGGCTCTGGTTAAATCGCAGACGATCAGGGCGCCGGCCGCAGCCACCATGTAACTTGCCTCCGAATAGGAAAGCTCATTGCCACCGACCAGGTCCCAGATAAGCAAATTCAGTTGGAAATCTGGGCGCAGCAGCGTTTTGCGCGAGACCTTAACGCCGATGGTACTCAAATAGCGGTCATCAAAACGACCTTCCACAAATTGGCGCACCAGACTTGTTTTGCCCACGGCAAAATCCCCCAATAAACATACCTTTTTTTGCAAAACTTTCATGATCTATTCGCCATGGTTCCCCAGAGAAAATCGCAGAGACGATTGAATTAGATTGGACAAATCTTCTGAGATTTGTCCAATCTTCCGTATGTTATGTAATTTTCATTCCATATTATCTTTGTGGTGTGGGGGTATAAGTAGCCGTTACCGGAACCACATCTCCCCTTAACGCAATCCAGCTATATGGAACCCAGCCGCGTTGTGTGCCAGGCAGCCAGGGTAAGTTTGATACCCATTGTACCTCAGCCCAGGGGCCTGAAACAGAAATCAAGATCATCGGCGTTTCAAATTCTAATGCCACAATACGCTCTGCATCCAGGCTGGGGCCTGCCCGCACCCAAATAGGGCTGATAGATTCGGCGGCCGGTGGCGTTGGCGTGTGGGTCGCCGTGCCGGTTGTGGTAGCCGTCGGGGTGTTGGTCGGGGTCATCGTTGTGGTGGGTGTGTTGGTGGGTGTGGCCGTGTTGGTGGCGGTGGGCGTAGCCGTCGGCGTGGACGTATCCGTCGGCGTGGCGGTTGTTGTTGGGGTGTACGTGGGGGTGGTGGTGGGCGTGTGGGAGGCTGTGGGCGTGTTAGTTGGTGTCTGCGTTTGGGTGGCGGTGGGCGACGGAAAGGCAATGGGATAGAGCGCGATGGTAAACTGCAAATAGAAGCACGAGAATCCAAGAAAGAGTAGGCCAACGATGCCGCTGAGCAGGAGGAACCATTTTTGCGCGGAAGTGAAAGCAGTTGGCGCCTTTTCTGCCTGGCTAATCGTTGAAAACTGCTGTAAATGTGGTGCTAACTGAGGTAATTCGTCAGGGTCGCCAGCGTAGGCGTTTAACTGTCTGGCGTACTGTACGTTTAAGTCGTTTACCAACTGGCGCAGTTGGGCGCGGAATCCAGGTGGCTCGACGCCATCTATGACAACAGCGACATAAGCGAGACGTCCACTTTGGATGAGGATGCGCATCTGACCGTATTGGATTTCGCTTAGTTCTTCGCCACCGCTGTTGACCGGGCTGAAAGAGTCGTGGACAAAATCGCGCACGGCCGTTAACATGCCGCTGATCAGATCCGAATCGGTTATTTCTGCGCCAGAAATATGGGCCTGGGCCAACAGCAAGCCAGAGCCTTGTTGGATGATGAACATTTCCCGAATGGTAAAGGGAAGCGCGTCGCGCACCGTCAGGTCGGCCGGAGAAACACCCCGCAGCCGCCCCCAGATGCCCCGCAGGAAGCTGGGACCATGTCGCCACGAGACCGGAACTTTATCTTTGGCGCGTCAATTTGCATCGCTGAAATTCTGGGCGGAAGAAATCGCGTAAACGTGGCCTGTGAGGCGCTTGCACGTTCGGCAAATCACCGGCAAAAAGCTCCCGCCCGCCATCGCTTAACCAGACAACGCGGGGCGCTCCTTGATGTCTTGTTTGCGCGCTTCCAGCCAGCACATCCGCTCGGATAAGTCGTCCATCACCTGGCACCAGCCGTCACGCGGTGGTGGGATGCAAGCGGTTCATCGCGTCTGGGCCCGCGGGTGATATGTTGGTTTAAACGGGCAAAGATGGCGACCTGATTTCGCTTTCATACCGTTTTGCCCGCCGCTGCTTGGCCTTGGGGCGAAAGGGAACCATCACCCCGTCAGCGCCCATCAGGAGAGTTTCTGCGGCAAGGGTCGCGTCAACGCTTCCGCCTCTGGCTCATTCCCCAGTTTCAACGCCGCCAACTCGGCCACCAAATGGTTCCTCATATCATCTCTTCTCCGTCATCAACCACCGATACTTTGCGGCGTACGATGACCTGGCTCAATTCTTTTAACAACATGGCTGCGGTTTCGGGCAAGCAAGGATGGCTGTCAAGCAAGCTATCCGCCGCAAACCATCATCGCTTTTTTGATTGGGGGCTTTAATCCCAGCGCCTCATCCAATGGCGCTACCTGATCAATGGACCAAGGCTGCGTCCTGTCCGGCGCTGCCAGCGGGCTGAGACCAATGATGCTCTTGACTTCCCCGGGGGGCAAGCCTTTGCTCTGCAACTTCCGGCCACATATTTGACACCCCCCTTTGGTTGGGGGTTGGGGTCTGCTATTCAAGGTTTCTTCCACCAGACTTACTGCCAGAATGCCTAATTGCCAGGCGAGCAGGATCATTAAGGAGAGGCGTGGCTGCAACGCCCATCTCATCAACTATTTTTTGGCATTCTGGTTCCGCTTCACGTATAGTTTGACATTGTTCTAGGCGATCCTTTCGGGTTTGTGATGATTCTTCGAAAGTTTAACCTAAAAAATAATGTCGTTGGTTTCCTCCCTAAGTTCTTTATGCGCCCGTCGTGGACAAAATCGCGCACGGCCTGCAATCCATGATCAGATCCGAATCGGTTATTTCTGCGCCAGAAATATGGGCAAAAAGCAAGAGGGCGTGGTTATTGAAAAACATTCCGGAGGGGAAAGGAGGCGCCCCCCCCGGTCGGGTGGGTTGGGAAACCCCCCCCGGGGGGCGGCCGGGCCCCCCCCGCCCCGCAGCCGCCCTCGCAGAAGCCCCGGGACCGCCCCGGAACCCAACCCCTTGGCGGCGTCAATTTGCCGCGGAATGCTGGAAGAAATCGGAAGTCCGTTTGCACCGTCCGCATAATCACCGGCGACAGCGCTTCGACCATCTCTTCGCGTGAATCCCGAATCTGCACCCGAATCGCCCTCGCCCATCACCGGCCCCAGCGCTTCGGCCATTTCACTCCGGCTTTCACGAACCTGGCGACCGACCAGATCGCCAAACACAGGCGTCAACCGCTCCATTAGCCCTTCAGAATCGGCCTGGGCTTTGCGCCGCAGCAGGTCTACCGCTACCTCCAAATCTCTGGCGCGTTGTTCGGCTTCGCGCAGTTCCTTTTGCGCTGCGAGAAGCTGTGTTTCCAGTGACTCTGTTTGGGCTTGCAGGTCGTGGATACGGCTGCGCGTCTGGTTGTGATAGCCTTCTAGCTGCTGCTGCAACGCCATATGCGCTGGCGTTCTTCCGCCAACAGAATGGCCTGCACAGACGACAATAATGGATCGTTGTTTTTTGTGAGCGGCTGCTCTGGTTCTGATGGCTCCAATTGAGGTCTCGCCGTGTTCATGAGGTGTGATGAGTGAATTGTCTGGCGATGGTTGACTGGTGGCAGCCTTAGGCTGCCACCAGAAGCATTTGCTTAGTCTGCGCCGCTGCGCATACGCTGCCCCAGTTCGGTTAAAATGTGTCCCAAGTCGGTCCGCGAGACTTTTTTGGTGTCTAGCAGGTTTGCCAATGTCATCAACTCGACGCGCAGATCATCGTCCCGTTTTTTACTTTCTACCTGAAGGGTGCGCGTTTGTTCTGATTGGAATTCTCCTAGTTTGTCCAGGCGATCACTGAGTTCTTTGTGTATCTGGCGCAGTTGGGACATGAAATCGGCCGTCAGGTCATCCAGCCGTCGAGTCAGTTCCTTTTGCACTTCGCGCAGTTGCAGCGATTGTTCCGATTGCTGTGTTTCCAGGCGCGTCGCCAGCTCGCGCTGCGTGGCGCGAATTTGGGTTGTCAGGTCTGTGTTTTGTTGTTCGAGCTGATCGGTTAGCTGTTGGCGCGCGGCGCGCAAATTCTGGTTTTGCGTTTCCATGCCCATGTTCAGCCGTTCAATAAAATCGGCGCGCGTAGAGGTCAATTGATTGCCGGCCATCTTGTCCAGGTTGTCCACCCTGTGGCTGATAAGGTCGCCAAGTTCCTGGCGCACGGCTTCAAGACGCAGTTCCAGATCTGATAGGCGTTTTTCGGTGGATCGTGATTGTTCGCCGAATAGGATGTCGCGCAGACGGGTTAGCTCTGAGCCGATAGCACCGCTATCAGACAACGGGGCGCTGGCAGAATCAATTGGTTCAGGCGCGACTGGTGCATGTGTCGGCAATATCGGGGGCGAGAAAAGGTACTCCGGTTCTTCGGCGGCGCTGCTTGGGACGGGATCGGGTTGAGGCATGGTATCCACACTGGTGTTAACGGTTTCGTTTTCAGGGGTTTCTGGTTGTTTTTTGCCGAACATGGGTTTGATCTCCTGTTTGTCCTGTGGATATTGGCTAAAGCGAGTACCCGTAAGTGGTAATCCGTTATCCGTCATCGGTAATCCGTAGGGCGCTAGCTCTGGAAAATGTCATCGGATAACGGGATACGGACTTCGGCCTACGGATACTAGAGTAAAAGTGTCACGACTTCTTTCTGGCGCTCGCGCTCTTGCTATTTATTCGTGGTGATGGGTCAGGCCACACGCACGAAATCTCCTTGAACATTGCCAACTGATTGGGAATTGTATTCCGGCAATTATAATCTATTTTTCACGAGTTTCTCAACTTTTTGTTAAGCCTGCTCGCAGCGCCTGCACAAAAGCGGCCGCCGCGTCTGGTTTGTTGTCGTCGGCCCGGTCTACGGCGTTGATGAGGGCGCTGCCGACGATGACGCCATCGGCCAGGGCGCCAATTTGCGCCGCCTGCTGCGGTGTGCTGATGCCAAAACCCACTGCCAGCGGCACATTGGCTTGTTGGCGTACACGGGTTACAAAAGCGGCTAAATCAGTCTGTACGGCCGTGCGCGCCCCTGTCACCCCCGTCAAACTCAACAGATAAATAAAGCCTTGCGCCCGTGCGGTCACATTAGCGATGCGCGCCTGGCTGCTGGTAGGCGCCAAAAAGTGGATGAGCGCCATGCCGACTTGCGCCGCCGCCTGTTCCAACTCGCCGGCTTCTTCAGGCGGTAAATCGGGCACGATGAAGGCATCGGCCCCGGCGGCGGCGGCGTCACGGGCGTAGTTGGTGATGCCGTAGGCCAGGATGGGGTTGTAGTAGCCCATCAACATCACCGGTGTCTGCACGCCGCGCTGCCGTAGTTCGCGCAGCACTGCCAGGCAGTCGGCGACGGTGGTTCCGTTTTCCAGAGCAACCTGGGTGCTGTGTTGGATGGTCGGGCCATCGGCCAGGGGGTCGCTGAAAGGCACGCCTAATTCCAGCAAATCGCTGTATGGTGCGATGGCCGCCACCACATTCAGCGCGGTCTGACGGTCGGGGTAGCCCAGGGTGTAGTAAGGCATCAGGGCGGCGGATTGGGTGTGTTGGGCCTGGGCAAAAGCGGCGGTGATGCGGCTACGGCCGTTGGCAGCCTGGTTCAAGTCAGTCATGGCATCTCCTCGTGTTGGGTTATGTCAACGCAGCGGCGCAGCGACGCAGTAGTTGATTGTCGGCAAATTATAACAGCCAATTTGAGGGCGGCTTGTTTTGTTCAGGTTAGGTTATAATGGGGGTTGATGAGCGTCGGTTAAGAGGAGAGGGTGAAACGGCCGTCTGGCCTGCAACTCCCGCCCTCCGAGCGCGTAATAGGTGCAGAAAGTCAGACGGTTGGTTCGTCGGATGGGTTGGTTGGTTCGCCCACACCTCCGCTAACCAACCAACCAACAAACAAACCATCTAAACAAGGAAGATACAACATGAGTCTTATAGGCAATATTATCTGGCTAATTTTTGGCGGCTTTTTGGCCGGCGCCGGTTACATTCTGGCCGGTTTGCTGCTGTGCCTCACCATTGTGGGCATTCCATTCGGCATTCAATCCATCCGGTTAGGCGTGGCGACTTTTGCCCCATTTGGCAAAGAAGTGATGCAGACTGAACGCTCCGGCGGCTGTCTCAGTCTGGCGTTCGACATCATCTGGATCATCTTATTTGGCTGGGAGATCGCCATCGCCCACCTGGTGAGCGCGTTGATTCTGACCATCACCATTATTGGCATTCCCTTCGCCAAACAGCACGTGAAGCTGCTGCCGGTGGCCCTGTTCCCTTTCCAGTACCGTTTGGAGTAGAGCAGTATTCATAAGTCAGTGTCCAGTGTTCAGTGTTCGCGGCGTGTTTTCCAGAGGTAATGCCGACGGAAAACTGGTCATTCAAACGATTACTGTCTGAGGACCGCCGGTAAAAACAGGGTGTGGTCTGCGGGTGGGGGTGTTGCCAGTTGCAGCACGAAGATGTCGTAATCGCCGTTAACGGCCGTGTCGTGGGCGTTGGCGGTGACGGGAAAATCGGCGGAGCGCGTAGCGCCGCTAAGGGCCAGCCACCCATCGCCGCCGGTGACAGCCAGACTGTCGTCCCAATCGCTGCCGCCAATGTAAGAAGCGTAGAGCAGCCGCCCGCCGTCCTGGCTGAGTTGGGCGACAAAACCATCACGCCCGCCGTTGAGCGCTTTGCTGAGCGCATCTGGCGTGGTGGGAAAATCTTCCGACCATGTGCGGCCTGTCAGGGAAATACGGCCGTTATCGTCCAGAACCAACCCGCCGGCCCAATCTTCCGCCGCCCCGCCCAAAAAGGTGCTGGCGACCAGACGGGCGCCAGCGGGGCTTAGGCTGGTCAGGGTGGCGTCTACTGCGCCATCATGCTGCCGGTCCCATGCGCCCGGCGTGGTGGGGAAATTGGGCGAATAGGTGTAGCCAGCCACGACCATCTGCCCGACGGCGTCTACGGCGATGCCGATGGGCCGATCATCCAGTTCCGCGCCCAAATAGGTGGCCGCCAGCAGTTCTGCGCCGGCGGCGTCCAGCCGGACGACGAACATATCGGCGCTGCCGTTGTGGCTGGCGTCGTAAGCCTGGGGGGTGGTGGGGAAATCGGACGAAAAGGTCCAGCCGGTCACGGCCGTTTCCCCGTCGCCGGTCACCGCCACAGACACCCCCTCTTCCTGCCCACTGCCGCCCAGGTAGGTGGCGTACAGCAATTCCGTGCCGGTGGCATCTAATTGGAGGACAAAGGCGTCGCGCAGCCCATTGTGGCTGGCGTCGTAGGCATCGGGCGTTAACGGGAAATCGGTGTCTGACCAGGTACCGCCGGTGATCGTGACACGGCCGTCGGCGTGTAAGGCGATGGCGCGGGCCACGTCCGCTTCGCTGCCGCCGATGAAGGTGCAGTAATCCAACCCGCTGCCATCTGGCTTGACTTTGAGGACAAAGGCGTCGCCGCCGCCGTTGTAGGTGGTATCAAAACCGGGGGTGTCGCCAAACAAGGCGCAAAAGTCGTCGGAGCGGGTATCGCCGACCACGTAGGCGCTGCCATCCGGGCCGACGGCCAGGCCATAGGCGTAATCTTCGGCAAACAGGGTGAGGGCGTTAAACCAAAGGATGTAATCGGCGGCGCCGCTGGTGGCGTTGAATTTTGCCACATAAACGTCTATGCCGTGCAGCCAGGATGCGCGGGTGGTCGGAAAGGTAACAGATTGCGTCTCCCCGGCCACATAGAGGTTGCCGGCCGGGTCGGTGGCGATGGCCCGGCCATATTCGGCAGCTTCCGCGCCCAGGTAGGTACCATAGAGGATAGGGTCGGCGGGTGGGACGGCCGTCGCCCCGACAACCATTGTCAGCAGCAGTCCCGCCAGAAACCCTACGCCAGCCCACGCCCTTAGCCTATCCATTGCGCAATCGGCGATCCGCAATCATCAGGGCAATACCGGCCGTACCAGATACAGTCCTGTCTCCCGGTCGCTAACGGCCGTAACGCCGCTGGCAAAAAACGGGTAGACAGCCCAAACGCCGCCCATGTGGCCGGTATTGTCGTTGGCCGGGTAGGTGTCGAAGTAAGCTGCTTCGGTGATGGTGACATTGTTCATGGTGGTGTTGGCGATGTCTTGCAAGCCAAGAATGCGTACCCCGGCGCGGAAATTGCCGACGTAGGCATACTCTCCCTTCACCCAGACATTGTGGTCGCTGGCGGGCGTGGGGCCGACGTAGATGCTCTGCAACACCGGCGCGTCTACCTGGGTAAAGTCCCAGACGAAGATGCGCGTATTGAAGCCCATCATCATCTCGTCTTCCATGTCGGAGGAGAGGAAATAGCGATGGTCCTCGGTGAACCAGGCCAGGTGGGCGCGGTGGACGGCGGGGTAAGTGAGGGTCGCCAGGGTGGTTGGGGTGTTTTTGTCGGTCATGTCGGCCACCAGAATTTCGTCGTCGCTGGCGACCAGGCAGAGTTCACGGCCGTGATAATCTACATCCGGCCCATTGTACAAAACGCACATCACGTCTGAAGCGGCCCCGCCCTCATCGTAGCAGTTGACAAACGTGGGGTTGAGCGGGTCTTGCACGTTCAGAATATAGACGGCGCTGCTGCACAGCACCGGCGCGGTGTTGCGCACAATGTAGGCATAGCCGGTGGCCTCGTGGATGAAGAAGTTGTGGGCGTTGCCAAAGGCGTTGTAAGTGGCGTCGGCGCTGAATGTCACCGGCGCACCGGCGACGCCGCGCAAATGATGCAGGTCGAAGACTTGCAGGCCGTGCTGGCTGTTTTCGTCGGCGATGACAAAGGCGTAATGCTGGTAGACTTTTACGTCGCGGTAGGCAACTGGATTGGTGTTGGTCTGGTTGGGCAAAAAGCCGACGATGACCGGGCTGAGCGGGTTGGTGGTATTGATGAAGGCCAGTTTGTCTGTCAGACCCAGGAGGACGTATTCATTGTTGTCCTGCGGGTCGGTCCAACCCCACAGATTGGCCGCCTTTTGGCCGCTGGTGGCCCCCAGGTCAGCCAGGGAAAGGAAAGAAAGGTAGTTGGCGTTTTTGCATGGATAGTCGCCGGCCATACCGTCTACGCAGGCGATTTCGTGCGCAGTCTCAAAGTTGTTGCCGATGATGGGCAGGAAGAGTGTGTAGGGCACGGCCGTTGTCGTGATGCTCCAGTCGGCAGTGGCAGCGGGTTCCTGGGTGGAGGTGGCCTGGAAAACGGCCGTATCCGTCAGTCCCAGGGTGGCCGTAAGCGGTACGTGGACTGTCAGTAAAACGTCTGTCGCGGTATTGGCCGCTAAGGTGGCGGTGGTGGGGGCGACGGCCGTTAACCAGTCTGCGTCGGCCGTCAGGCTAAAGGTGTCGGTGATGTTACCCGTATTGGTCAGGCGCAGCGTGTAGGTGATGGCCGTGCCGGGTAGGGCGCTGCCACTGGCGGGACCGGCGATGGCTGCGCCGTACAGGGCCGCCGCTGAGGTGGTGAGTTGGGTGGCCTCGCTGACACTGCCGTCGGCCTGGGAAACGGCCGTGACCACGGCTGCATCGCTGTCCCCGGCGGCGGCGTCGAGCGGAACCTGCACTGTAGCAGTAAACGAACTGCTCTGACCACTATCCAGAGCGATGGCGAGGGTGGACAACTCTGTCGGCCAACTGCTGGTCACGGCCAGGTTAAAGGTGTCGGCGACTGAGCCGGTGTTGGTGATTTGGACCGTGTAGGTGACGGTTGCGCCAGGTTGGGCAACGGCCGTGTCGTCTGGCGACAGCGCCACGCCATAAGTCGGGTCGCCCAACTGCGGCTGCAAGATAAACAATCCTTGCTCAATGCCGCTAACCACCACCACGCCGCTGGCGAAGTAAGGATAATTGCTCCAACTGCCGTTAAAGTTGGCGTTATTATTGGCCGGATAGATGTCAAAATACCCCACTTCTTCCAGATTGCTGGTGGCATAATTATTCACCTGCAAAATACGGAGACCGGCGCGGTAATTCGATTGGTAGACGAGATTTCCTGTGATATACAGATTATGGTCTATGGCCGGGGTCGAAGAGGTGTAATTGCCTAACAGCACCGGCGCGTCTAAATTGCTGATGTCCCAGACATAGGTGCGCGTATTGTGCCCCCAATTAGATTCGTCCAGTTCATCATCTTGCAGATAGTAGGTGTGCGTGGGGTCTACCCAGCCCTGGTGGGTGTAGGCCGAACCGGCGTAACCGGTGCGCGACAACTGCGCTGGCGCGACTTTGTTGGTCACGTCCACAATAGTCAGCGTGTCTTCATTAGAGTTGAAGCAAATCTCTTTGCCCTGATGCTGCGCGTCTGGCCCGCTGTAAACCAGGCAGTGGGCGTCGTGAGTGTAACCATCGCTGCTAAAACAGCCGGCGAAGGTGGGGCTGATGGGGTTTTGGATGTTGACCATGTGCAGCCCGCCGCTGCAGGTGCTTGTACCAACGGCGTAGGCAAAGCCGGTATCCTCGTTGATGACAATGTTGTGGGCGTTGCCAAAGCTGCCGTAATGAGCCGTGCTGCTAAAAGTTGCCGGTGTTATGGGCACGTTACGCAGCTGCGTCAGGTCAAACACCTGCATTCCGTGGCCGCTGGCTTCGCTGACAATGAACGCATGGTTGGCGTATACCTTGATGTCGCGCCAGATGGAAGTGGCGGTGTGGGTAGGCAAATTGCCCAAGTAAAGCGGGTTCTCCGGATCGCTGATGTCTACAAAAGCGGTACCGTTGGTGCGTCCCATCAGGGCATATTCTTTACCACCGACCGGATCGGTCCAGCCCCAGATGTCGTTGCCGCTGCCGCCGCCGATGCTGGCCAGGGGCATGAAGGCCAGTAAATCCACGTTCTGGCAGGGATAAATCCCGGCGAAACCACTGACGCAGGGGGTTAGGGACTGGGGGGCTAATGTTTGTGCTGGCTGGACATCGCGCAGCATGGCGGCCATGGCGGCGGTGGGGGTAGGTGGTGGCCCGGCCTGCGCCGCGACGTCGGCCTGACGCCAGGCGAGACCAATCAACAGGACAACGACCAAACCCAATAACCAAGACAAACGGGCAGGCAGGGAAATCGGCATGATTCTTCTCCTTCAAGATAAAGAAATATGGTTAAGACATGCTGCGAAGTAGAGAAATTGCGCCTGGAGCAGTTCTGTTTTGTGTGGGCGCATGTGTCGTAGGTTGGAGTGGGAATGAAGAAAGACTTGCATGGTGTGTTGGCATACAAGTCTTTTTGTTTATGGGCCTACTAGGATTCGAACCTAGAACCCAGCGGTTATGAGCCGCTTGCTCTGCCATTGAGCTATAGGCCCGGAGGTTAAATTGTGAATGATGAATGATGAATTGTGAATGGTGAACCGTTAATCGTAGAAAAAGAGCGGCGGACGGGATTCGAACCCGTGAGAGCAGCTTGGAAGGCTGCCGTGTTACCACTACACCACCGCCGCGCTTTAGCAGTCACTATTTACTGAACACTGACTATCTCTTTCCAGTCGGGGCGGCCGGATTCGAACCGACGACCTCTCGGACCCAAACCGAGCGCTCTACCAAGCTGAGCTACGCCCCGCGTTGTTAACGATTGGTAGTATACTGAGGCGGAGGAACAACGTCAACCTTTGGCGCAGCGTATCTGAAAGACCCCACGGCTGGCTGGTGTTATTTTGGCCCGTTCGTCTATTTGGTGGCCGACCAGCCAGACGATGTGCTGGGCAGTGCAAACCAGCGGCCAATCATTGCGCCAGGCGGCGCCGATGTGGCGGTTGATCATCACTTTTTTCAGGCTGGTGGTACGGCCGTTCATGCCCAATGGCGCAAATCGTTCTCCCGGCCGCCGTCCACGCACCCATAGGGGCGGTGTGTCTGCGGCCAAAAAAGCCAGCCAGGGATCGGCGTTGTTTTGCACATAGGCGGCGTCAACCGAGTCCAGCAGGGTTGTTTCCAGCCGCCAGCCGTTGGCCAGCGGGAGTATGCCGGGAACCGGCAAAGGCAAAACGGCCCCGGCGGGGAGCTGCGGCCAGTCGCCGGGCTGCCGCTGTACCGGGGTGGTGATGAGGAGACGGCCGTAATCTACCCGCAGCCGCACCCCATCGGGCAAATCACTTTGCGCTCCCACCGCTCCTGCTTCGGCGACCAACCGGGCCTGTTCGATGGTGGCAAAGCTGAGGTCGGTAATAGACGGCCGTACTGTCGCCACCGCCCGCCGTAAACTGCGTCGTCGCATAGCCAGCGGCAGCGCCAGCCAGCGCGCCCGGTCCAGCGCCAGCCACGCCCCAGACTGCGCCGGCGCCAGCGCCGGCCAATGTTCGGCCACAACCTGCTCCAGGTAATCTTCGTCGGCAGCCACGATATGGGCCAACTGCTGCAAGTGGGTCTGGATTTGTGGGTTGTAGGTGGTTAATTCAGGCAGCAGGTGGTGGCGAATGCGGTTGCGCAAGAAGGTAATATCGCTGTTGGTGCTGTCTTGCACGGGCGTCAGGCCATGTTCCTGGCAGTAGGCTTCGATGTCGGCGCGGCTGGTGGTGAGCAGCGGCCGCAGCAGCCAAAATTCCGGCGCTTCCGGCAGGGGGGCGACCGATTTCATGCCGCCCAAGCCGGTGAGGCCGGTTCCGCGCAGCAGGTTCAGCAGCACGGTCTCCGCCTGGTCGTCGGCGTTGTGGGCTACCAAAACGGCCGCAGCCCCCGTTTCGCGGGCGACGCTGGCGAAGAAGCGGTAGCGGGCCAGACGGCCGGCCTCTTCCAATGATTGGCCGCCGGCGCTGGCCTGGGCGATGACGTCGGCCGTTTCTACCACGCAAGGCAGCCCCCAGGCAGCGGCCGTTTGGGCGACGAATTGGGCATCGGAAACGGCCGTGTCCCGCCAGCCATGATTTAGATGAGCAACCACCAGGTCATAGGCAGGCGCATGGTACGCCAGACTGTGCAGCAGAGCCAGCGAATCCGCGCCACCGGACACGCCGACGACCAAACGCCCCGGCAGACCTGAAGTCAGCGCCTGCGCCAAACATAGCTGTACCCTTCTTGCTAGACCCATCGCGCCATCCATCTTCACACCGATCAATAAAAAAAGGCCCCAAAGGGCCTGTTAAAGTGTAGGGCGGGTGGGAGTCGAACCCACACGGAGGTTACTCCGGCGGATTTTAAGTCCGCTGCGTCTGCCATTTCGCCACCGCCCCGAAAGACGTTGCCACACCAAAACAAAACGTATTGTACACACGAAAATATACCCCAACAAGAGCAATTCAAAAGCCAGGATAACCGGCGCCTGGCATATACCAAACCATGACAATAGTAAGTTTGACTTGAAATTTTTCCCCTAGTATAATGCTCAACGACAGGTGAAATTGTCATAATCGCAGTAATTGCGTCTTTTACCAACTCACCAAATGCACGAATACGCCAACAATGGTTAGCGGTAAAGCCGCCATTGTTGAAAATATACCTTATTAGCAGGACAATTGTTATGGCCCTAAAAGGCAACCTGCGCGACTTTTCCACAACCCAGTTACTTAATCTAATCAACCTGGCCCGCAAAACAGGGACTCTCACCATTCACCACAACGGTGAGTCGGCGCAAATGTCTTTTCGCGAAGGGAAGTTGATTTATGCCTTCATGGGGGAAGAATCTGAAAATCATCTGGCGCAAATTCTGCACAACGCCGGAAAACTTTCTGAGGAACAAGCTCGCCTGATCCAATTAAAAGCGAAGGGAACCAGCGATAAGCAGCTTGGACACATGTTGATCCAGCGCGGCCACATCACCCAAAGCGATATCATCCAAAGCGTGCGGCAGAGTGTTTTGGATACTGTGTACCGGCTCTTCACCTGGGGTGAGGGTTTGTTCCGCTTCGACGCCAACAGACTGCCTTCCCCCGGACATATCACCATTCCGATAGACCTGGAAAGCGTGATCATGGAAGGCAGCCGACGCTTGAAAGAATGGGAGATCTTGCAGGAAGAGCTGCCAGACCTGGACATCTCGCTGCGCTTTACCGACCGCCCCGATGCGCGTTTGCGTAATATCAACCTGACTGTCGAAGAATGGCGGGTTGTATCGTTTGTCAACCCGCGCAATACCATTCGTCAGATTGCGCGGGCGAACAATCTGAGCGACTTTGAAATCCGGCGTATCGTTTATGGGATGCTTCAGGCTGGTCTGGTCGAAATTGTGCGTCCGGCGCGGCCGGAAGTGACGCCGCCGCCGGCATCTGAAAGACAACCAACTACCAGACAGGAAGCCCGCAAAGAGATCGAGCAGCAGTCACCGGCGGCCAAGCGTTCCGTTGTTGTCCGTCTGATAGACCGAATTCGTGGTTTGTAAAACGGCCGTTGACAATCTGAAGGTTCATACGGCCGTGTCATTGTATAGGTATCAAGTTCATCACTCATTTCCCCCACTCACCTGTAAGAGGTCATCGTCCTTATGCAAGCAGTAAAAATGGTCATCACGGGTCCGTTCTCGGCGGGCAAAACACAATTCATCGGTTCTATCAGCGAAATTGACGTCGTATCTACAGAACGCAAAATCAGCAGCAGCGCCGAGCAAATCAAAGAATCCACCACCGTCGCCATGGACTTTGGCCGGATCACCGTTGGCGATGACCTGGTTTTATACCTTTTTGGCACACCGGGACAACGGCGCTTTGACTTTATGTGGGACATTCTATCCCAAGGTATGCTCGGCTTTGTTGTCATGGTAGACAGCACCAAACCGGAAACCTTCCGTGAAGCCAAACGGGTTTTAGAAACCTTCGAGAGCTACGCCGCCACCCCTTACGTCGTCGCCGCCAACAAACAAGACATGGAAGATGCCTGGGAGCCAGAAGATTTGCGCATCATTTTGCGCCTGCGGCCTGAGGTAAAAATACTACCTTGCGTCGCCAACGACAAAGAAAGCGTCAAAAATGTGCTGCTGGAACTGCTTTATTCCATATTAGAGGAGCTGGATAAAGCCGAAACCGCCTGACTTTGTTTAACGGCTCATTTACACCTCCTTAACTTGCTTTTCACACGCTTTATTCAAGGCAGGTGCTACCATCACTACAAGTATGATCCGCCTGTATTCGCTTGCAGCTACCATATAAATTCGCGCGAAAAGGCGGCTAACGCCTTTAAGACAAAGTCGTCAATAGCCGTCTAATCGCCGATACAGTCTAAACCCGGGCGGCATTGAGGCTAACGTGAGTTCCATCGTCACAGAGCAGGGGCTTCTTCACTACGAATCCATCGGCCGTGGGCAGCCGATTATCCTCTTGCATGGCTGGATCAATTCCTGGGATGTCTGGCGCGATTCGATGATCGCCCTGGCGCAAACCAAAAAATATCGGGTATACGCACTAGATTTCTGGGGGTTTGGCGATTCAGCCAAAGGGGAGCGCACGGCATCCTCTACTTTTCGCGTTTCCAGCTACGTGGACATGGTTAATCAATTCATGGATACCCTGGGGATTCAGCAAGCCCCGGTATTTGGGCATTCTATGGGCGGCACAGTCGCTTTGCAAATGGCTTTGGAACACCCAGATCGCGTGGATAAAGTCGCCGTCGTTGGTTCACCAGTGATTGGCAATTCGTTGAACCCCTTTTTGCGGCTGGCTGGTTATGGGGTAATCGCCAAACTCATTTGGCGTTATCCGATTGTGCTGCATTCTTTTATGCGCATCTTGCTGGCAAATGATTCCAAAGAGGTGCGCCAAATGATCTCGCGGGACGTGCAGCGCACGACGATTGAATCCTTTTTTCGCAGCATTGGCGATTTAAGAGATACAGACCTGCGCAGTGCTTTGCCGACATTAAGCCTGCCTGCGTTGGGGATCTATGGAGTCAAAGACAATATTGTCTCGCCGTCCAACGCCGACTTGCTCTTTCAGAATACACCGCATGCGCAAGTAATGATGATGCAGTATTCTCGGCATTTCCCGATGATTGATGAACCGGATTTGTTTTTCCACACAATCCACGATTTCCTAAAAAACGGACACATTGAAAAATCTCCACAGGCATTAGACACATCCAGTGAATGAATTAATAATCCGCGAACCGCTCCAGGAAATAGATACATTTTATTACTCTAACAAAATGGGGCGAATTGTGTTGACGGCGATGGAAGAGATTATGGGACGGCATGGCGTTAATGCTGTCTTGAACCTGGCCCATCTCCATCATCTGGTTAACAACTATCCGCCCAACAATCTGGAATTAGGGTTCACCTTTGCCGAGTTTAGCGCCATTCAGCAGACGTTGGACGATATGTATGGCGAGCGTGGCGGCCGCGGTCTGGCGATGCGCGCCGGCCGTGAAACGTGGCGGTTGGCGCTTAAGGAATTTGTGCCTGTATTGGGAATCAGCGACCTGGCGATTCGCACTTTGCCGTTAGGCATTAAAATTAAGATCGGGCTGGACATTTTTGCGCAAACGTTTAACAAATTTAGCGATCAGCGGGTCCGGCTGGGTGAAGACCATCGTGGGTATTTGTGGATTATTGAGCGCTGCCCTATTTGCTGGCAGCGTTCATCACCGCAGCCGTGCTGCCATCTGGCGGTGGGCCTTTTGGAGCAATCGCTGGATTGGGTGAGCAAAGGGCGACGGTTTCGGGTGGAAGAGATTTCTTGCATAGCCAGCGGGGATGAGACGTGTACGATTCTCATTTCCAAGAAACCGATTGTTTGAGGGTGGGTTATGGCATTGGGAATCTGTAACCGGAACGGGTTTTGAGTTATGCGCCGAATTATTCTGACGGAGACTACGCACATTCAGCCGTTTAATGAGCCGGCTCGGGATTTGCGCGTGCAGAACAAGCCGCTGTGGTTGTGGCAGCGGGATTTGCTGACGCCTTATACGTCCGAAGAGCGTGAATACCCGGATTGGCAAACGGCGTATCGTTTTGAAGAGGAGGCGGTGGAATGCCTGGTACACCGCGATAATTTGTTTTTTAACAAGGAGTTAATCAGTGAGTTTGTGGCTCGGGCGCGGGACGGCCGTCGCCCGGTGCGTTTAGCGTTTGCCGCCGATGATCCAGCCATTGTGACTCACGTGAAACCGCTGACCCACTCTTTTTTTCAGCAAGACAAACTGCTGTTGGCCGATATGTGGTATTTACCCAAAGGTCTGTCGCAAAGCGTTGAGGCGCAGCCGCTGGTGATTGATACGGAACCGCTGGAACGTGGTTATTACCACGTTCCGCCTTACATGGCGACGGAATTTGGCGATCTGGTGTACCAACTGCCACGCAAGGCGTTTGTATTGATTGAAAACTGGGTGCATGTTTTTATTGCCGATATTTTGTTTGGCGTGTTTGCGCGTGGGGCCTTTTTTGAAAACCAGATAGACACCAATTGGAAACTAAAACTGAAAATTTTGTATCGTTCGCTGCTGGAACAGAAACACGTTTTGTCTAATTCGGAGATGGTTAAAATTGGCAAGAACGTGAGCATTGATTCTTCCGCAGTGATTCATGGGCCAACGGTGATCGGGGATAATGTGAATATCGGCGCCGGCGCGGTGATTGATAACTGCACCCTTGGCAGTAACGTTACTGTGTCTCAGGGCTGCCAGTTGATGCTGAGCGTGATTAGTGATGGCTGTTTTCTCCCTTTCCGTACTTCGTTGTTTATGACGACGATGATGGAAAATACGATGGTGGCGCAGAATACTTGTTTGCAGTTATGTGTGGTGGGGCGTGATTCGTTTATTGGCGCGGGCACGACGTTCACCGATTTTAATATTTTAGGTGGGCCTTTGCGGACGACGAGCAGCAAAAACGGCCGTCTTGAACAAACCAATATGCTGGTCTTGGGTGGGTGTGTGGGGCATCACTGCCGCCTCAGTTCGGGTCTGGTGATCTACGCCGCGCGCACCATTGAGTCCGACGTGGTGCTGCTGGCTTCGGAAGAGCGTAAATTCATCACCAAAAACGTGCGCTATGAGGACAGCGACCATTATTCTTTTGAGAGTAAATATCCCTATCCCCGCCTATACCCCCGCCCAGATGGAACGTAATGAATGGAGAGCGTCATCCGACGACTTTTCCTGTTATGGGCAGCCGACGACGCCAAACGCAGAATACGCCGGATGGCCCTAGCACCTGCTCAGGGACAGATATACCATTGAAGATATGGACACCTCTTGGATAAACTGCCATTTATGGAAGATTCTTTCGCATTTATCATTCATCCCATTGACCCACAGCGCGACGTCAGCCGAAAGTATCCGGCTTTAGGCAAACTGCCTGTCTGGTTGATTGATTTTCTGTCCCTGTTTTTCCCACCAGTTTATATCTCTGAAATTCAAAACATTCGCTCGGAGGCCAACGGCCGTACCCTGCATGGCTGGTTCGTGGCCTGTCCCCTTACACCAGCCCGCATGATGAGCCTACCGCCCCGCGTTGTCTACAAAAAAATCATCCAGACCGGCCGTCTGGCTGAAAAATTGGGTGCGCGCATCCTGGGGTTGGGCGCGTTCACCTCTGTCGTCGGTGATGGCGGCCTGACAGTGGCCAACCAACTCAACATCCCCGTGACCACCGGCGATAGTTTGACCATTGCAACGGCCGTGCAAGCCATTCAACAAGCAGCCGCAATCATGGACATCCCTCTCCCCAGCGCCACCGTCGCCATCGTTGGGGCCACCGGGGCCATTGGCGCAGTCTGCGGGCAGCTCCTAGCGCCGCAAGTCAACCAGACCATCCTCATCGGCCGCCGGCAAGACAGGCTGGACCAGGTCGCCCAACTTGTCCGGGAGGCCGGCGGCAGCCACGTCACCACCAGCGATCACATCAACGATCTGACCCAGGCCCACCTCATCATCACCGTCACCAGTGCCGTGGATGCCATCATCGCGCCGCATTTGCGCCCGGGCGCTGTCGTCTGCGACGTGGCCCGTCCCCGCGACGTATCACGGCAGGTAGCCGCGCAGAGGCCCGATGTACTGGTTATTGAAGGGGGGATGGTCGAAGTACCAGGAGCGGTAGAATTTAATTTCAACTTTGGCTTTCCGCCCAAAATGGCCTACGCCTGCATGGCCGAAACCATGGCCCTGGCCCTGGAGCAGCGTTACGAGTCTTTTACGCTGGGAAAAGACATCCAATTGTCACAAGTCCAGACAATTGATAAAATCGCTCTGAAGCATGGTTTTAAACTGGGTGGGTTCCGCAGCTTTGAAAAAGCCATCACCGATGCCGACATTGCCCAGATTAAAACTCACAAACGTTCAGTTTCGCTGGAAACCTGACCGACTTTTTGATTCTCAAAGTTCTAAGTTGGACCGGCAAAAACCGGTCAAGTTTGAATGATTACTGAAAAATGTCATCACAAAACAATAGATCAATGGGTGATCAACCTGTGATTGACCCGGTCATTCTATAATTGCCAAGGAAAAGCTCATGAGCAATGGTCGAATTCTTATAGTCGAAGATGATTACGATATTTCCAATATGTTGCGCATTTTCTTTGCCAACGAGGGCTATCACGTGGACATTGCCGCCAGAGGCAACGACGCGCTGGACAAATGCCGCAAAAAGCTGCCCGACTTAATCGTCCTCGATATTATGCTGCCCGATATGGACGGTTATGACGTTTGCCTGGCCCTGCGCACAACGACGCGCACCAGCCACATCCCCATCATTTTCCTGACCCAAAAAGATGAGCGCAGCGACCGAATTCGAGGATTAGAATTGGGCGCGGATGATTACATTACCAAGCCATTCGACATCGAAGAACTCAAACTGCGGGTTGGCACGGCGATCCGCACTCATCAACGGCTGAATATGACCAATCCCATCACTGGCTTGCCCAGCAGCCGCCTCATTGAAGACCAACTGCGCACGCTGATGCGCGCCAATACTTGGACGTACATTCAGGTTGGCATAGACAATCTTGGTCCATTTAACGATAAGTATGGCTTTGTGGCCGGCGATGAAGTGCTGCGATTTGGCGCTTTTTTGCTGAATGAAATTGATGACCAATTTGGCACGCTGGATGATTTTATTGGACACCCTGGCGGCGACACCTTTGTATTGATCTCCATGAGCGAGAATGTACCGGCGATGGTGGATAAATTGCGGCAGCGTTTTAACGAGGAAATTTTGTCCCATTATGACTTCTTGGACCGCGAACAGGGCGCGATGCAAACTGCCAGCGGTTCATTTGCCCCGTTTATGACCCTTTCACTGGGCGTCGTTTCATCCCAAACGCAGCGCTTTGCCGATATTCGTGAAATTACGGAAACGGCCGCTGAACTTCGGCGATTGGATCAGGCCAAACAAGCAAAGCTTCAGTGATTTGCACCAATCACCTTGTCCCATATGCAGTACCTTATTGGGGTATTGAGTAAACAATGGAAAAGGAATTCATTTCGGCTCTCGACTTTCGTGTGCTCGACCCTCTGAGTGAAGGGGTTATTATCGTCGAGGCTGATGGCGCTGTTCATTATATGAATCGTGCAGCCAGGAATTTGTGTGGGCTGGAGCACAATGCCACCTTGCCGCGGCATTTACGCCAATTATTCCCCGACGCCGACCACCACTTGCTGCGCCAGACGGCCGGGCAAGAGGAAGTGCGGCTGCCAGACGGCCGTAGCCTTCGTTTCCATTCTCATCTTTACCAGACGACCAACCCCACCCTCATCCAAATCATTCTCCATGAGTCGCCCACACCAGCCTTCGAGATATTGGCCGAAGCCAATCACGTTCTCGCCGTGACGCTGGAAACGGAAGAGATTATTGCCCTCATCAGCCAACACATGTGCCAGGCGGTTCAGGCGCACGGTTACGCCGCCTATCGTTGGCAGCCCGAAGAACATCGCCTGACCCTGTTGGATGTGTATGCCGCGCTGCCAGAAGCCCCGGTAACGGCCGTTGGCGCAAGCCAAATCCTTGACCCGGCCAACCCCATCCTCCAGGTCATCCACAATCAAAGGTCGGCGGCATACTGGCACACCGCCCAACCCCCAGCAACGGCCGTTCCCGTTCCCTGGCTCAACCCCAACCTTCCCCTGGCCGAAGCCTACTTCCCCCTCATTGTGTCCGATGAAACAGTCGGCCTCATTCAACTAATCCGTCAGGGCGCTGCCGCCCGCCTCAATGAAACAGAAATCCGCCTGCTAGAAGCCCTGGCCAGCCGGGCCAGCACCGCGTTAGAAACCGCCTTTATCTTCCAAGACACCTACGAGCGGGAACAATTCTACAATGCCCTGGGCAACGTCAGCATGGCGATCAACTTCACCCTGGAACAGGCAACCCTGCTCAGCCTCATCTGCGACGAAAGCCTGCGCATCTTTGAGGTAGATGGCGCTTACATTTGGCAAGTGGCCGGCGACCAATTCGTCGGCAGCGCCGGCCGGGGATACGGTGAAGAAGGATTTATCGGCACAACCATAGCGGCCACCGACGAGCAATCCTTTGTCGCGGCCATAGCCCGCCACGGCCAGGCCAGCTTTGCCAACAACCTGGCCGAGACGCCCACCATCTCCCTGCGTCTGCCGCACAGCGAAGCGGCCCAGTCGGCCCTCGGCGTGCCCCTGGAACAAGAAGGGAACATTATTGGCGTTTTGGTTCTGGTGGATGCCCACAACCCCAACCGTTTTGGCCATAAGCATGTCACCCGCGCGTCCACGTTTGGCGTTCAGGCGGCTATCGCCCTACAAAACGCCAAGCTATTTGAAGAATTACGCCTGCTCAACGAAGAGCTAGACCTGCGCGTCGCCGAACGCACGCGCGCGCTGCACGAGGAAAGCAACCGGGTCAAAATTTTGCTGCGCATCACCTCCGAACTCTCGGCCAGCCTGGATCAGGACCACGTACTCAACCAGGCGCTCCACCTGGTCAACGAAGTGGTGAACGCCACCCAGGGCGTCATTTTGCTGATTGATCCGGAGAGCAGCCAATTTGTCTTTCGCGCGGCCATGGGGTTGGAACGGCCTCTCCCGCTGCGCGGCGTCAACACCGGCATGATGCAGCACGAAGGTCTGGCCGGGTGGATCATTGAGAATCGCTCGGCCGTCATTGTGGATGATACCAGCATAGACCCCCGGTGGGTAAGCCGCCCTGAAAGCCGTGAACATCGCGCGGTTTTGGGTGTGCCCCTCATTTCAAACGATGAAGTGATAGGGGTGATGATGTTGTTCCACTCGGAGACGGGCGCGTTTACCATGCAGCAGTTGGACCTGGTGGAGGTGGCGGCCATTCAAGTCGCCAATGCCATTAATAACGCCAACCTTTATTTGCTCATCCGCGATCAGGCGGAGCGGCTGGGCCGCCTGCTGCACGCGGAACAGATTGAAACGGCGAAAAGTCAGGCCATTCTGGAAAGCATCGCCGATGGTGTGTTGGTGGCCGATAGTTACAGCCGCATTATTCTGGGTAATCGGCCGGCCAGCGTAATTCTGGATATTCCACGCCAGCAGTTGATTGGCAAATCCATCAATGAACTGCTGGGTCTCTATGGGCATTCGGGCGATTCCTGGGTGCATATTATTGAGAAATGGGCGCAAAATTCAGAGGCGGTTGAGGAATTGACCTTTTTGGCCGATGAGTTGACCATTGAAGAAAAGGTGGTCAGCGTGCATCTTTCGCCAGTAATGGCCGGTAAACAGTTTTTTGGAACTGTTTCGATTTTCCGCGACATTACCAAAGAAGTGGAAGTGGATAAGCTGAAAAGCGAGTTTGTCTCGACTGTTTCGCATGAATTGCGCACGCCGATGACTTCGATTAAAGGGTATGCGGACCTGATGCTGATGGGGGCGGCCGGCCCGATGACGCCGCCGCAGCAGCGTTATCTGAAGGTGATCAAGAACAATGCTGACCGCCTGCACATGCTGGTGAATGATTTGCTGAATATCTCGCGCATTGAAACGGGCAAGACGACGCTGGATTTACGGCCGTTAGACATCCCCCAAGTCATAGACCAGGTTGTCGAAGGTCATTTGCGCGGCCGTATCCAACACGAGCAAAAACGGCTGGAAGTCTCCACCACTATTGAACCGTCGCTGCCGCTGGTCAATGCCGACCACGCCAGAGTGACCCAAATCCTGACCAATCTCATTGACAACGCCTTCAATTACACCCTGAATACGGCAAAATTCAGCTTGATGTCACCAGAAACGGCGAATACGTGTACATCAGCGTGCAAGACAGCGGCATTGGCATCTCCAGAGACAATCAAGCCAAGATATTCGACCGCTTCTTTCGCGCTGACGATGAGCAGGTACAGGCCGTGCCTGGAACCGGGTTGGGCCTTTCCATTGTCCGCAGCCTGATCGAAATGCACGGCGGCGATCTGAAAGTTGAAAGCCGCCTGGGTGAAGGCAGCATATTTACATTTAACTTGCCCATCGTGGCCGAAGACAGCGATCCAACTTAAAGAGAGAACAGTATGGCCAAAATTTTGGTTGCCGAAGACGATCAAGACATTCGCGAACTGATAGTCCTGACTTTGCAGTTTAACGGTTTCGACGTGAAAAGCGTCGAAAATGGCGCGTTGGCTGTGGAAGCGGCACAAAATGATAGATTCGATCTCATTCTGATGGATGTGCGGATGCCCCGTATGACCGGGTACGAAGCCTGCCGGCGCTTGAAAGAAATTGACATCACCCGTGATATTCCGGTTATTTTCTTGTCAGCCAAAGGACAGGAAACGGAAATTCAGACCGGCCTGGATGTGGGCGCGCAGCAGTATATCCTGAAACCGTTTGCCCCCGACGAACTGATCGGCGCTATTCATAAGGTTTTAAAGCATTAGAGCGTATCGCGGTAATTTGGACCAGCGCGCCCTGATTACCGGCTCTCCGTTGTGTGTGAAACGCCGGAAAGCTGAAGCGGTCATTTGAACTGACGTATGAGCATCACAACTGTAGGCAGCCACCTGATTCATTACGAAGTGCTGGGCCGCGGCGAGCCGATCCTGTTTATTCATGGCTGGCTCGGTTCGTGGCGCTATTGGTGGCCTTCGATGCAGGCGTTGTCTTCGCGTCATCGCTCTTTTGCGTTTGACTTGTGGGGCTATGGCGATTCCAGCAAGGACCAGGCCAGCTACTCGCTGGCGTCTTACGTGGAGATGATCGATCAGTTTGTGAATCAATTGGGCATCATGAAGCCGGTGACGTTGGTTGGACATTCGCTGGGAGCCGTGGCTGCGCTGCAATATACCAATAAGTACCCTGAGAACGTGGAAAAATTGGTGATGGTGGCCCTGCCGATTGAAGGCGCTTCTATGGAAGCCCGGCTGTTGGATTCTGATCCGGGTACGATTTTGAAGAATCTGGGCAAGGCCAACAGCTATCAGGAAGTGGATGCTGAGGTGCGTAAGATAGACCAGACGGCCGTTAATAAATTAGCCCGCCAGGTAGCCGATATGAACCTGGCCACCGACCTGGTAGGTTGTACGCGCCCCCTGCTCATGGTCTATGGCGACCAGGATACCATTGTCAGGCCGCCCACCGGCGAGTTGACTCATTTGCGCCGCTCCATCAACAACCGCTACTACGTTGGCCTGGATACCTGCCATCACTTCCCCATGCTGCAAGAAAAAGCGGTCTTTAACCGGCTGCTGATGGATTTCTTGCACAACGAGAATTTGGACGAACTCGTGCCCAAAGAATACTGGCAGCGCCGCGTGCGCTGACCCGGCAATGCTATCCCCCCTGGTGATGTCTCATAACCGTATTGATCAGCGCCATTGGCTGTTTTGGGTTGTCATGTGGTTGGCAGTGGGCTGTGGCGGAACGGCCGTTGCCGTTCCGCCCACGCCCACTCTCACTGCTGCCCCGCTCTCCCCCACGCCAACTGTCACTGCTGCCGATACACCATCGCCAACGGCCACGATTACGCCATCTGCCACTCCCTCGGCCACTCCCTCGGCCATTTCCTCAGCCACGCCGGCCAGCCAACCGACCCATACGCCAACGCCCCAACCAACCATCACCCCGACCATCGAAGGACTCATCGGCCCAGACAATTTCCCGGCCAACGTGAATCCGCTCACCGGCGAAGTGGTGGGCAATTCGGCCGTGCTGGCGCGACGGCCGTTAGCCATCAAAATCTCCAACCACCCCATCCTCGTCCGCCCCCAGGCTGGCTTGAACAGCGCCGACCTGGTGTTTGAGCATTATGTGGAGGCAGGGTTCACGCGGTTTACGGCCGTTTTTTACAGCCAGGACGCCGACCCGGTCGGCTCCGTGCGCAGCGGGCGGCTGATAGACCTGGAAATTCCCAACATGTACGACGCCGCCTTCGCTTACTCCGGCTCTGTCGGGCCGGTGCGCCTGATGTTTAAGGAAAGCGAGTTCTTCAACCGGCTCATCTCCATTGATTTCGGCCACGGCGGCTTCTACCGTGTCGAAGAAGCAGACCGCCCCATCGTCCATTCCCTCTTCACCGACACCACCCGGCTGCGTTATCTGCTAGATGAGCGGGGCCAAAACACGCCGCCCCAGCTGCAAAACGGCATGACATTCCGCGCCGCCCCCATCACCCCCGGCGAACTGGCCCGCAGCCTGGAGATTCAATACCAGGGTACGAATGCGTTTTGGGGCTACGATGTGGGCGACGGCCGTTACCGGCGCTGGACCGACGGCAAACCCCACCTGGACGCCAATACCGGCGAACAGCTCAGCTTCAAAAATATCATCGTCCTCAGCGCCCAACATGTCGAGACCGATATTGTCGAAGACACCGGCGGCAGCCACTCTATTCAAATTCAAATTTGGGGGGAAGGCCCGGTCTCTATCTTCCGCGACGGGCAGCGCTTCGACGGCCGTTGGCGCCGCGACGACCCCCACCACATGCTCACCTTCACCGACAAAGAAGGCGGCCCCCTGCCTCTGGCCCCCGGCAGCAGTTTTTTTCAGATCGTGCCCACCGGCTTTGACGACTTGACAGTTACGCCGTAACATAGTCTGGTACTCTTATGGCCCTTCGCAATCGTCTAAGAATAACTTCCTGTTTTTTAGATTGGACCAATGTCCAAGATTGGTCCAATCTGGACCCTATAATTTCTAGATGATCACTTAGTCATCGTCTATGGTTTGTTCATACACAGCCCGCAACTGTCCTCATACACAAAGGAGTAGGCAATGAGTGACTTTCGATTTGAAGCCTGGCCCACCGAATTTCGCAGCATCAACCAATATTTCGCCGCCAACCCGCAGAATTATGCCCAATTTGGCCTGCCCGGCCACGAAGGCATAGACATCATGGCCCCCAGCGGCAGCAAGGTGTTTGCTGTCGCGCCGGGCACGGTGAAGATGGTACGCACCAACCCAGATGGACACAATTACGGCCGTCACCTGCGCATCGCCCATCAGGACGGCTACGAAACCATCTACGCCCACCTGGAATCGGTCAACGTCAGCGTCGGCCAGGTTGTCGAAGCCGGCAGCCTGATCGGCCGCGCCGACAACACTGGCAACAGCTTTGGCTCCCACCTGCACCTGACCCTCAAGCGGGAGGGCGAGACTCAGGGCAACTGGCCCGGTAACATCATAGACCCCACCCCCTTCCTGCTGCCGCTGCTCGGTTTTGTGCGCCCGGCCGGCCCCTATACCACCGGTTGGGCCTATGCCGATGGCCTCACTCTGGTTGGCGATCTGGCTCAGGCCAATTATGGCGGCATCAATTTGCGCCGCACGCCCAGTGTCAATGGCGAAGCCATAGACCTGGTCCCCGGCGGCACAATTATGATTGTTACCGGCGGCAAACAGGGCAGCTATCTGCCGATCCTCGTGCCCACGGCCGCTCTTAGCAATGCCCAACCCACACCTACGCCCGTGCCTACCCCGCCGCCTGGCAGCACACCGCAAGTGGATGGTTGGGCTTTTTCGCCTTACCTCACGATTAGCGGCGCCCAGGCTGTGGTGGGACAATACGGCATCAATTTGCGCACGGCCCCAGCGCGCACGGCGAGCAATATCGGCCTGGTCAAAGGTGGCAGCACCGTTGTCATTTTGGGCGGGCAGCAAGGCGAGTACCACCCCGTGCGTGTACGCCTGAGCGATTTTTCCGGGCCGGTAAATGTTCCTGGCTTGCCCCCCGTCATCCCACCCCCTGCGCCCACGCCTGGCGCTTTGCTGATGGGTTGGGCCTGGACGAAGAATTTGGTGGTAGATGGCCGAACGGCCGTATCCGGTCGTTTTGGCGTGAATCTGCGCGCCAAGCCGTTGGCTACCGGGGCGCGTTTGGGCACGCTGCGCGAGGGGGCGCGGGCCACCATCGTCGGCAAAGCCCGCGGCGAATACACGCCGGTGCAGGCCAACCGCGCCGATATAAGCGATATTCCAACCCCGCTGCCGCCCATCGAGCAGCCAGAACCGCTGCCGGGTCCGCCGCCCACACCGCCACCTGCGCCGCCGCAGGATACCACGCCCGGTTGGGCGTTTACGTCGCAGTTGTTGGTGTCGGGGGATACGGCCGTTGCTGGTCCCTACGGCATCAATCTCCGCGCCGAACCGCGCCGCAACGCCGAAAACAAAGGCTTCATCCCGGCCAACGCCCCGATGATCGTTATCGGCGTGGCCCAGGGCGAGTACACCCCGGTGCGTGTCAGTGACGCCATTTTGCAGCCGCCCTTTGGCACAGTGACGCCCGATCCCGGTCAGCCGCCGGTTGTTAACCCGGACCCCGAACCGGTGGGCCATGCCCGCATTGGCCTGCACGCCGCCGCCGACCCCGACATCAGCGACGCCGAAGTGCAAGAGTTTGCCGACACCCGCCCCGGCATGATCAAGCTGCTTTCTTTCCACAACCCGGCCGGCATTCGCAAACTGGTGGCCGCCCACCCGGACGTGAAGTGGGTTGTGCGCGCCTTTCTGGATTTTGGCGGGCGCAATATCAGCCCGCGCCAATTCCTCAACGACACCCTCAGCGATGTGCAGCGTACCCTGAATTTGCTGACTGGTAAAGATGTGGTGGTGGAATTACACAATGAACCCAATTTGATTATGGAAGGTCTGTTCCACACCTGGGCCGATGGCGCAGCGTTTAATCGCTGGTTCCTGGAACTGCTGCAATTGTACCGGCAGGCGCTGCCCGGCGTGCGCTTCATTTACCCCGGATTGTCGCCGGGCAGCGCGGTCAGCGGCGTTAAGCACGACCATATCCAATTCATTGAAGCCAGCCGCGAAGCGGTAGAAGCGTCCGATGGCCTGGGCGTTCACCTCTATTGGTCCCACGTTTACCCGATGGCCTGGAGCCTGAATGTGCTGGATGATTACATTTCTCGCTTCCGCTACAAACCGATTTGGGTGACAGAGGCCAGCAACAACAAGGATGGCACACCCTTCTACATGAAAGGACGGCAGTACATTGAGTTTTGGCAGGCGTTACAATCTCGCCCGACGGTTCAGGGCGTGACTTATTTTGTGGCTTCGGCCAGTAACCCGGCCTTTCGCTACGAAGTCTGGGTTGGCAATGGCATCGGCCAGATAGTCGGCCGTCGTTAACCCGTTAAGATTTGACAACTCTATTTTTGCAGGAGACATCATGAGTGGGCTGCACCTACCACCGCGAATGAAAACCCTGGGAGCGCAGGCGTCTCGCCTGCCGGGGCGGACGGGACGTCCGCGCTCCCATTTTCAAAGGAGGCAGCAGCGTGAAACTGGTGACTTATGAACTGCATGGCGACGGCCGTTTAGGGGCTGTGCGCGACCAGGTTATTGTGGATTTAACGGCCGTTGCCCCCGACATGCTCTCTCTCATCGAATCTGGCGCAGCCGGTCTGGCCCAGGCGGAAGCCTATGCCCAAACCGCCAGCCCTGCGCTGCGGCTGGCGGAGGCCACGCTGCTGGCGCCCATCCCCGTGCCCCGCCGCAACGTGATGTGCCTGGGCCTGAATTACGTGGAACACGCCCAAGAGTCTTACACTGCCCGCGGCCAGGAGACGAAGATACCGGACTTTCCCATTGTGTTCACCAAAGCGACAACGGCCGTTACCGGACCTTACGCGCCAATTCCTTACAATCCACATGTTTCCGCCAAAATTGATTGGGAAGCCGAAATGGCCGTCATTATCGGCCGGCGGGGCAAAAACATCTCGCCCGAAGAAGCCATGGGCTACATCTTCGGCTACACCATCATCAACGATGTGAGCGCCCGCGACCTGCAAACCCAACACAAGCAATACTTCAAGGGCAAAAGCCTGGACGGAAGCTGCCCGATGGGACCCTGGATTGTCACCGCCGACGAAATACCTGATCCCCACAACCTGAATATCACCAGCCGGGTCAACGGCGTCACCAAACAAGCCAGCAACACCCGCCACATGATCTTTAACCTGCCGGCGATTATCTACCACCTGTCACGCGGCATGACTTTGCTGCCCGGCGACATCATCGCCACCGGCACACCCAGCGGCGTCGGTTTTGCTCGCCAGCCACCCGAATTCCTGGCCCCAGGCGATGTGGTGGCGTGTGAAGTTGAAGGGTTGGGTCTCATTCGCAACCCAATCGCCTCTGAATAAAGCGCCAATGCGTCCAAACCTTTTGACAACCACCAGGGGAGTGGCTATAATTCCCAAGTTAGATTGTCACAGGCTGAGTTACTGTTGGGATGGCGCTTCACAATTTGCGAAGTGTATAGAGAGGCGACAAGAAGTTAACAACGATTTTTGTTGTCTCCTCTGAGGCTTATGTTTAAGTAAATAGTTTACTTAATGACGCTCTGATCAGCGGTAAAAGTGAGTTACGAACCCTCTAACTCGGCCATGTCCTATTGATAATTTTGGGCATTGGCCGAGTTTTTTCTTGAATAACAAATCCTTTTGTGGGAAGAGATCAGTACGTATGTCCAGTGAAGAAACAAATTTATTGCAGGAATTACTAGATCAACATGATTACGAACTCCCGGAAGTTGGGGATATTCGTAAAGGCATCATTGTCGCCATTAACTCGCAAGGCGTTATTGTTGATCTGGGCACAAAACGTGATGGCATGGTCCCGCCATCCGATTTGAGCAAGTTATCCGAAGAGGACCGCGCTGCTTTGCAGATCAATGATGAAATTCCGGTTTATATCGTGAATAACGAACAATCGGAAAGTGTCATCGTGTCTATCCATATGGCTCAGTTGAACCAGGACTGGATTGATGCCGAAGCGAAGATGGAGAGCGGCGAAATCTTGCAATGCGAGATTATTGGTTATAACAAAGGTGGGGCGATTGTGCCGTTCGGCCATTTACGTGGTTTTGTTCCGGCCTCTCACCTGGTTGACCTGACGCCGGGCATGAGTGACCGCAAACGGCAGCAGCGTCTGGCGAAATTGCGCACCGAAAAACTGCCGATGAAAATCATCGAAGTAGATCGCCGCCGCCGCCGCCTGGTCTTCTCGCAGCGCGATGCCCAAAAAGAGTGGGAAGAAAAGCGCAAGGGTGAACTGCTGGACAACCTGAAAGAAGGTGATGTTCTCAGCGGCACGATCAGTGGCCTGCGTGATTTTGGCGTGTTTGTTGATTTGGGCGGCGCCGACGGTCTGGTTCATATTTCCGAGCTGGCCTGGCACCGCATTGACCACCCACGCGAAGTCGTTAAAGTTGGCGATGAAATCGAAGTGGTGGTGTTAAAACTGGACCGCGCCGATCAACGTATCAGCCTGAGCCGCAAAAAAGTAATGGCGAATCCCTGGGATTCGGTTGAAGAACGTTACCAGATTAATCAACTCGTTGAAGGTAAAGTTACCCGCATTCTGGATTATGGCGCGTTTGCCGAAATTGAACCGGGTATCGAAGGGCTGCTGCATGTTTCTCAGCTTTCGCGGACTAACGTCGAAAATGTTGGCGAGGTCGTAAAAGAAGGGGAGACGCATTTGCTGCGGGTGGTGAGCATTGATTCGCAGCGGCAGCGGATTGGCTTGAGCCTGAAAGCGGTGACGGCCCAGGAGCAAATTGAGTGGATGGCGCAGCATATGGCGCGTATGGCCGATGAGGCTGTTGACGACGTGGCGGTTTCGGCTGCGGCAACCGCCGTCGCCGCAACGGCCGTCAGCGACAGCGCCGTTGCCGACCGTGAAGAAGAGTAAGACCTGATAGAGAGGATTATGGCCAAAAACGAAAAACTAGAAGTCGAAGGTACTGTGATAGAACTGCTGCCCAACACGCAGTTTATGGTGGAGTTGGATAACGGTCACAAGGTGTTGGCTTATCTCTCTGGGCGGATGCGGAAGTATTACATTCGCATTTTGTTGGGAGATCGGGTTCGCCTGGAGATGACGCCTTATGATTTAAGTCGTGGGCGAATCAATTATCGTTACCATCGCAATCGAGCAACTACTGCCGCGCCAACCGCCGCACCGTCACCAGCCAAAAAGTAATGCTGCTCTCTTGATCACAGTATCCGCTTACATCTAGCAGGTCTGTTTGTAAGTTAACATAAAACGTCACAACATTGTTGTGACGTTTTTTTGTGTTCTATTTGCAGGCGAGAGTGCCTGATAGAAAGATTAGCGATGACGAATGATGTAGCTGACCCAATCACGGACTTGCAGTTGTTGTTGAACACGGCCGTTTGCCGCCCGAACGGCCGTTTCTATTTCTTCCGCCTGCTGGTCTATAATTCCGCTTAAAATCAGGCTGCCTCCTGGCGCTGCGTAGCCCATCAGGTCGTGCTGTTCAAACAAATTCACGATGATCGGCGCTAAAATGTTGACGACGACCACGTCCCAGCCGCGTTTGGTCACGTCGGCAAGGGTACCTTTGCGGATGGTGGTAACGGCCGTTACCCCATTTTTGGCCGCATTCTCCAGCGCCGCGCGCACTGCCAGATCATCGGTGTCCACGCCCACTAGTTCGGTTGCGCCCAATTTGGCGGCGGCAATCGCCAAAATGCCCGAACCTGTGCCCACATCTAAAACGCGCATCCCCGGCCTGACAATCTGCTCCAACGCCTGCAAGCACATCTGGGTGGTGGGATGCAGGCCCGTGCCAAAAGCCATGCCCGGGTCTAACGTGACCACCACATCATCGGGGCGCAGCCCCTCTACCTCTGGGTCTGTACTGACCGGCGACTCTTCCCAACTGGGCTGAATCCACAAGCGATGACCGACACGGAAGGGATGGTAATGGGCTTTCCAGGCATTGGCCCAATCTTCTTCTTGTAATCTGCGGAAGGTAGGTGGGGGTAGGGGATAGAGACGGCCGTATTGGTACAACAATTCCTCAAGCCGCTGGCGCAGTTCTGGCGAATCTTGCTCTTCGGGCAGGTATATCTTGACGGTGACGGCCGGTTCCAACGCTTCGGGGTCCAGGTTGTTCATGTCCCCAAGCTGTTCCAGCACCACACCTTCGTTATAGGCAAACGGCCGTAACACCTCCGCAATCGCTTCCGCCCCTTCGCCGTCTGTCACCACGCTAACTTCTAGCCAATACATATCGTCACATTTTCGCCTGGCAGTCTAGCACCCGTATTTGGTAATCCGTAATTCGTAATCCGTATTTCGCAGGGACGGCCTCTGGCAAATGCCAACGGAAAACGGCACACGGACTTCGGTTTATGGCTGCTAGTAGACTGAATACCAAACTCTTAAAATCCTAGCGCGTCCTTCAACTGGCTAAAAATACCTTTTTCCCGCTGCGGAATCACTTCCTTGCCCAACGTTTTCGCCAGTTTCTCAAACAGATCACGCTGTTCGTCGCTTAATTTTTTGGGGACAGTCACATGGATCAACACATGCTGGTCGCCGCGCCCCACGTCGGCGCCCCGGCCGCTGCGGTCCAGGTGGGGCACACCTTTCCCTTTCAACCGAAACACTTTGCCAGACTCCGTGCCGGGCATGATGGTCAGCGTTTCTTCGCCGTCAATGGTCGGCACTTTTAGCTCGTCGCCCAGGGCCGCCTGGGCCAAATTGATCTCCAGGTCAATCCAGATGTCGTCACCGCGCCGTTCATAGACTTTATGTTCTTGCACGCGGATGACGACAAACAGATTGCCGGGCGGCCCGCCATCTATGCCGGGCGCGCCTTCGTTGCTCAGACGGATCTGGGTGTCGTTGTCTACGCCGGCCGGAATCTTCACCTTGAGCGTGCGGGTTTCCTGGACTTGTTTACGGCCGTGACACGTCTGGCACGGCGTTTCAATTATCTCGCCCACACCCTGGCAGGTGGGGCAGGTAGCCACGTTGACAAAGGAACCCAGAATAGACTGCTGCACACGACGTACCTCGCCGGAGCCATTACAAGTGGGGCAGTTCTTAGGATGGGTCCCCGGTTCTGCGCCGGACCCACTGCACGATGGGCAAACAGCCGGGCGCGTCACGTCTATGTCTTTATCAACGCCAAACACGGCCTCTTCAAACGAGATTTTCAGGTCGTAGCGCAGATCGGCGCCGCGCCGCGGACCCCGCCGCCGCCGCCGCGAGCCGCCGCCACCAAACGCGCCGCCAAAAAATTCTTCAAAGATGTCGGCGACGTTGCCAAAGCCGCCTTCGTAGCCGGAGGAGCCGCCCGCGCCGTTTTCTACCCCGGCATGGCCGAAGCGATCATATCGGGCGCGCATGTTGTCGTCCGACAACATTTCATACGCCTCATTGATCTCCTTAAACCGCTCACCGGCGTCTGTATCTTTGTTCACGTCGGGATGATACTGCCGCGCCAGACGACGGTACGCTTTTTTTAGCTCGTCTTTATTGGCGCTGCGATTCACGCCTAAAACTTCGTAATAATCTCGTTTGGTGGCCATAAGCAGGATGGAGGGTTGGTTAGTTGGTTCATATCAACCAACCAACCAACCAATAGACTAACTTTAGCTAAATTCGCCTTCGATGACGTCTTCGTCGGAGCCGGTAGGGTCGCCGGTGGGGCCGCCGTCAGGGCCGGGGCCTTGTGGGCCGGGCTGCTGCTGGTACATGGCTGCGCCAGCCTGTTGGAGGACGTTTTGCAGTTGAGCGGCCGTGTCTTTCATCGCCGCCGGGTCGCCGGCCGACATGGCTGATTTGACGGCTTCGATTTGGGTTTGCACGGCCGTTTTCTGGGCTTCTGGTATAGTGGCCGCGTTGTCGCTGATGAACTTCTCGGCGGTGTACACGGCCGAATCGGCCATGTTGCGCGCTTCCACTTCCTCTTTGCGGCGGGCGTCTTCGGCGGCGTGGGATTCCGCGTCGCGCACCATCTGGTCAATCTCCTTCTCTTGCAAGCCGCTAGAGGGGATGATCTGCATAGCCTGTTCACGGCCGGTGGCCTTGTCTTTGGCCGTCACATTCAAAATGCCGTCGGCGTTGATGTCGAAGGTGACTTCAATTTGCGGCACGCCGCGCGGCGCGGGCGGAATGCCATCCAAAATAAAGCGGCCCAGGCTTTTGTTGTCGTTGGCCATGGGGCGTTCGCCCTGAGTGACATGGATTTCCACCTGCGTTTGCATGTCGGCGGCCGTAGAGAAGACCTGGCCTTTGCGCGTGGGGATGGTGGTATTGCGTTCGATCAGCGGGGTAGCGACGCCGCCCAGCGTCTCAATGCTCAGGGTCAGCGGGGTCACGTCCAGCAGCAGCACGTCTTTCACATCACCGCCCAACACGCCGGCTTGAATCGCTGCGCCAATGCCTACCACCTCGTCCGGATTCACTCCCTTGTGTGGCTCCTTTGCCAAAGAATTTCTTGACGGCTTCCTGGATAGCCGGCATACGGGTCATACCGCCCACCAACACCACTTCGCCGATTTCGGCCGTGGACAATCCGGCGTCTTTGAGGGCCTGGCGGCACGGTTCGATGGAGCGTTTGATCAAATCTTCGGTGAGCTGCTCCAGTTTGGCGCGTGTCAGGTTCAGGTTCAGGTGTTTGGGTCCGCTGGCGTCGGCGGTGATATAGGGCAGATTCAACTCGGTCTGCATGGTGGTGGACAGCTCAATCTTGGCTTTTTCGGCCGCTTCTTTCAAGCGTTGTAACGCCTGCCGGTCGTTGCGCAAGTCGATCCCCTGGTCCATTTTGAACTGTTCGGCTGCCCAATCAATAATTTTCTGATCGAAATCATCACCGCCCAGGAAGGTGTCGCCATTGGTGGATTTGACTTCAAACACGCCGTCGCCCACTTCCAAAATGGAAATATCGAACGTGCCACCGCCCAGGTCATACACGGCGATAATTTCATCTTTGCTGCTGCCAATGCCATAGGCCAGGGAAGAGGCGGTCGGTTCGTTGACGATGCGCAGCACTTCCAGGCCGGCAATTTTACCGGCGTCTTTGGTGGCCTGCCGCTGGCTGTCGTTGAAGTAAGCGGGCACGGTGATGACGGCCTGTGTCACCGGCTGCCCCAGGTACGCTTCGGCGTCGGTTTTGATTTTTTGCAGGATCATGGCCGAAACTTCCGGCGGGGAGTATTCGCGTTCGCTCATGGAGACGCGGATGTCGCCGTTGGGCGCTTTGTGGACGCCGTAGGGGACGTATTTGATGGCCCGCTGCACGACGGGATCGTCGAATTTGCGCCCCATGAAGCGTTTGACGGAGTAGATGGTGTTTTGCGGGTTGATGACGGCCTGGCGTTTGGCGACCTGGCCTACCAGCCGTTCGCCGGTTTTGGGATTGACGGCGACGATGGAGGGAAAGAGACGGCTGCCCTCTGCGCTGGGGATGACGGTGGGTTCGCCGCCTTCCATCACGGCAGCCACGGAGTTGGTTGTACCTAGATCAATACCTATTATTTTGCCCATGTTTGTGTTTCCTCACTCGATTGAATTATTCAGCTACGTATACGAGTGACGGCCGTATCACACGGTCGCCTAACATATATCCTTTTTGTAATACGCGGGTCACAGTCCCGCTTTCGTAATCGTCAGACGCTTCTTGCATGATGGCTTCGTGGCAGTTGGGATCAAACGGCTGCCCCACTGCTTCGATGGCTTTGACGTTCATGCCTTCCAAAATATTGGTCAACTTGCGGTAGACCAATTGCATGCCCTCAAACCAGACATCGCCGCCGATGGTTTCGGGCACACTCTCCATGGCCCGCTCAAAATCATCTACGATGGGCAGCAACTTTTCGGCTGCATCGGCTACAGCCCGGTAATGAATATCTACCCGCTGTTTGTCCATGCGTTTACGGGCGTTGGCAAATTCAGCCTGCACGCGCATCCACCCATCCAGATTTTTGGCGGCTTCGGCTCTGGCCGCTTCCAGTTGTTCTTCTAGCGTTGGTTCGGTCTCTAGTATGTCGGCGGCCGTCTGTCCATCCACACCAAGACCGGCGCTTTCCTCTTCATTTGTCACAATGGTTTCTTCCTCGTTCACAGTTACTCACTCGCTGACTGTCACCCGTTCGGTATCTTTTGGCCTCGCCCGCCGGTAACTCGTCCATGTAATAGTCGTATACCAGGCCGCTCATCAAATCGGCCACATAGCGCACGGCGGCGACGTTACGGCCGTACATCATCCGCGTTGGCCCAATCACGGCCACCGTGCCGCTAAATTGTTCCGTCACCCCGTAGCGCGATAAAATAATCGTGCAATCTTTTAGCTCTTCCCACCGGCCTTCGCCGCCAATCAAGACCTGCACACCGCGCATTCCGGCCGGCTGCGCCCCAGAAATGACATCCGCCAACAGCGTGCGCTCCTCGAGGACGCGCACCGCCTGGCGTGTGCCTTCATCTTCCAGCAAATTAACCAGCCCATCTCGATAGATATCGCTGATGGCCCGCTTATCGGCCCGCCCAATCACGTCTAAAATCAGGCGCGTCACCTCAGATTCTAACGCATCCTGATGAACGCTCAGGGCCACGATCTCGTCATACGCTGCATTGCTGTAAAGATCATTGAACCGCTGCGCCACCGTACTCAGCCGCGCCTGCGCCAGCGGTTCCGCCAATGTTAACATTTGCTGGTTCACCTCGCCGCCGGTCAGCACCAAAATCATCAGCACCAACCGCCCCTGCGTGGAAATGAGCTGCAAGTGCTTGAAGCGGTTAATGCGCCGCTGTGGGGCGGTAACAAAACTGGCCCCCCGCGACGTATGCGCCAAAATGGCCGCCGCTAACTGCATCCATTGGTTCAAGTCCAGCCGCGCCTGATGAAACTGATGGCGGATCATTTGCCGTTCATGCAAAGGCAGCGAAAACTCACCCAGCAGCTTCTGCACAAAATAGCGATACCCGGTTTCAGTCGGAATTCGGCCGGCCGAAGTGTGTAACTGCCCCAGGTACCCCATTTCACCCAGCGACGCCAGTTCGTTACGCACCGTCGCCGAACTAATATCCAGATCGAACAGTTCCACCAGCATTTTAGAACCAACCGGGACTCCCGTGCGGATGTACGTGCGGATTACCAGATCCAAAATGCGTTCTTGGCGCTCGGTTAATGATTGGAACATGTTACCTATTCACAATAAAGGCGAACTTTTTTGTTCGCCCATTTTGTCTTAGCAGGTGTACTGGCACTCTTATCACCAGAGTGCTAAAGCTATCCTTAAAATATCATATCATGCGACCAGATCAGCGTCAAATAAGAACCGCGTTAGATATTTAGCGCTTGTTTTGCGTAGCTTTAGTCGGGGGAAGGGGATGGCTCATGGAACTGGGCATAGAGCCGTTGGCGTCGGGTGGGGTATTTTTTAGTTCAGACACAATTGGCTGAGACCCAGATTGGCGCTGCTCGTTTTCACGATCAATAATTTGCCAGACGGTACGCAGAATAATTTTTACATCTAATAAAACGGACCAGTTCTCTGAATACCACAAGTCGTATTTAGTGCGTTCGTTGATGGAAGTGTCGCCGCGCAAGCCATTGATCTGCGCCCAGCCGGTCATGCCGCCCTTGTCCCGGTGGCGATCCATGTAGCGGGGCACAATTTTGCGGAACTGCTCCACGTAGTGGGCCTGCTCCGGACGCGGCCCCACCAGGCTCATTTCACCAATAAAGACGTTAATGAGATTAGGCAGCTCGTCCACTTCTAATTTGCGAATCAATTTGCCCAGTTTGGTCTGGCGGGGGTCGTTGTCGGTAGTCCAGCCTGGGCCATCTTTTTCCGCGTCTGAGCGCATGGAGCGAAACTTGATCATCAGGAAGGGTTTGCCATCCAGTCCCATGCGTTCTTGTACAAAAAATACCGGCCCTGGCGATTCTAACTTGATGCCTACAGCCACCAGCAGCATCAGCGGCGACAAAAAGATCAGGCCCAAAGCAGCTACGATAAAATCTATCCAGCGCTTGAAGATGAGCATGTACCCGCGCAAAGCAAAGTCGCGCACGGTAAGCAGCGGCAGGCCGCCCAGGTCATCTATGGTGGCTTCTGAGGTGACAAACTGGAAAATGTCGGGGAAGGTTTTGATGGATACCCGGCCGCGTTCACAATAGGAGATGATACGCACCGTTTCCCGGTGGCCTTTTTCCGGCATGGCGATGATCACCTCATCGATGCCGTGCTGCGCAATGAGCGCGGGCAGGTCTTCAGGCCGGCCCAACACCGGCACGCCCAGCAGATCTTTTTTGTCTTCGCCATTGACGATGCCTATCAGGTTATAACCTAATTGTGGCGACCACAAAATGCGCTGCAATACCACCTGGGCCATATCGCCGGTTCCTACCAGCAGCAGTCTGTCTTCGCCGATGCCATAGTTGCGCCGCAGCGCCGCCCGCACAAGCTGGTGGAACACCCGGCCGAACAGCAGCAGCACAATTGTCAGCAGCCAGGCATAAATAATCATCGCGCGCGGATAGTCGCGGATGACTTCATCCCCCTTGAAGATAAAGGTGGAGATGGCGACAGACAGCAGCGTGCCTATTGAAACGGCCGCAAACATGTAATACAGTTGATCTACGCGGGAAACAGCGCGGGGAATGTAATATTGCCGGTAGAAAAACAGCACGGTAATAATTGCGGCAATCTGAACCAGAATCAGACCGGCGTAGCTGGCAATAGGCGCGGGATTGGCAAGTTCTTCCGGCCAGGGGATGGTGCGGCGCAGCTGGTAAGCCAGGATAAATGCGACGCTAACCAACAGCGCATCCAATATCACCAGCGTGATGGTATAGGTGGTCCGAATTTTCTGATTGTTCATTGTTTGATTACCCTTCCTGAGGATTAATTGTAACAGAGGGTGAAACGGCTTCAAAACGGCATACTGCCGTTTAGACATCTCTTAGCCTACGCCAAGTCAAAACTCATGTGGCGGGGTAGATTTTGTGTTGGGCTTAGCTGGCTAGTTGAGGAAGGCAACCCCCACACCTGGGACTGGAGAAATTCTATGAATTCAAAATCATTCACCGGCTTTATTATGCTGCTGCTGCTTATTGTTGGTTTTGGCGCTGGTTACGTGGCAGGACAATCTCCCTGGGCGCCGGTCGCATTTTTTGGCCCGGCGACCAGTACGCCGGACGAAGCGAAAGCCGCCTTCGCCCCGTTTTGGGAAGTGTGGGACCTGGTCCACACCCGCTACTATGACCAGCCCTTGGATAATGTACGGCTGACGCAGGGGGCGATTGATGGCCTGTTGGCCGTGCTGGATGATCCGCACACCCGTTATTTGTCGCCGGCCGATGAGGCTGCCGCCCGTGACTCGATGTCTGGTAAGTTCCAGGGCATTGGCGCCGAGGTGGAAGCGGTTGAGGGCAACATCGTCATTGTATCGCCGATTGAGGGGTCGCCGGCCGAAGCAGCGGGATTGCTGCCGGGCGACATTTTGCAGCAGGCGGATGGCGTGGACCTGACCGGCATGGATGTGTACGACGCGGCGCAGTTGGTGCGCGGGCCGGCGGGCACGGCCGTTCGACTGCTGATCCTACGTGGCGATGAGTCTTTTACAATTGAGATTGTGCGTGATTACGTGGACCTGAAAAGCGTGCGCAGCGAAATCCTGGACGACAATATCGCTTACTTGCGCCTGTCGCGCTTTGGCAATGAGTCTGGTGAAGAGCTAGAAAACGCGCTGGCGGAGTTGTTGGCCGCTAACCCGGCCGGTCTGATTTTGGATTTGCGCCGTAATCCCGGGGGCAGCCTGGATACGGCCATAGACATTGCCGACCAGTTTTTACCGGCGGGCCTCATCCTGCGAGAGCAGTTTGGCGATGGCAACGAGCGTGTATACGAATCAACCGACGAAGGGCTGGCGCAAGACATACCGCTGGTTGTGCTCATCGACGAAGGCAGCGCCAGCGCCTCCGAAGTGCTGGCCGGCGCTATTCAGGACCTGGAACGGGGCACGTTGATTGGGCAGGTTACTTATGGCAAGGGCACGGTGCAGACCTGGCAGGCGCTAAGCAATGGCGGCGGCGTGCGCCTGACCATCGCCCGGTGGTTGACTCCTGACGAAACCTGGGTCAATGAATTTATCCCCCTGCCGGAAACGGACCGTGGCGAGGAATTTGCCGATACGCAGTTACAGGCGGCCATCAGATACCTGTTGGGGGAAACCATCATTAGTGTGCCGCCGACAGCGGAACCGGGAGGCTGAACAAATGGTCAATTGTCAATGGTCAATTGGCTATTGACTATTAACAATGGCCTTCGCCTGGGATGCCTGGGCTAGAATGGATTCCGCGCCGCCGCGGGCGTGGACGCCCTGAGTGCCCAGCATGGCCGCCAATTCGGTGATACGGCCGTTCCGGTCCAAATCTTCTACGGCCGTTGTGGTGCGGCCATCGTGAACCTGTTTGCTCACGTGGAAATGGGCGTCGCCATAGCCGGCCAACTGCGGCAAATGGGTGACGACGATGACCTGATGGCGGCCAACGGCCGTTAAACCCCATAACTTTTGCCCCACCACATCGCCTACCCGGCCGCCAATCCCTTGGTCAATCTCATCAAAAATGAGCGTCGGGGTGGCGTCTACCTGCGCCAGGGCGGTTTTTAGCGCCAGCATCAGGCGCGCCGTCTCGCCGCCGCTGGCGACCTTCGCCATCGGCTTCAGCGGTTCGCCGGGATTGGTGGAGAGCAAAAATTCCACTTTATCAATGCCCGACTGATCATAGGCCAGCCGCTCTGCGCCAACAAAAACGCCGTTGGCCGCCGGTTCTGTCTGAAAATCGACGCTGAAGTTCGCGCCGCTCATGCTCAGGTGCGCCAGTTCATCTTCTACGGCCGTGGCCAACCGTTTGGCTGCTTCCTGGCGTCGTTCAGACAGCGCCGCCGCCAGCCGGCCGATTTCCCGCAGGCGTTTTTCCTCCTCCACCAGCAGGCCGGCAATGCGTTCCTCGCTGTGGGTGAGATTGTCCAACTCTTTTTCCGCCTGTTCGCGCAGCGCCAGCAGCGCCGCCTCGTCGGCGGCCTGGTACTTGCGTTTGAGCGTATTCAGCAGTTCCAGCCGCTCTTCCACAAAATTCAGCCGTTCCGGATTAAACTCTAACCGCTCCAGGTATTTTTGCAGCTCGGCCGCCAGATCACTGACCTGGAAGGCCGGCCCTTGAAGCTGCTCTAGCTGCGGCTTGCTGCCCGGCGTCCACCCGCGCCAACTGCGTCAGGGCGTGTTCCGCTTGCCCCAGCAGGTCGATGACCGCCGGGCTTCGTCGTCCACGCCGGAAAGCAGGCTCAGGGCTTCGGCGGCGTGGCGCGTGAGGTGTTCGCTGTTGCCCAGGCGCACGCGCTCGGCGCGCAGGTCTTCTTCTTCGCCCACCTGGAGGTTGGCGGCGGCGATTTCCTGGATTTGGAAGGCGAGCATGTCGCTGCGCTGCGCCCGCAGCCGTTCGTTTTGGCGCAGCGCCGCCAATTCTTTTTTGCACGCGACCCAAGGCGCCCACTTCCTGAGGTCACCAGGCTGCGTTCTTTTTCCAGCCGGGCGTAAGAATCCAGCAAAGGCAGGTGGGCGCGGGGTTTGAGCAGGGAGAGGTGATCGCCCTGGCCGTGAATGTCTATCAGAGGTTCGGCTACGTCGCGCAGCAGGGAGAGGCCGACGGCACGGCCGTTGATACGGCAAATGTTGCGGCCGCTCAGGCGCAGTTCGCGCGCCAGAAGCAGCTCTTGGCCGGCTTCGTCTTCCAGCCCTTCCGCTTCTAAGAGGGGGAGAACGGCCGTTTGCAGCGCGGGCGTCAGGACAAAGGTAGCCTCGACGTATGCCGTCTCCGCACCAGCGCGCACCATATTGGTATCGGCGCGGCCGCCCAACACCAACATCACCGCGTCCAGAATAATGGATTTACCCGCGCCGGTTTCGCCGGTGAGGACGTTAAATCCGGGCATCATCTTCATGCGCAGTTCGTCTATGATGGCAAAATGACGAATGTACAATTCAGCTAACATAGATTCAATATTCCGAAATCCGCAATCGGAAATCCGCAATCGCCTTACCGCATCCAATAAAACGCCGAACTGGAAGCGACAAACGCGTACACGCCCGGCACCAGCAGCCCAAACAGCGCTCCCACGCCGCCAAGCAAAATGCCGAGCAGCAGCGGCAGCGCCGGAATCACCACGCCCAAAATCACCATGGTGGCAACCAGATGGGGAATATAGCGCCCACGCCGGCCGCCAATGGCGCGATGGGTCATCTTGGCGACGAAGCCGCCCACCCCCCCGGCCACAAACAGCACAATCAGAATCCAGAAAAAGCCGCCGCCAAAGTTGACAACAACAAAACCGGCCAACAGGCTCAGAATAAAGGAAACAATCGTGGCCAGCACGTAATCGACGGTGGTGGCGGTGAAAAATTTTTCCTCCATGTTGAACTTGCATTCCGGACAGATGTAGCCGACCGGGGTTTTGTTGGCGCAGTCGATGCAGATGGGCCGGTTGCAGTTGTAACAACGCAAGGCGGTGTCACGGTCGGGGTGGCGATAGCAGAAAAGGACCGGCTCTTCGGCGGTGTGGGCGCGTTGGGCTTAATGACAACGGCCGGGCATCCCGTTTTGGGGCACGGCCGTTGCGGGTGGTGAACAGCCGTTCTGGGCAGCCGTTCCATCTTGCGCCTTCTACCGGCGCAGCCATCTCTGGCAGCGGTTCGCCGGCCAAGACCGCCTGGGCCACGGCATTGCCCGGCTCCCAGCGCCAGCACCTGCTGGCAAGCCTGCTTCTGTTCATCCGGGTCGTTGGTTAATTCGCCCACCCCTGCCACGCTTCCACTTCCGGCTCCTCGGCCACAATCTCCCGGTACAACTGCGCGGCGGCGGCGCGTTTGCCGGCGCTGCGGGCCTTTTCCGCCTGGCGCAGCAGCGTGCGCAGGCGCGGTTCACTCATCGTCATAGGCTTATCCTTCTGCTGGAGGGCGCAAATGGCCCAATCGTCGCATCAAACGACGGTAAAAATAACCTGAACTTTCCACCCGTGCAAAATAGCTGTAATGGGTATGCTTGCGAATCAGCACCTCATCAGCGCTTTCCAGGTCCAAACCATCCTGGCCATCGGCTGTCAGCATGGCCTCGTGGCCCATTTGCACCTGGATGATGATCTCCGCTTCTTCGTGCAGCACCAGCGCGCGATCCAGGCTGAGGTGCGCCGCCACCGGCACGACGACAAAGTTTTGCAACTGCGGCGGCAGCAGCGGCCCGCCGGCGGCCATAGAGTAAGCGGTAGAGCCGGTGGGCGTGGCCACGATGAGGGCATCGGCCGTGTAAGTGGTCACGTGATCGCCATCAACGCTGAGGTGCAAATGGAGCACCCGCGCCTGCTTGCCCCGGCCGATCACCAGATCGTTAAGGGCGGTGAAGGTATTAATGACATACCCGTTGCGGCGCAAATCGGCGTGCAGCATCAGCCGTTCTTCAATCCAATACTCGCCCTGAATGACTTTGCTGAGTTTGTCGCGCCAGTCGTCGGGCCGGGCTTCGCTGAGAAAGCCGACCCGGCCCAGGTTAATGCCGAAAATGGGGATTTGATATGGCAGCGCCAGGCGCGCCGCATGGAGTGTGGAGCCGTCGCCGCCCAGGACGAGCAGCAAATCAACGCCGCCCAGGGCTTCGCTGAAAGCGGCCTCTTCCCAGGCAGAGGCCGACCAGGCTGTAACGCCGTGCTGCCCCAACCAGGCTTCAATTTCGCCGGCTAACGGCTGCGAAGCCACGATCTTTGGATGGTAGAGAATGCCGAAGATTGTCATGAAGGAGTTGGGAGTTGTTAGTTGGGAGTTGTTAGTGACACTATCTACTAACAACTATCAACTACCAGCTGTGAATGTATTTACAATGTCAATGAGCGGGACCTGGCTCTGGTCGCCGCCGGTTAACGGCCGTACCGCCACCAATCCCGCGGCTACTTCATCTTCACCGAGGATGAGGACGGTGTGCATGTGGAAGCGGTTGGCTTCGCGCATCTGGCTTTTCAGGCTGCGTTTGTCGCGGGCAAAGGCCAACCGGGTTCCGATGCCCGCGGCGCGGAGCTTGGTAGGTGAGGGTAACGGCCGTTTCCTTTGTCTTGCCGCCAAAATGGGCCACCAACACGGTCGGCTGTGGCGGTTCCGGCGGCTCCAGCCCCTGCTCGCGCATCCCCAAGACAATGCGTTCGATGCCGCTGCCAAAACCGACGCCGGGCGTAGCCGGCCCGCCGATGGCTTCGGCCAGCCCATCGTAACGGCCGCCGCCGCACACGGCCGCCTGCGCCCCAATGCCTTCGGCCCACACTTCAAACACCGTCTTGGTGTAATAATCAATGCCGCGCACCAGCCGGAAATTGATGGCATAACCCTGGCCCAGCGCATCCAGCAGGCGGCGCAGGTCGGCAAAATGGTCGGCGCAGTCATCGCAAAGGTAGTTGATGATGTGCGGCGCAGCGGCTAACAACCTGTCCATGCCCGGCTCTTTGCTGTCCAGCACGCGCAGCGGGTTTTTGCCCAGGCGTTCTTTGTCTATGGCCGCCAGTTTGTCCTGGTGCTCGGCCAGGTAGGCGGTGAGGGCCTGGATGTAGACCGGTTTGCAGACCGGGCAGCCGGTGCTGTTGAGCTGAAAGGTCAACCCTTTGTAACCCAGTTCGCGGTACAGGTTCATCGCCAGCATCATCACTTCCAGGTCGGCGGCGGGGTCTGTTTCGCCCAGGATTTCGGCGTTAAATTGGCTGTGCTGGCGATAGCGGCCGGCTTGCGGCCGTTCGCGGCGGAAGATGGGGCCAATTGAATAGAGCTTAACCGGCTGCGGCCAGGTCATCATGCCGTTTTCGATGAAGGCGCGCACAAATCCGGCCGTAAATTCTGGCCGCAGCGTTACACTGAGGTCGTCTGGCTCTTCGATGGTGTACATCTCTTTTTGCACAAAGACGTCGGACGCCGTGCCCATGCCGCGCGCGAAAAGAGGGGTGTATTCGATGATGGGCACGTCTATGCGCTGGAAACCGTAACGTTGGGCCAGGTCGGCGGCTTTGCTGGTGACAAGGTCCCAATAGCGGCGGTCTTCGGGCAGCACGTCTTGCATGCCGGTCGCTCGTTGAATTGCTGTCAAAAATAGCCTCCGTGTTTTGTGGTCGGTGTTCCGTGTTCCGTAAACCGTGTTCCGTAAGCCGTAAGCCGTGTTCGGTAATCTGTGGGCGCTGCCTGGGGCAAATGCCAATGGGAAACGGGATACGGAGTTCGGTTCACAGCTACCGAGCTAACGGTTTACGGCTACCAGGGGATTATTATACCGGAGACGGCCGTATCTCGCATGATCTAATGTCAGTGAGATTGCGCCAGGAGATTGCGCCAGGAGACTTCATGAGTGGGCTGCACCCACCATCACGAATCAAAACCCTGGGAGCGCAGGCGTCTCGCCGGCCGGGCGGACGGGACGTCCGCGCTCCTATTTTCAAGGGAACTGTTGGCGCAGCGTGGGTAAATGCCTGGATTGAAGGGGTTGATGGGGGCAACGGCCGTTGCCCACCCCCAATCAACCAATAAAAGTATCTTCTCGCTATTTTGGGGTCAATCGGTGGTAAATAGATAAAAGCCGGGTTTACCCGGCGTTGTTTTATAGACCGGCGCTTTAGCGCTGGTCGTCGCCGGTTGTCCACTGCACCTGGAGCTAAAGACGACGATGACGGTAGCAACAAACTTCCCGGAGGCCCGCCTGATTATTGAGATGTTACCAGTTACCTTTAACGAAAGATTTCTGTCATGATCAAAGGTTAGTAGAACCCAGACTCCAGGAATTTATCTGGTTCATCGGCATGTCAGGCATTTTCGGAATAATCAATAAGCCTTCAATGCGAAAATGCCTCAAGCGAATTCCGAAATACATCGGATTTTCACTCGATTATTTCTCGGAATTCGCCTCAGAGCGTAATTTGATGGGTAGTTGGCGCTGGCCGAGGATTGGCGAGGCGGTGTGGCGAACGGCCGTCACCGAACTCGCCACCCTCATCCAGACACACCTGGACCCACATAACGCGCCCGGGGTCGAATAATTTGCCCATTCTGATACTGCTCCAGCGCGTGACCAATCCAGCCAACTACCCGCCCCAAGGCAAATAAAGCCAGCGCCGTGCCCGGCGGCAAATCCAATGCCCTCGCCAGGACCACCAGACCAAAATCCACCGTTGGCCGCAATCCCACTGTTTGCCACACGGCCGTTTCTAATGCTTCGGCCAAGGCGACGGCCGTTTCTTGCCCACACGTCGCCCGCACCCGATCTATCAGCGCCCGCCCACGCGGATCGCCGTCCGCGTACAACGGATGCCCAAAGCCGGGGATGCCTTCCCCGCGCCGTAGACGGCTGGTGATGGTCGCTGCTGCTTGTTCCGGTGTACTAGCCTCGCGGAAAAGTGCCTCTACCCGCTCCGTGTGGCCGCCATGTTTAGTCCCTTGCAGCGCCGCCAACCCGGCCATTACCACCGCGTAGGGTGTGGAGCCGGCCGAGGCCACGCAGCGCGCCGTAAACGACGAGACGTTTAGCTCATGGTCGGCGCACAGGATGAGGGCGGCGTTGAACAAATCGGCGGCGGCGGGTTGGTGGGGAGCGAAGGTTTGTTGCAGCTGGTCGGGGATGGATTGGATCGGTTGGTCGGTTGGTTGGTTGGTGAGGACGGCCGTCAACAACTGTAAGATACGCGCCCCAGTTTGGGCTGTGGCCGTCGGCGATAAATCGTAGGCCGCCATGTCCTGAGCGGCGGCCAGCGGCAAGACGGTCTGGAACGCCTCGATGGGAGACAGTCCGGTTAAGTCCAGGTGGGGCAGTGAGGGCGACACAGCCGTCGTCAGCCAGTCGGCGTTCAGGCGGCCGCTCCAGATCAGCCCGGTCACATCGGTCAACGGCCGTTCATCTGCCAGTCTAATGGCGTCGTGGCCGCGGTAGTAGAAACGGCCGTTGTCAATCAACGTAATGGCTGATTCCAACACCGGCGCGCCAAAATGCAGCGCCGCGGCGGCCGCTTTGGCCGGGTCGTGCCGCAGTTCTTTGCGCTGCCGCAAGGCCGCCACATCTGCCGCCAGATAGCGCCGCGCCCGTGAACGGCCGTCGCCTCCTTCCGAGCGAATCAATCCTCGGCTGACATAGGCATACAAAGTGGCAACCTGGATGCCCAGCAGTTGGGCGGCTTCTTGGGCGGTCAGGTAGGTGGATTGGGTCATAATAATAGGTGGGAATGGGAATTTAATACAAAGGAACGAAGGAACAAAGGAACAAAGGAACAAAGGAACAAAGGAACAAAGGAACAATAAAAGAGATCATTGGAAATAATCAAACTCGCGCAGAGGCGCAGAGACGCAAAGAGAAACACCCCTGCGCCTCTGCGTCTTTGCGCGATATAGAATTATTGCTGACAGCGTCTAAAAAAATAAGGGCATGGTTCATTCCAGGCGATAGGTGCTTTACAAATTTGGCCAGAAAGCGCGTCATGCTGAGAGCCTGTGCTGAGCGAAGCCGAAGCATCCCCCTCCTCTGTTTGAAACGGGATGCTTCGCTCGATGAACCATGCCAAAATAAGTATCTCATTTGGTTGATTGTAATATATAATAAGTTGATTAATCAATCAATATTGACATTCAAAAATCAACCCTATATGATCACCTTCATCTAAACTTAGCCCCTTTGTCCCTTTGTCCCTTTGTTTCTTTGTAATAAATTCTTCTCTGGAGCAAAACATGACGCAAGCACAATCTGAGTACAAACCGGGTCTGGAAGGCGTAATTGCCGCCGAGACGCGCCGCAGTTATGTCAATGGGCAAATCGGCCAACTGCTCATTGGCGGCTATCCGTTGGCCGACATCGCCGGGCAGGCGACCTTTGAAGAGGTGGTCTATTTGTTATGGCATGACCGGCTGCCCAGCGCAGACGAACTGGCCGACTTGCAAGCGAAATTGGCGGCTTTACGGCCGTTACCCCCCGCCACCCTCACCCTGCTGCAAACCATCGCCCCGGCCGGCGCGCCAGTGATGGACGCCTTGCGCATGGCCGCCGGTACGTTGAGCCTGGGCCTGGACGCCACAGACACGGACACGTTAGCCCTGGCGCTGGTAGCCCGCTTTCCCACCATCGTCGCCACGTATTGGCGGCTGCTCCAGGGGCAGGAACCCATCCCGCCGACGGCCGATTTGGGCCACGCCGCCAATTACCTGTACATGCTGAAGGGGGAACGGCCGTCGCCTGCCCAGACGCGCGGCATGACAACCTATCTCAACACCGTCAGCGATCATGGCCTCAATGTGTCAGCTTTCACGGCGCGGGTCATCATTTCAACCCAATCCGATCTGGTGTCGGCGATTACCGGGGCGGTGGGGGCGCTAAAGGGGCCGCTGCACGGCGGCGCGCCCGGCCCGGCGTTGGATATGGTTTTTGAGATTGCTCAGGCCGACCGGGCAGAGGTGTATTTGCGGGCCAAGATTGAACGGGGTGAACGGCTGATGGGTTTCGGCCACCGCGTCTACAAAGTGCGCGACCCACGCGCCGAGGTGTTGGCGGCGGCGGCGGAAACGTTGTATCAGGCGGATGGGGATATGGCTTTGTATGAGATGGCAAAATCGGTGGAACAAACGGCCGTCACCCTATTGGCCGAATACAAACCGGGTCGCAATCTGCAAACCAACGTCGAATTTTATACCGCGCTGCTGCTGCATGGGCTGGGTCTGGACACAGCCCTCTTCACGCCAACCTTTGCTGTGGGCCGGGTGGGCGGCTGGTTGGGGCACTGTTTTGAGGAGATGGCAAACGGCCGTATTATCCGCCCCAAAGAGTTGTACGTCGGCGAGATGAACCGGCAGTGGGTTCCGTTGGAAGAGCGTTAGCAGCGCAATCCGTAATCCGTAATCCGTTAGCCTGGATCCTAACAGCCTACAGTTAAGAGGACAGCCATGTTTCATACCATTCCTGAACCCATGTTGGCGCGGATGCACGAGTTGGAGATGATTGACAGGCGTGACCGCGATGATGGCACGCCCCGCCTGGAACGGCTGCGCCAAATTCCGCCGGAGACGGGCCAATTTTTGGCGCTGCTGGCGGCGTTAGCGCCGGAAGGTGAGGTGATCGAGATTGGGACCAGCGCCGGTTATTCCACTTTGTGGCTGGCGCTGGCCTGCCGGGAAATAGGCCGCCGCCTCACCACGTTTGAGGTGCTGTCGGCCAAGGTCGCCCTGGCGACGGCAACGTTTGCCCAGGCGGGCGTCGCAGACGTGGTGACACTGGTGCAGGGCGATGCGCGTGAGTTTTTACCGGCGTTGGGCCAGATTGGGTTTTGCTTTTTGGACGCGGAGAAAGATATTTACGCCGACTGTTACGAGGCAGTTGTGCCGCGTCTGGTGCGTGGCGGCCTGCTGGTGGCCGATAACGCCATCAACCATCGCGCTGTGTTGCAGCCCATCCTGGATCGGGCGCTGGCCGACCCGCTTGTAGATGCGCTGATTGTGCCGATTGGGACGGGGGTGCTGGTCTGCCGTAAGGTTTGAAACGGGATTGGGGATTGGGTGAACCCCCAAACGCCAGACTTCACAACTCAATTCACAGTGGTATTGGGTTGCTGCCGCGGTAAGACGATGTGGAAGCGGCTGCCAGGGCAGGCAGCTTCATCCAGGCCCGGGCTTTCTACCCAGACACGGCCGTGATGCGCCTCCACAATCCCACGGACAATCGCCAGCCCCAGCCCAGAGCCGCCCCCCTTGAATTTGGTCTTGCCGGAGGAGTGCAGCATCACTTCGCCGGTCTGGTAAAACTTGTCGAAGATAAAGGGCTGCACATCCGGGGCAATGCCAATGCCGCTGTCGGCGATGGTGATTTCTACGGAAGATGGTGGCAGGAAACGGCCGTCCACCCAAATCTGCCCGCCGTCTGGTGTATACTTAATGCTGTTCATAAACAGGTGATAAAACACCTTCTGCATCGCCTCGGCGTCGGCTTCCACCTCTGGCAAATTCGCCAGGGGCGCAAATTCCAGGCTCAGGTGGCGTTCGGCCAGGGCGGCGCGAAAACGATTGGCCGTCTGGCGCAGCAAAAAGCGCAGGTCCAGCGGCGCCGGCTGCAAATCCAACGACTGGCTGTCTATCTTCGCCACATCCAACATGCGATCTACCACTTCTTGCATCCGCACCACACCGGTATCAATGCCCTGCGACCAGCGCGCATAGACCTCATCTTGGCGCACCTGTTCATCCTGCATAAACATCTGCGCATTTAAGTTGATGATGGTCAGGGGGGTCAGAAGTTCGTGAGAAGCGATGGCGATGAAGTCGGTTTTGGTCTTGTCCAGCCGTTCCAGGCGGGTATAAGCGGCCTGCAAAGCCTGGGTGCGCTCGGCGACCATTGCCTCCAACTGCTGATTAAACTGTTTGATTTCGCTGTTGAGGCGCTGCAGCTCCTGTTCGCGCTGCTCGCCCAACATGCGCAAAATCTCCGCCCGCCGGTAAGCCTGCACGCGGCCTATGTGGGCTACCAACCCGGTGGCCGCCGCCGCCAACAGCACCACCAGGTAATAGCGGAAATCTTGCCCGTCTACAAAAAAGAGAAACGCCTGGCCCAGCGCGGCAAACGCCAGGGCCATCATGAACAAGTACCAGCGCGTGGCGTGGAATAAGACGCTGACGCCAAAAACAAACAGGGCCAGGTTGGCTGCCTGTTTGGGGTCTTGGGTCAGGTAAAAGCGGAGTTGGATGTTCACCAGGACGGTGAAGGCCAAAACGGCGGCTAACTTTTCGGCCTGCCAGGGTGAAAACTTGTTCTGCACCAGCAGCGCCCACAGCACCGCCAGCAGCAGGGTGCTGGCCAGGCCGGCCGCCACCAGCACCGGCATCCCCGGTTCGCGCAAAAACACGATCTGGATCAGGAGATAGGCGATAAAAAAGAAGGTGATGCTGCCATAGATAAATGGCAAGATACGCAGTTCGGCCCGGTTGATGGCCTCGTCTACCTGCGCCTGGGGAACACCCCATGTTCTCATTTGCCGCAGGTTGTCCAGGTAACCAAAGAGTCGGGCGCGCGTGGAAGGTGTGTTCATGGTGATGAGAGACGGCCGTTACAGGAAAAAGAAACCCAATCCCAAAATGACGTACACAATCAACAGCATCGCCCCTTCCAGCCAGATGCTTTCCCCGTCTAGCGACACAAAGGCGGCGATAAACGCGGCGGCGGCTACAGCTGCCAGTTCAAATTGGGTAAACTCCAACTGCATCGGGTTGCCCATGAGCAAGCTCAGGAACACCAGCAGAGGAGCGACAAACAGGGCGATCTGCAAACTGGAACCGATGGCGATGCTCAGGCTCAGGTCCATCTTGTTTTTGATAGCTACCTGCACCGCCACCAGATGTTCGGCGGCGTTGCCGATCAGCGGAATGAGGATGATGCCGATGAAAAACTCGCTCCAGCCTAACAGTTCAGTGACATGCTCCACCGCGCCCACCAGAATTTCACTGAGTACCACAATCAGAGCGACGGCGACTGTTAAAATGACCAGTGCGTGGGTGGTGGACCAACCGGATGGGGCGTGGGCCTCACGTATGACCGGGTCGTCGTGGTTGGGCTGCGAGGTAAATGAATAGAGTACCACCAGGCCATACATCACCAGCATGGCGGTGGAAGCGCCCAGGCTCAATCCTTCAACGGCGGCAAAGTCTGGCTCCAACGCCCAGTTGAACAACGACGGGATGCCCAGGGCAATAACCGACAGGATGAGCAGGGTGGCGTCTATGCCGGCGTTGGAGCGGTTGAAGGTTTGTTTGCCATTTTTGATGCCGCCGACCAATAGAGACAGGCCCAATACCAACAGCAAATTGCCCAAAATGGAGCCGGTGATGGAGGCCAGAACCAGATTGATCAACCCGGCGCGCAGGGCGACGAGGGAGATGATGAGTTCGGCGGCGTTGCCCAGGGTGGCGTTGAGCAGGCCACCTAACCGCTGCCCCACTTTTTCGGCCAGAGACTCTGTAGACTGCCCGATCATACCGGCCAGGGGGATAACGCCAACGGCCGTTACCACAAAAACCATTACCGGATCGGCATGGGTCAATTCCAATACCACAGCCGCCGGGATGAACAACGCCAATATGAGCAAAATATTGCCCAATCCCAACCCATGTTTAAGCGATTCCAATGCTTGCATGTATGGTCTTCCTCCTGAAAATAGAGTTGTCAAATCTTTAAGATTTGACAATTCTAGCCTCATTGCTCCATATGACCCGTCAGGCCAATCACCTAATTATAGACGCCATTGGCCTGCGGCAAAATTGTTGTTCCTGGCTATTTGCTTCTCTGCCGCGACCCCATTACCATCTCTAGCATGATGCCTCAACCTCAATCACAAACGCGGCCGCGCCTGACCCAATGGTGGGTCGGCGTTCGCGCCGAACTGCCCATCGCCCTGGGGGTGATTCCTTTTGGCATGATTTATGGCGTGTTGGCCCTGGCGGCCGGGCTGAATGCCTGGCAGGCGCAGGCGATGTCGGCGATTGTGTTTGCCGGCTCGGCTCAGTTTATTGGGGCGCAGTTGTTGGGCGCGGCCGCACCGCTGTCGGTATTGTGGTTGACGACGGCCGTTGTGAATCTGCGCCACGTCTTGTACAGCACCGCCCTAAGCCCAGATTTGGGCCATCTGCCGCGCCGCTGGCGCTGGCTGCTGGCGTACTTGCTGACGGATGAGGCGTATGCGGTAACGGCCGTCCACTACGCCAATCGCCACACAGCCGTTGTCCACAAACACTGGTTTTTTCTGGGAGCCGGGCTGACATTATGGGCGTCGTGGCAGCTCAGCACGGCCATTGGCATTTTCTTGGGCGCGGAAGTTCCGGCCAGTTGGTCGTTGGATTTCACCCTGGCGCTGACCTTTATTGGCATTGTTGTGCCGGCGTTAAAGGAACGGCCGTTTGTGGCAGCAGCGGTGGCGGCTGGTGTGATGGCGCTGCTGGCCTACAGCCTGCCCTACAAATTGGGCCTCATGGCCGCCGCGCTGACCGGCATTGGCATTGGCGTGGTCTTGGAGAACCGGAGTAAGCGCCGCAGGCAGGCAAATCTATGAACATTTGGCTGGCGATTATCGGCATGGGGATTGTGACTTATGGGCTGCGGCTGGGGCCGCTGCTGCTGCTGGAGCGCATGGAGATTGGCGCAACGGCCAGGCAGGCGCTGCGTTTTGTGCCAACGGCCGTACTCTGCGCCATCATCTTCCCCGAACTATTCATGCCCGGCGGCGCGCCAGACATCTCTCTGGGCAACGAGCGGCTGCTGGCTGGCCTGTTCGCGGCCGTCGTCGCCTGGCGCAGCAAAAATGTGCTGTGGACGATTGTGGCGGGCATGATTGTATTGTGGATTTTGCCAGCCATCGCCCGATAACATGATAAATGACAGGTATTTCTCATGACGCCTGTGGTTGCGGTTTCAGGACGGCTTCGGTATAGTTGCGGGTGGTCTTTCAACTTGAACGATTGTCAAAAAAATAGTTTTCGCAAGACGCTAAAGGTTTTCCCGAATCTTTAGGCTTTAGCAAAGGAGTGATACCTGTGACCTATATTGAAGGAATTCACGGCCGTGAAGTGCTGGATTCTCGCGGCAACCCCACTGTAGAAGTTGAAGTTTTACTGTTCGATGGCTCCGTCGGTTCAGCCATTGTGCCCTCCGGCGCATCCACCGGCATTCACGAAGCCTGGGAAAAACGCGACGGCGACAAAAGCCGCTATGGCGGTAAAGGCGTGCTGCAAGCCGTCCAGTCCGTCAACGAAGAAATCGCCGAAGCCATTGTTGGTTGGGACGCCACCGATCAGGTGGGCATAGACCAGGCGCTTATTACTCTGGATGGGACCGAGAAAAAAGAACGCCTGGGAGCCAACGCCATTTTGGGCGTTTCTCTGGCCGTCGCCAAAGCGGCGGCCATCAGCGTGGGCCTGCCCCTGTACCGTTACCTGGGCGGCGTCTCCGCGCGCACCCTGCCCGTGCCCATGATGAACATTATGAATGGCGGCAAACACGCCGCCGGGGCCACCGACCTGCAAGAATACATGATCATGCCCGTCGGCGCGCCCACCTTTGCCGAAGCGGCCCGCTGGTGCGCTGAAATCTACCAGAGCTTAAAAAAGGTACTGGACAGCAAAGGGTACGGAACCACTGTTGGCGACGAAGGTGGTTTTGCTCCCCGCGTGAAGAACAATGCCGAACCGTTTGAACTGATGTTGGCTGCCATCGAAAAAGCAGGTTACAAACCGGGCGAACAGATCATGTTTGCTATGGACCCGGCTGCTTCAGAGATTTACGAAAATGGCCTGTACAACATGAAAGTGGAAGGCAAGCAGCTTACCGGCGCGGAAATGGTGGACTTTTACGTGGACCTGGTCAATAAATACCCCATCATTTCCATCGAAGATGGGCTGGCTGAGGATGACTGGGACGCGTGGCAGTTGATGATGTTCAAACTGGGCAGCCGCATCCAAATTGTCGGTGACGACTTGCTGGTGACCAATGTCAAGCGCATTGAGATGGCGCTGGAACGCCAGGCAGCCAACAGCTTGCTCTGCAAAGTGAACCAGATTGGCTCCCTGACAGAATCTATTCAGGCGGTTGATATGGTACACCGGCATGGCTGGACGGCCGTTGTCAGCCATCGCAGTGGTGAAACCGAAGACGCCACCATCGCCGACCTGGTGGTGGGCTTGAACGCCGGGCAGATCAAAACCGGCGCGCCGGCGCGCAGCGACCGGGTTGCCAAGTACAACCAACTGCTGCGTATTGAGGACCAATTGGGCGATACGGCCGTCTATCCCGGACTGGCTGCCTTCACCAACCTCAAGCGTTAACCATTAACACATCCTAACGATTTACCCCAGGGGCGCGTACTGCGCCCCTTTTTATTTGAAGGATAAGCCGCTCCGTGGCACAATTCACTTTGCCTGCGAGTCATTGGGGTAACGGCCGTTTACGCCAATCTAATGGTAATCAGGCATAATCTAGTACACGTATTCGGTAATCCGTATCCCGTATTCCGTAGGGCGCGGTCTTTGGCAAATGCCAACGGAAAACATCATACGGATCGCGGTTTACGTCTACTAGCCATTCAACAACCACTGCCCCCATCCGGCGGCGCAAATCAACCTGGAGACCGACACATGACTCATTTCATGGAAGAAGAACAAGAACAAGACGAAGAACTGGAAGAAGAGCAAGAGCAAGAACAACCGGCGCAGAAACCGGAAAACGACAAAAGCCCCCGCTTTAACCTGGTAGAGAAGCTGTTGGAGACCCGTACTATCCTGCTCTTTGGCGAAATTAACATGCAGGTCGCCCAGGAAATTACCCGGCAGCTCCTGGTGTTGGCGGCCGATTCCGATGACGACATCAAAATCATCGTCAACTCCCCCGGCGGCCATGTGGAATCCGGCGATACCATCTTCGACATGATTCGTTTTGTCAAGCCAACCGTCAAAATCATTGGAACCGGTTGGGTTGCCAGCGCCGGCGCTCTCATTTATGCCGCCGCCGACAAAGAGAACCGCTACAGTTTGCCCAATACGCGCTTTTTGCTCCACCAACCCATGGGCGGCACTGTCGGCCAGGCTTCAGACATTGCCATTGAGGCGGAAGAGATCATCAAGATGCGCAAGCGCCTCAACGAGACCTTTGCCGCCCAGACCGGCCAACCACTGGCAAAAGTGGAAAAAGACACAGACCGTAACTTCTGGATGTCGGCCAAACAGGCCCAGGATTACGGACTGGTGGGCCAGATCATCGAATCTATGGATCAGGTATAAAACCAGGACTACCGTAGATTTGACCCACCTATACCGCTCATGTATAATTTTACGTCGCACTGCCTTATCAGCAGTGTGGCAGCATGATAACCTGGCATGAAATCATCACAGGGCTTCAAAGCCCTGGTTTTTTTGGGAGAATTTAGACATGGTAAAGCGTACATATCAACCAAAAATCCGCCGCCGGATGCGTGTTCATGGCTTTCGTCAGCGGATGCAGACCAAAGGTGGGCGGGACGTGTTAAAAACGCGCCGCGCCAAAGGCCGCCGCTCGTTAACCGTTGACATGAATCAATTTGGCAAGCGGATCAATTGGAACGCCACTTCGGCGACTGCTTACCGCTCGGTGAAGCGGCAAGGCAATCTTTACAAAGGCAAAGGTGGCTAGGCTTTAGCCTTGGGGGATGCTGCAACTTCACTATCGTTTGCGGCGTTCTGCCGATCTGAAACGTGTCAGACAAGAGGGTCGGAGTCGTCGTCATCCCCTGGTTGTGCTGATTGCTCATCCAAATGAGTTGGATGTTAGCCGGTTTGCGTTTATCGCCAGCCGCCGCGTTGGGAACGCCGTGCAGCGAAACCGCTCCCGGCGTTTACTGCGTGAAGCAGTTCGTGGTCATTTGATGGAAATTGAACAGGGTTACGATTGTGTGTTCATCGCCCGCCACGAGATAGTTGGTGCGTCATACTGGGAAGTGGAAACGGCCGTACTCTCTTTGTTAACACGCTTACATCTGCTGCAAGCGCCACAACACGACGACCCCGCCTCAACCACGGGGATGTCATGAAGCGCTTTGCCCTGTTGCTCATTCGCTTTTATCAAAGATTTATCTCACCGGCCTTTCCGCCAAGCTGCCGCTTTACGCCTACTTGCTCGCATTATGGCTATGAAGCCATTGAAAGGCATGGCTTTTTAAAAGGTGGCTGGATGGCGGTGAAGCGCGTGGCGCGCTGTCATCCGTTTAATCCTGGCGGTTATGACCCGGTTCCCTAATCGGAGGCTCCTCTTTGTACGCAGCAAAACGGCCGTTCCTTAAGCCAGTTACCTTTTTTCTCATCATCGCCAGCTTTGTCCTGGCAGCTTGCACCGGACAAGTGCAAAACGTAAACTGGCCTGGGTTATCCGCTGCTGGCAGCGTTGTATACCTGGCCCATGGCGCAAACGTCACCGCTTTCGACGTCAGCAGCCAGAGCCGCGTCTGGAGCTTTCCGGCCAGCCGCAGTTCTGCCCAATATTATGCCGCGCCGGCCGTAGATGACGGCCGTGTGGTCATCGGCGATTTTGGCGCGGCTGGCGGTATGTTCAGCCCCAAAATCATCGTCCACATCTTAGGTCTGCAAGAGCAGCCTACCACCCCCGCCACCATTTGGGATCAGTCTGGCTTAGCCGCCGACAAAATCGTGGCCCCGCCCCTGGTTGTTGGCGACCGGGTATTTGTGGGCACGGCCGACAACCATGTATTTGCCCTCAACACAGACACCGGCGCGCCGCTGTGGGACGCGCCTTTTGTGGCTGAAAATGCCATTTGGGGCCAGCCAGCCTTCGCCGATGGTACATTGTATGTATCGTCATTGGATGGCAATGTCTACGCTTTAGACGTCGAAACAGGCGCGAAGCTCGGCCAATGGGAAACCTCCGGAGCCGTTTCTGGCTCTCCTGTCATCGTCGGCGACCGTATCTACGTGGGCAGCTTCGACAGCCAACTCCACGCCTTGGACCGCTCCCAGTTTGGCTCAGAAATCTGGGCCTATACAACACCAGATTGGGTATGGGGTGCGCCGGCCGTGGTGGATGGCGCTGTTTTCTTTGGCGATCTGCAAGGCAATGTCTTTGCCTTAAACGCAGACACAGGCGATTTGCTCTGGCAAAAGGCAGTTGTTGGCCCCATTCAAACCAGCCCCATCGCTGCCGATGGCCTGGTGTACTTTGTGTCACAGGGCAATCTGGCAAGCTCCAATGGGCAGATAACCGCTTTCTCGACGGACGTTGGGGCACAGCTCTGGCAGCAAGCAGCGCCGGGACTGGTTTATACCACGCCGGTGATGGTTGATAATACCCTGGTAGTGGCGCTTCACAACAGCCCTGATTTTTTGCTGGCTGGTTTTGATGGTGAAACAGGCAGCCAGCAGTGGACATTGGCGGCGAGTGCTAATTAATCAAACCAGTCACCTGGGATAGGATCAAATTTTATGTGGGCTCAATTTGTCGTTAACCCCATGCTAAACGCGATGTTGTTGCTGTATGACTTTCTCGGCAACAACCTGCTTCTGGCGATTGCGGTGTTTACCATCATCATTCGCTTAATTACGCTGCCGCTGAATATCCGCCAGCAGCGCTCGATGATGAAGACCCAAGAGATTCAACCGCAAATTCAAGCAATTCAGAAAAAATATAAAGACAATCCGCAGAAGCTGCAGGAAGAATTCGCCAAAATCGGCTATAACCCGGCTGATACGCTGACCGGTTGCCTGCCGCTCATCATCCAAATGCCCATTCTCTTTGGCATGTTCCAGGTCTTTCAGATTATGCTGGGTACGACGCCCCAGGCGTTGTTTGAACTGACGCAGCGGGTGTATGACGGCATTGATTTGTCGTTGATTCTGCCGATTAACAACCATGCGTTTATCTGGAATCTGGGCCAGCCGGACCCCTTCCTCATTTTGCCTATTTTGGTTGTGGCGACGATGTTTGTGCAGCAAAAATATCTTACCCCCAAACCCAAGACGCAAAATGGTAAGGATAAAAAGCAAGAAGACCCAACGGCCGCTATGACCCAGTCTATGCAGTACACCATGCCAATTATGTTTGGCTTCTTTTCGCTGCAATTTCAGGCCGGGTTATCGCTGTACTTTGTCTTTTCCAACGTCATTGGGATTTTGCAGGGCTTGTATATGCAGCGTGTCATGCCTCACGGCGATGCCGTCGTTAAGCCAGTGACCTCGGTTTCTGCGGAAACGATGCTGCCGGAAAAAAGCGAATTTTCTGACGGTGAAACGGGTGGACCTGAACCTTACAAAACGAAACCACCAACTTCTAAACGTAAACAGCGCTCGGCGAAACGCTAGGCAGCGAAGAGAGTCGAAGAAATGTCTATGGAACAAAAAATTGAAGCGAAGGGATCTGATGTTGAAGCGGCTATTGCCGCTGGTCTGAGTAAATTACGCGTGTCGCGTGATGACGTAGAAGTGGAAATTTTGGACAAAGGCAGCAAAGGGTTGCTGGGCATTGGGGCGCGCGAGGCTGTCGTCCGGCTGACGCGCTTGAAGCCGGTCCAATCACCTGTCGCCCCGTCATTGCCGGTAAAACCGGCGGCCGACGCGCCGCCAGTTCCGGTAAAACCGCTGCCAGTGCCACAGAAGCCGGTGTACACGGCCGTTCCCCAACCGCCATCACCCACCTTTCCCAAACCAGAACCCAAACCACAACCGGTCAAAACGGCCGTTATTACCCCCGAAAGCGCCGAAGAAGTGGCTTTGCGTGAACAAGAAGGGGAAACGGCCGTCACCGTTATCGGTGAGTTGTTAGCCAAAATGCGCGTCAATGCCACTCTGCAAGCCAGCCTGTCTGAGCCAGACGACCTGACCGGCCGGCGGGTCAACGTCATTGAGATTTACGGCCAGGACATGAGCAGCCTGATTGGCCCGCGCGGCGAGACGCTGAACGCTTTGCAATACGTCTCTCGTCTGATGGTCGGCCACCAACTACACCAACGCGCCAGCTTTGTCATTGACGTGGAAAGCTATCGTCAACGCCGCGAGCAAGCCCTGACGCGCCTGGCCGAACGCATGGCCCAAAAAGTCGCCAAACAAAAACGAGCCATGAGCCTGGAACCGATGCCGCCCCACGAACGTCGCATCATCCACATGGCGCTGCGTGAAGACAAATATGTTTACACCGAAAGCAGCGGCGAAGGCGGCCGCCGCAAAGTGCGGATCATCCCCAAGAATAAGTAATAAACAAGCGGTTGGCCTGGGCCAACCGCTTGTTTTAGATAATGACCAGCTTGAGTTTGGTAACGGCCGTAATCTCCCCCAAAGCGTGCAGCGCCGTCGCTGACGGCACACTGTCCAGGTTGATAAACGACAACGCCTGCCCACCCGGTTCATTCCGCCCCATGCGCCACTCACCAATGTTCACCTTATAGGCGGCCAAAATCGTGCCAATTTGCCCAATTACGCCCGGTACATCTTCATTTTGCATGATCAGCAGCACACCTTCCGGCCGTGCTTCCAACTTGTACTGATCCAACTGCACAACACGCGGCTCCGCGCCACCAAACAGCACGCCGGCCAGCATCCGCTCGCCGCCATCCCATGTCACCCGGCAAGAAACCAGGTTGGGATAATCCACGCCGTTCATGCCCCTGGCCTGACGGATGGTGATACCCGCCTGCTCGGCCAATAAGGGGGCGTTGATGGCGTTCAGCGGCCCGTCGTAGCTGTCGCTGAGGATGCCTTTTAGCAGCGCGGCGGCAATCGCCTTCACCTGGTTTTCCACCGCTTCGCCGCTGGCTTCCACTTCTACCTGCCGAATCAATCCATCGGCCAGGCACACGGCCAGTTTGCCCAGCTTTTCGGCCAGACGCATATACGGCCGTATCTTCTGATACTCCCCTGGCCCCACCGTAAAAGGCATATTCACTGCGTGCCGAAAATCCACGCCGCGTAGCGCATCCAACACCTGGGCCACAATTTGCGCCGCCACTTCCGTCTGCGCTTCGTGGGTGCTGGCTCCCAGATGGGGCGTGTGGACGACATTTGGCAGCCCTAACAGAGGATTGTCCACCGGCGGTTCGGCGCTGTACACGTCCAGCGCCGCGCCGCGCACCTTGCCGCTGCGCAGCGCCGCCGCCAGCGCCGCCTCGTCAATCAGCTTACCCCGCGCCCCGTTCACAATAATCACCCCATCCTTCATCCGGGCGATGGCCGCGGCGTTGATGATCTGGTCCGTTTCCGCCGTGTAGGCGGTGTGCAGGCTGATGTAATCCACCTGTGGCAGCAAGTCTTCCAGGTCCAGCAGCGTCACGCCCATTTCTCGCCCTATCGCCTCGGAAATGTAAGGGTCATAGGCCACAACTTCCATGCCAAAGGCGTGGGCGCGCGCCGCCACCAGCCGACCGATACGCCCAAAGCCGATTAGTCCCAACGTTTTGCCATACAGCTCGCTGCCCATAAAACGGGACCGTTCCCATTCGCCGGCGCCGAGGGCAATGTGGGCCGGAACGGTATGGCGGCTTACGGCCAACATTAGCCCTAACGCCTGTTCGGCGGCGGCGATATTGTTGGCGGTGGGCGTATTGGTGACAATGATGCCGCGCCGGGAGGCGGCGTCTACATCTATGTTGTCTATGCCCACGCCGGCCCGCCCCACCACGCGCAGATGTGTTCCGGCGGCCAGCACGTCTTCGTCAACGGCCGTGCCGCTGCGCACGATTAGCGCCTCATAGCCAGGGATGGTTTGTAGGAACTCCGACTTGCTCATCGTCGGTTTCAGGTCGTACTGCACGTCGTTGGCCTGATCTAACAGGTCCAGGCCGGCTGCGCCCAATTTGTCTGATACAAGAATTCGGTACATAGGGTTATGTGGCTCTCTGGCATGGTATATTGTGTAAGCTGCCATCTAAAAAGGGGGTCTTGCGGATCTCGTGGGGTATCGCTAGATGTAGAGGCGGGTCTTGTCCCCGCCCAGTCGAGGACGACCACAAAGGTCGCCCCTACGTCTGGTGTCTACCTGGTGAAATCCTGAAGAACCCAAAAATAAAGGGCAAGATGTTATCTTGCCCTACAAATTAACAAACCTGTCCTACAAACTGGCTTTCTGAGGAAACACGCCTCTTCCCAATTTGTCTAGGCTGCCAGATACTCGTCTAATGCCGCAAACAGTTCTTCCATGTCGCTCATCTGCAAGTCGCCCATGTGGGCAATGCGGAAGGTGACGTTTTTCAATTTTGCGCCGTAGCCATTGGAGATGATCATGCCCCGTTCGCGTAGGAATTTGTTTAGCGCGGAGATGTCTATGTTCAGGTTATTGCTGAAGCAGGTAACGGTGGGCGATTCATACCCGGCGGCGGCAAAGATTTCGATGCCATGCCCTTTGCCCCAGGCGATGGTGCGGTCGCGCATTGCCAGGTGGCGGGCAAAACGGTTTTGCAGCCCTTCGGCCAGGATGTAATCCAGTTGTTGATCCAGGGCGTACATCAGCGAAACGACGGTAGTGGAGGGCGTCTGGTCTTTGACCAGGTATTTCTCCAGAGTGAGAAAGTCGAAATACCAGCCGCGGTCGGGGATGGTGGCCGCTTTGGCCATGGCCCGGTCGGAGACGGCCGCAAACGCCAACCCCGGCGGCAGGGCAAACGACTTTTGCGTCGAGGTCAGCAGTACGTCCAGGTCCCACTCGTCGAAACGAATGTCGGCGCCGCCCAGGCTGCTGACAGCGTCTACCAAGATCATGATCTGGTCGCCGTTGGGGCTGTGGCGGATGGCCTGCACCAGTTCGGGGATGGGGTTGGTTACGCCGGTGGCTGTTTCGTTGTGGGTCAGGCAGACGGCATCGAAGCCGCCGCCAGCCAATCGCTCGGCCACCTGTTCTGGCAGGATGGGCTGGCCCCATTCTACTTCCAGCACCTCGTTGTCTTTGGCGTTGCCGACGACGATTTCGTGCCAGCGCTTGCTAAACGCGCCGTTGACGCAGTTGAGTACCTTTTGCCCGACGCAGTTGCGCACGGCCGCTTCCATCAGCCCAGAGCCGGTGGAGGCGCTGATCAGGACGCGCTTTTCCGTCTGAAACACCTGGCCCAATTTGGGGCGGATGCGGGCGATGAGGTCGGTGCATTCGGGCATCCGATGGCCGATCATCCATGCCGCCTGGGCGTCCAGAATCTCAGGACGGACTTCCGTTGGTCCGGGGATGAAGAGTTTGACGTGTGGCATGGAGTGCCTGGGTGAATTTTGATTTGAGTCGTTCATCGTTAAATGTTAATGCTCCTGTTTGGATTAGGTCTAAGCCTTTTTGAAATACGGGTAAATGGGGGCTGTTGTGTAGTTGTTGTTGGGCGGCGGGACCGGCGGCAACGGCCGTTAATGGGGCCAGACTGGTGGTGTGCAGGTAGATGGGGGACTGGTCGCGCACGCGCGGCCGTTCGATGATGCCGCCATAACCGACGAAGAGGTCAACGGCCGTGCCTGCCAATAAATCACTGTTGCCATCGCCAATAAGCAGCGAACGGCCGCGCTGCCCGGCCAGTAGTTCGCGCACAATTTGCGCCTTGCCATCGCTGATGGTCAGCGCGCCTTCTTCAAAGGTGAGGTATTTCATGTCGCCTTCGGTGTAGGGCTGGTTGTTGAGCCACCAATCGCCGGACAGTTGGTTGTAGGCCACGCCGACGGCGCGGATGTTTTCTTGGGGCACACCCAGGAAAATGCCAAATTCCTCCACCGGCTCGGCCAGCCCGCCGCTGATGATGTAAACCTTGTGCCCCAGGTGTTGCAGCGCGGCGATGACCGCCGCGGCGTCTTCCACCACGTTGCGCTTATACGCCTGACGGATGCTGCGGATTTGTTCGCGGGTAGGTTTTACGGCCTGGAGTCGTTTGCCGTACACTTCTTCCAGGTCCAATTCGCCATCCATAGCGGCGCGGGTCAGGACTTCGACGCGCCATTTTTTACCGGCGTAGTCGGCCAGCACGTCAATGCCTTCGATGGTGGTGAGGGTTGAATCACAGTCAAAAAAGACGTGTTCATAATGAGGCCAGCGCATAGTTCAAACCGCCAGGAGATACCGGGTTGATTTGTTCCCGGTGTCACAATTGTCTGTAGTGTATCAAACCGCCGCTTGGTTGCGTAGGGTGAATAATTCTTATTTGTCGGTCGGCGAGCTTGTGTATTTTGTCACAATATCTAGCAACAGGCGATGAACACGGCCGTTGCTGCCAATACAACTCATGCCCTTCACATCCCACAAAAGTGGCGCCCCGGTCGTCATGGTCAGTTGGCCGCCGGCTTCGGCCAGCAGCAGGGCGGCGGCGGCCACGTCCCATGGTTTCAGGCTGAAGTTCAGGTAGGCGTCGGTGCGGCCGGCGGCTATCCAGGCCAGGGCCAGGGCGGCCGTGCCGACGCAGCGGATGCCAAAAACGGTGTGTGCCAGTTGGTTGATGCAGTCCAACCCTTGTTGGCGGTGTATGGGTACGTGGCTCCAATCGTGGGTGAGCAGCGTTTCGCCAGGGGTGTGGATGGCGCTGACGTGTAACGGCCGTATCACCCCATCCCCCGTGCGCAAATGAGCGCCCTGACCGTGCGCCGCGCTAAACAACTCGTCGCGCAGCGGATCGTAAATGGCCGCGGCCACTATTTCTGGCCGACTCGCGGCCGGGAAGCGCATGGCGGCGATGGACACACAAACTTCCGGCAGGCCCCGGCTAAAGTTTGTCGTACCATCCAATGGGTCTATTACCCAAATGATGGGGCCGGACGTGGGCAAAGCGCTGTCTTCTTCTTCGGTGAGGAAGCCATGATCCGGCCAGGTATGGCGAATGGCAGCGGTGATGGCGGCCTGGGCGGCAATATCGGTATCGGTAACGAGATCGCGGAAGCCTTTGCTGCTGATCTGGTGGGGTTGGTAGAAATTTTGGCGGATGATCTGTCCGGCGGCAGCGGCCGTTGTCTGGGCCACTGCCAGAAGGGCGTCAGGTTGGGGGGCGTTAGAATAATCGTTCATAAAAAGTCAAAAGAAACAGCCTCAAGGGTGTGTACCTTTGAGGCTGTTCACTCAAGACCTGACAAGTTTGGGGAAACTTGTCAGGTCTAACCAGGAAATTATTGTGTTCCGGACCTTTACGGACCAACCTCGGACATCAGCTCTTCCTGGGCAGCGTTAGCCGTTTCCGTTAACTCGGTCAGAAGGGCGCGGATATCGTCGGTGGTGGCGCCGGCGGACAACTGCATGATGGCGTTGAACGTGGCCTGGGCGGCGTCACGGGCAGCGGTGTAGGAGATCAACTGCGGTTCGTAATAGGAGAAGGGCAGCAGTTCAACCGCCTGCGCCCACTGCGGATTCTCGGTGAAGAAGTCGGTCAAGAATTCGCTGGTCCCGGCGCGTGTCGGGAAGTAACCGCTGATAATGTCCCACTGCGCCTGAACTTCCGGCGTGGTGAACCATTTGACGAAGATCCAGGCCGCCAGTTGTTCTTCCGGGGTGGTGTTGGTGATCATGATGTCGCCACCATAGATGTTTTGCACCGGTTCGGCGGTGGTGTAGGGAACGGCCGTTACACCCCAAACGTCGGGGTCTTTGCTGCCTTCTTCAGCGATTGTTTTCACATCGCCAGCGTAGAAAGGAATGCCAGAGCTGGAACCCATGGTGAACATGGCCCGGCGGGCGGCAAATTCAGGGTTCGGGAAACCTTCGGTGAAGAAGTAGGCGCAGCCATCATCCAACATGCCTTTCAAGAAGGCCATCGCTTCCACGGTAGCGTCGCCATCATACAAGTAGGCCATGCCGTCTTCGGTGAGAATGTCGCCGCCAAAGGCGTAGGTCCAGGCAGCCATCGCCGACGCATCGTCGCGCAGGATAAAGCCACCGGTTCCGTCGCCATTGGCCTCAGCCGCGGCGCAAGCCATTTCACGGAAATCATCGGGCGTGGTGGGCGGGCCATCGAAGCCCAATTCTTCCAGCCAGGTCTGGTTGTAGTAGATCACTTCCATGGAGCGGTTGGGCGGGAAGCCCAGGCGTTGGTTGTCGAATACCGGGTGGATGCTTTGGTCGAAGAAACTGGGATAAAAATCAGCCTGGTCGGCTTCGCTCAGACCCCAAGTGGCGTCGGCCAGGAAGGTGTTCAGGTCGGCCAGGGTGTCATTGAGTTGGTAGAAGGCTTGATCGTTCTGATAGCCAACAACCAGCGCGGCCGGCAAGTCGCCAGCGTTGATGCTGGCGTTGACCTGGTTGCGGATGTCGTCGTAGCTGCCCTGGTTTTGGGCTTCGAGGGTGATGCCGCAGGCGTTGTTCTGGTTGAACTGATCAATCAACGGCAGCATTTTTTCTTCGCGGGAACCACTGTGGTTGTGCCACCAGACGATGTTAACGCCGGTGGGGTCCACGCCAGCAAAGGGGCCGTCGGTGGCGATGATACATTCGTCAACGCCGTTCAGGCTGTTGTTGACCGTCATGGGTTCTTCCATGGGCGCTTCGGTGGGTTCTTCCATGGGCGCCTCAGTGGGTTCGGCCATAGGTTCTTCGGTAGGTTCTTCCATGGGCGCTTCGGTGGGTTCGGCGGCGACTTCTTCAACCGGCGCTGTGGTTGCCTGGGCGACGGGTTCGGTCGTGGTTGTGTCCCCACCACAAGCAGCCAGAGCCAGGGTGAAGAGAACGGCCGTAAACAGTAACAGCAAAAGTTTCATTGTTTTATGGTTCATTTCAAAAATCTCCTCCAAAAAGTGTTGATAAAGTGAATCAGACGTGTTAGACGTCGGCGTCGAGTCTAATAGAAGTGGAATATCGTCAGGTGGCAGGCCGCCGATGCAGCAGCCGGCGCGGGCATCACCTCCTTTACATGGTGTTGTGCGAATTAGCCTTTTAAGCCCGTCGTAGCAATTCCTTCGGTGAACTGCTTCTGGGTGAAAAAATACACAATAATCAACGGCAAAATGGTGATCACCGCCCCGGCCATGCGCAAATGGGTTTGCGCGCCGCCCTCGTCCACAAAATTGTACAGGCCATAAGAAATCGGCCGCCAATCTGGCGTTGTCGTCACCAAAATTGGCCAGGCCAGGGCGTTCCATGAGCCAATAAAGCTGAACAAAATGACGCTGACCAGCGCCGGTCTCGACAGCGGAATGACCACTTGCAGTAAAAAGCGCATATAACCCGCGCCGTCAATCTGCGCCGAATCCCACAATTCGCCGGGTATTTGCTGGAAAAATTGGCGCAAGATCAAAATGCTAAAGGCGCTGGCCATAAACGGAACTGTCAATGCCGGCCAGTTGTTAATCCATTGGATCGGCGTTACCCGGCCCAGCCAGGAGACGGTGATGAAGTTAGGAACCCAGGTGATGGCTTCCGGCAGAATCAATGTAGACAGCAGCAAAGCGAACAGAAAATTTTTGCCCGGAAATTCAAACTGGGCAAAGGCGTAAGCGGCCAGCGTGCAAAAAATCACCTGACCAGTGACGGTAATAAAAGCGATGCGCACGCTGTTCCAAAAATAAAGGCCAAATTTCGCTTCCTGCCAGGCTCTGGTGTAGTTGCCCCATTGGGGTGTGGAGGGGATAAGCGTTCGGCCGGTGGCTTCGGTCAGGTTCATCAGCGATACGCTGACGGTGAAGATGAAAGGCAAGACGGCCACCGCCGCGCCGACTATCAAAATGAGATACATCACCATCTTCCCCACATCGAAGCGGATTGCTTTGGGGTGCAATTGGGATGGCGTGTTGCTTTGCCGGGGTGATGGGGTGGTTATATCAGCCATAGAACACTCGTTTGCTGGCGATGCGGTTGTTGGCGATAGTCAGCCCCATGACAATAAGCAGCAGCAGCATGGCCAAAGCCGACGCATAGCCAATGCGCGTATCCCGATTGAAGGCGTCGAAGATGACGACGCTGGCTGTGTCTGTGGTCCCGAGGGCAGCGCCGGTGCGCAGGACGAAGATGTGGGTAAACGCCTTAAACGTGCCGATGACGCCATAGAGGGTGAGTAAGTAGATGGTTGGGGAAAGCAATGGCAGGGTAATGTGCCGGAACTGCGCCCAGCGGCCGGCGCCGTCAATGGAGGCCGATTCGTACAACGTGCCGGGAATGCTGCCCAGCCCGGCCAGGAAAATGACGGTGTTAAAGCCGACAAAGGTCCAAATGCTGAAGATAATGACGACGACCAGCGACAAGCTGGGTCCGACGGCCCAGTCGGGCAGGGTAATGGCGCTGCTGGTCATCATTTGGAAGATACCTTTAGGTTCGTTGAGCCAGCCCAGGGCGTTAAAGCCGAGGCCGGTGACGATGCGGTTAATGGGCGCATCTACCCGGCCGGAAAAGAGGATGCGGAAGATGGCCGCCGCGCCGACGACAGGCGTGATGTAGGGCAGAAAGTAGAGAATGCGGAAGAACGATTTGCCACGAATGTCTTGAAACAGGATGGTCGCCAGCATCAGGGAGATGGCTAACTGGAGCGGGATTGTGCCCAACGAGTAGTAAACGGTGGTGCGCAGCCCGGACCACCATTTTTTGTCGCCGGCGCCGATGGCCAGGGGCAGCTCGGTAATGAGCAGGTAGCCGCCGATCATCAGCAAGACGGCCGCGCCGAGACGCAAGGCCATGCTGAGGTTGGAATCGCGCTGGCTGGCGCTGCCCCACAACCACCAAGAGAGCAAGAGCAGCACAAATCCGGCGCTGATGATGGTGACTTGCGCCCAAATGTCTAAGGTTTTGCCCGCTTCCAGCGCTTCGGCGTAGGCGCGTTGCACTTCGGTCCAGGTGTACCAGGCCAAAATGGCGCCGCTGAGGCTGAGAAGGGATGCCTGGACGAAGCTGCCGTAATATTGGCCCTGATGGCGGCTGTCTGGCAAGACGCGGCTGAAAACGTAGCTGAGGATGGCGGCGGCGATGAGGACAACCACAGCCAACCAGAATGCTTGCTGCACGTGGGGCAGGCGGAAAGCTTCGCCGGTGAACTGCCGAAACAGGAGGGATTGGGGGCCTTCGCCGGCGCGTTGGGCGGTGCGCATTTTGTCGGCGACGCCCAGCAGTTGGGGCAGGAATAGGAAGAAGAAGCGGGTGAAGAGGAGCATACCGACGGAGAGCAGCGTGGCGGGAATGAGCCAGAGCCACGGCCGTTCGTTGTGTTCCTGGGCGGTTTGGCGGGTTTTTAGCAGGCTGCGCACGGCCGTATAACCAAAGCCAATCGCCAGCCAAAAGCCAATCACATAGGTCAGGTTGGCGACGGCTTTGACATAGTTGCCCAGGCCGGTATACGTGCCTACTATTTTATTCAGACCGGTGAGCGTGCTTTGGTAGGCGGAGAAAGCCAGTGGGAAAATGCCGAAGGTAAAAATAATCAGAAACGCCGGAAAGAGAAGGGCATAAGCCAACATATTCTCCCTGAGCTTGCGTCCACGTCGCCCGGCGAAGATTTGTAAACCAACTTTGGGCGCATTTGCGGCGGCCGCATTGGTGTTGGAAGGGGTTATTGTATCACTCATGGAGATTGTTGTTGTAAGGTGACGGCCGTCTGCATACCTCTTATCCGGTGGTTAAGAGACCACACACCAGAAGACCATCGTTTTACGATTACCACAGGTATTCCGTTCGCAGCATCATATTGAAGGCATTATATCATGGCAACTTGTCAGGGCAATACGCAGAGACGGAATCCAGGCGTCTGCCAGTTAAGGCGCGGCTAACAGTTTGTAAAGGTTCTGTTAACAAAGCCCCGCTGCGCCGGCGTGGTATAATCACCAAAGCCGACAGGTATCAGAGATCTGTCGGCTCTTTATAACCGAGGAGCATAACAGGACATGACACAATCTAAACAAACCGACAAACAGACGCAGCCAGAAACAATCGCCCAAAACGGGTTGTCCGGGTTTATCAGCGCGGCCGGCGTTATCCTGGCCGTGTCTTATCCGGTATTGGCCCTTTCCACCGGCGCGCGCGCCATCTATCAGCTTTTCTTGAAAGAAGGGGTGACAGATTTTTTGCCTATTTACCTCAGCGCTATCGCCGCTGCCAGTTATCTGTTGGCAACTGTCGGGTTTGCTGTGCGCCGCGCCTGGGCCTGGAAGCTCTCGGTGGGTGTATTGCTCTTTGAATCGGCGATGACGCTGGTGGTGGGGACACTCAGTTTCATTATCCCGGATGTGATTGGCAGCACCGTGTGGCGGCACTTTGGCGCCGATTACGGCTTTTTCCCGCTGGTGCAGCCGTTGTTGGGCCTGGCCTGGCTGTTCCACCCGGAAACGCTGCGCGTTTACGACATTCATCTGCGCCAGCGTTCGTAAGCGATGATGCAGCTTGTCTGGTTTCAGCCGGTCTCGGTATGTCGTGGTCACTGGCAGGGGCGGGGTGGCGTGGATCGGGAACGGCCGCAGCGAACAGCATTTTCTCACCCTCCCGGAGGCTGAAGCGAGCCAATCTCCGCCTGTCTTGTCAGCCTCCGGGAGAATTTGCGAGGGATCACGGTTTCACCCGCATTCCATGTTCGGCGTGAATAAAGCGGCGGGTCCCGGTTTCTGAGCGGATGAGCAGGGAATAGGTTTCGGCCACATTGCTGCTGAAGCGCATGGCCGGCAGCAGAGCGCTGTCGGTAATGCCAGTGGCGGCGAAAAAGATCTCGTCGGTGCGTACCAATTCGCTGCACGTCATAATCTTCTTGGCGTCCAGGCCGGCCGCTTCCACTTCGTGACGTTCTTCTGCGGTTTGGGGCGCCAGGCGGGCCAACATGCCGCCGTTCATCGCCTTGACGGCGCAGGCGGCCAACACGCCTTGCTGTGCGCCGCCAATACCCATCAGAATGTCTACCCCTGTGCCTGGTGATAACGTGACCAGCGCCCCTTCGGCGTCGCCTTCGTCTTTGAGCAAAATGTGCGCGCCGGTGTTGCGAACTTCTTGGATAAGGGGTTCGTTGCGCGGCCGGTCTAACACGACGACGGTGAGATCGCGCACGGCTTTGCTTTTGACGCGGGCAATGAGGGCCAGGGTCCAGGCGGCCGGCGCATCCAGGCATTCGCGGACCAGGGCGCTGGCGGCTTCCTGGCCTACGATGATCTTTTCCATGTAAGCGGCCGGGCCGGGCGACCATAATGTGCCACGAGGGGTGATGCCGACGACGGAGATGGCTCCTGGGCGGCCTTTGATGAGCAGGTTGGTGCCATCTATGGGGTCTACGGCCAAATCTACTTCTGGTCCGTCGCCGTTGCCGACTTTTTGGCCGCTGGCGAGAAGGGAACGGCCGTTCATTTGCCGTTCTTCCCCAATGACAATACGGCCGTCCATGTCCAGCGTATCCAGTGCCGAGGCCATCGCCCGCGTGGCCGCCCGGTGGGCTGCCCGGTGGTCACCGGAGCCGAGCCAGTGGCCGGCGGCCAGGGCGGCCGTCTCTGTGACGCGAATCAGGTCTAAACCAATGTTACGGGTTGAAAGTGTCGTATTCATAGCTCAACTGCCTCTAACAGACCGGCCGCTTCCCAGGCGACCATTCCACCTTCCAGCACCTGCACGTTGTTAAACCCCCGTTGTTGCAGCGCATAGGCTGCCCGCCGGCTGCGGCGGCCCTGGCGACAGACAAGGATGAGGGGGGCATCGGGGGCAACGGCCGTTTCCTGCTCGCCGGCAGCCAAAACATCGGCCAAAGGCAATAGCTGGGCCTCTGGAATGTGCCCCCGGCTAAATTCACGCGGTTCGCGCACGTCCCAAATGGTCAGCGGCCGTCTGGTTGGTCCATGCAGCGCCTGCCAGAGCCACTGCGGCGTGATGGTCTTTACCGTGTTTTCCGGCGTTTCTTGCAGTTTGGGGATGCCAATCAGGTCGGTGCGTTTGGGTAGGTTCTGGCATTCGGCAAACACGCGCCAGGGACATTCATAAATGCAGATGGCCGGATCTAGTTTGTGGTAGAACAAGTAGGCAATCGCGTTGTCATCTTCCAGGAAATTCGTTGCGCCCAAATAGTTGTCAAATCCGGTAGAAGCCATGATCTTCATCACCGGATGCGACACCCGCACCAGAAACACATCACCACCTCGCTCCCGAAACGTGCGCACCAGCGATTCCAACATATGGATGCCGCTGAAGTCGGCGTGATTGACGCTGTGCATCCGCAGCATCAGAAAACGCTGTTCGGGATGCCTGTCCAGGTGGTGGAGAATGATCTCCTCTACGTGGTTGACTGCGCCAAAATATAAGTCGCCCAAAATCTCGATGATATTGAGCTGAGGACATGGCTCTCTGTCTGGTTGATAGGTGAAGTGCTTAAATGTGGCGTCGGGGATGACGGCATGGACTCTGGGGGTGCTGGTGCGCAAGACGTAGAGGGCAAAGGAAAACAAAATGCCCAACAAGACGGCAAATTCAATGGAAAGGAGCAGCGTGCCGAAGAGGGTGATGACCATGATGCCGGCGTCGCCGGCCGCGCCTTGCCAGATGCGCCGAATTTCTGCCTGATCGATCATGCCATAAGAGGTGACAATCAACACGCCAGCCAGGGCGGCGCGCGGCAGGTAAGCGGCCAGCGGCCCCACAAAAAACATGGCAATAACGACAAAAATTGCGGAAAAAATGGCCGACATCGGGCTGCGCGCACCAGATTCCAAGTTGATGGCCGCGCGCGAAAAAGAGCAGGCGACGGGAAAGCCGGAGAAGATGCCGGCTGCGGTGTTGGCCATGCCTTGCCCGACAAATTCCTGGTTGCTGTCTAACCTTTGGCCGGTCTGCACAGCCATTGAGCGGGTGATGGCCGCCGTTTCCACCAGACCAATGGCCCCAATTGCCAGCGCGCCGGGCGACAATTGGGTGATGAGCCGCAAGTTGAGCCAGGGCAGTTCGGCCAACGGGGGAAGCTGCCGGGGAAGCTGTCCAATGACGCTGACGCCTGATTCGTCGAGTCTGAAAATGTAGACGATGATGGAGGCGATGATCATGCTGATCAGCGCGCCGGGCCATTTGCGGTTGATGCGGCGCAGGATGATCATCAGCATCATCGCGCCGATGCCGATAACGGCCGTTGGCCCGTGTATTTCCGGCAGTCGGGTAACAATCATGCTGATGTTCTGCACGATAGATTGATCGGTGAACTGCAAGCCTAACAGCGGCTTGAGCTGCAAAATGGCAATGAGGATGCCCGCCCCAGACGCAAAGCCTACGATGACCGAGTGAGAGACAAAGTTGACCAGAATGCCCAATCGGGCCAGCCCCATCAACAGTTGGAAGAGGCCGGCCATCACGGCGACCATACCCGCGGCTACTATGTAATCATCGGAACCAACGGCGACGACGCCGGACAGAGAGGAAAAGACGAGCAGCGAGATGGCATTGGCCGGGCCGGTGTGCGACTGGTTGGAAGACCCCCACAGCGCGGCAAAGACGGCGCCCATGATGGCGGCGTAAATGCCCATTTGCGGCGGCAGTTCGGCGATGACGGCGAAGGCGATGGCTTGCGGCAGCAGGATAACGGCAACGGTAATGCCGGCGATCAGATCGGGGCGGAGGTTGGCGGAGTCATATGTTTGGAACAGGCGTAACGGCCGTGCCAAATAATACAGCGCCGGCTTAAACAACACGCCAAAGTTCAGACTGGGTCTAAGTTTGGCAAGCATGAAACAACTTCCTTGTACAGGTTACGTGTCTGGTTGATTTTCCAGGGCAGGGGAAACGGCCGTTGGTTCATCGCTTTCATCTGCCAGGGTGTTGGGCGATGATTCGTCTGCGGGAGCCACAAAGTCTGGTAGATGGGTGGGGTTCGCTTCTGTGGTTGGCAGCGGCACGTGGTACAGGTCTATATGTTGGTTGCCGCAAAACGGACACAGGTTCCACGATAGTTCCATGAGCGAGTGGCAGTCGGGGCAGGCTTTACGCAGGCGCGTGTGGCAGTAGGGACACAGAATCCAGTTGGCGTCAATGGTCCGCGAGCAGCCAGGGCAAGACGGCCGTTCTTCGATTTCTTGCAGCAGCGCTTCCTCTTCCAGGGCACGTTCGTAAGCTTCGGCCAGCGTTTCTGGCGGGCGCAGGATAAAGTAGATGATGAGGCCCACAAAGGGCAGCGCCGCCACCACCAACGCCGCCAAAATTTGGGCGAATGGGTCCCGCGACCGCGAGCGCATGTCCCGAAAAGCCCAAATCACCAGGCTGAGCCACAGCGCCGCCAACAGCGCGCCCATCACGGCCGCTACAATTGTCAGAAATGAGGTGATCGTTTCCAGACCGGGAATTGTCATAATTGCTTCTCCGCTACCACAGCGCGAAGATTATAACACAGAAAAGCAGCGCCCCGTGAAGGGGCGCAAGATAAAAAAATAATTTAGGGGAAAAATACCAATGATGAATGACCGGCTTTAATCTGGGAATCCTCCTGTAATTCGACTAAACATATTGCCGATTTGCGGGCCAAGAAGGGTTAAAATAGCTACGATGATAATGGCTACTAAGACGATGGTAATCCCATACTCGGTCATGCCCTGCCCATCTTCATGCGGCAGAAATAACATGTATCTCACCTCCTTTTGTACGAAGTAGGCTAACAGGGCATACTTTGTTTGTCAACAGGTCATTGGTATGATGGTACGATAGCGGTACTTGCGAGGTTTTATGAAGTTAAAAAAAATTTTACTCCCATTAGATGGTTCAGACCTGGCCGAGCGGGTGGCGCTGCCGGCGGCGCGGTTGGCAGAAGGGGTGGGGACGGAACTTGTTCTATTGACGGTGGTGGCTCCGACCGTAAACCATTCCCCGCAGGACCCGGTGGCGCGGGCGGTGCAGACAGAACCTTATGAAGCCGGGCTGTATTTAAAATCTATGCGCAGCCGGATTTTGCCGTTGACGCTTCAGGTGGAAACGGCCGTGCGCTCCGGCCTACCCGCCCAGGAAATCATTCGCTATGTTCAAGAAAATGGCGTGGACCTGATTATCATGACGACGCACGGCCGTTCCGGGCTGACCCGCTGGTCGTTTGGCCGAACCGCCGAAAAAGTAGTGCGGCGCGCTCCCTGTCCCACCGTCATCATGCGCAGCCAACAACAGATCATTCCCGATCAAATCAAACGCATTTTGGTCCCCCTGGATGGTTCCGCCCTGGCCGAGCAGGTGTTGGCCCCGACTTTTTACATAGCTTCTGGGCTAAAAGCCGAAGTCATTTTGCTCCAGGTGATGGAGGCTGGCCCCTTGCAGCCGGAAGGCCGCGCGCCCGAGGCTGAAAAGTTGGCCTCAATGTATGCTTACCTGGAATCAATCCGGCAGCGTTTGCAGGCCAGGGGCATCCAGGCCCAGGCAGAAGTTCTGGTAGGGCCGGTAGCTGATAAGATCGTAGATTTTGCCGACGCCAACCAGATCGATCTGATTGTGTTATCAAACCTCGGGTCTTCTGGCTTGCAGATGTGGATGTTTGGCAGTGTCGCCGAGCGGGTGATGAAGGGCGCACATTGCACGACCATGATCATTCGCCAGCCTAACCCCAATTTGAAACGAGACGAAGTTTTCACTGATGATTGAACAAATGAAGAATCGTTGGCTAGACGTGGTACCTTTGGCAGTGGATGGGCTGAGTGTCTTGGCCCTGGTGGGGGTGCTGGGCACGGCCGTTACCCGCTTACAAACCACTTCTGGCCTCAACGTGCTGTATCTATTGGCCGCCTACATTCTAATGTGCGCCGGTGTGTTTTTGCTGCGCAAACTGGAACCGGCCCCAGACGCTGGCGCCTGGCCGGCCGACAGCCTGTTGTTGGCCCGCCCCACGCGCATGGTGTTGGGCATCTTGTTTGGCCTGGTAACAATGACGGTGATGGCCTTCCAGTTTGGTTATTTCGCCTCGATTTTGGTCGTGGATACCCTGGCCTTAGGTGAAGGGGAATCGGCCACTTTGTTTGCTTTTGCGCCGGGCGCCTGGCTGGGCCTGTCGCTGGTGTACACCGTCTTTCTGGCCTTGCCGGTGACGCCGACGGTGGGTTGGGGTGACGGCCGTTACCCCTGGCAGGCGTTTCTTGGCTTGCTCTTCGTCAACGTCATGCTGCTCTTCCTCACGGCGCAAATCCGAGCCGTCCTCAATCTGGTCCAGGCGTCCGGGGGGATGGGCCTCTTTCTCTTGACCTTCCTGCTCTTTCTCCTTTTATTTGGTCCACCGCGCCTGATTTACCTCGCCAAACAACGGAACATTGGCGGCGCGACGTTTGTTATTTTGACGGCCGCCGCCGCCTGGCTGGCTGCTTGGTGATCATCTAGAAATTACATAGCCCAGATTGGACCAATCTCCAAGATTGGTCCAATCGTTGCCGAAACCTGTCCGGTCTGACCCATTCTAGCCTTAATTCCTGCCAAAAAAATCGCGGACATTGCGCAGCAGGCGTTGTTGGGCGGCGCTGTCGAAGTTATGGAGTTGGCCGGGGTAATGCAGGCATTCCACCGTTTTGCCCAACGCCCGCAGCGCTTCACACAACTGGTCCGACCAGATAGACGGGACCACGCCATCGTCCAATCCATGATGCAGGCTGATGGGCGTCTGGATGCGCTCCAGGTAGTTGGCGGGCGAGATTTGCCAGACCAGTTCGTCGGCGGTGTCCAGTTCGATACGGCCGTCTGCCCCACCAGACCATTCCCAAATTCGCGCAAAGTTGCGCCGCTCGTCGCCGCTCATGGAGCCGTACAAGGCGGCGGCGCGCACGTCCTGGCTGACGGTTAGCACCCGCAAAGCGATGCCCCCGCCCATGCTGTGCCCAAACAGGTAGATGGCGTTGGCGTCTGCCCGAGCCAGAGGGCCGGGCTGCCCCGCCTGCTGCTTGATGGCGGCGATGAGGTTCAGTGTGTCTATGGCGTAGCCAACGCGAAACAAATTGGGACCAGAATCTGACGGCGGGTAGCTGCGATAATTGGGGTGAATGACCAGATACCCCGCTTTGGCGAAGGCGTCGGCGTAGGGCGTGGTGTAGGCCAATACCTGGTATTCGGCCGGGTCTACGTAGCCGTGCAGCACAATGACCACCGGCAGCGGCCCTGTGCCCGGCGGGGTGTTCATGAAGCCATAAACGGTCAGGCCATCGCTGACATAGCTGATGAGGCTGCGGTTGAAGCCGGGCAGTTCGCCCAGGCTTTCGACAATTTGCAGCGGGCTGCCGCCATACGGCCGTGCGGTCAGTTCGTCAATGGTTAGTCCGGCAAAAGGATTAACGATGGGCGTGGCGTCTGGCGAAGCGCCAGGCGTGGCGTCTGGCGAAGCGCCAGGCTTGGCTGTAGGGGGTGGTGTGGTCGTCGGCCAGATGGTGGCGATGGGCGCGCTCGTCGGCGGTGGGGCGGGTGTGTACGTGCCCGGCAAAACGCCAACCGGCAAAACGGCCGTCGGCGTCGGGAAAACGGCCGTCGCCATTAACGTCGGCAGGGCAGTGGTCGGCGCTGCTGGCGTGCAGCCGACCAGCAGACTGCCCATCAACCCCAACAGGCCCAGGATTGCAATGATACGCGGCGCGGCCATCAACTGGGGGTTTCTTCTCCTTGTCTCCCCTTCTCCTTGTCCTGCCTAAGGCAGCGGCTGACCGGCGCTCCAAAACGGCATATCGCCGCGCCCCAGCGTGATGATAGAACGGCCGTCAGTGGGAACCACTTTGATCTGGCTGCGTCCTTCTTCCAACACGGCCAATACCACGGCGTCGCTGTTGGGCGACCAGATGCGGTGGCTGAGGGCGTATTGGTCAAAAAAGGGCAAGAATTGGCTGATGAATAGGGCCGAAGGGGTGAAGTTGAGGAGTTGTTTTTCTTCCCCAGTCTCCACGTTGATGACCGTCAGGTTGAATGGATGGGCTTCGGCCTGGGGGTTGGGTTTGGCGAGGATGGGGCGACGGCCGTCGCCCGCGTTGGCGGCGTTGGTCCCAAAATCGTTGTTGCTGCCGCCGGTGCTGATGGTTGCCAGGTAACGGCCGTCTGGCGACCAGAAAAAGCCCAGCACCGTCGCCGCGCTGAGCAAACGGGTCTCGCCGCTGGCGGCGTCGAAGAGGCGCAGTGGCCCCCAAAAGGTGGCGCTGCGTTCGCGGATGCTGCTGGTGAAGGCCAATTTATCGCCCACCGGACTCCAACCCAGGGCAACCATGCCGGCGTGCCGTTCCAACCAGCGGTCGCCGCTTTGTTGGTCTGTCACCACTAGCCAGCTTGTGCCGTCGCCCCGGTCTTCGGCATAGGCCCAGTAACGGCCGTTGGCCGAAATGCCTGGCGCCTGGAAAAAGCCTGGCGCGGCAATCTCTTGGGCGTTGTCGAAGCTGTCTGTATTTAGCAGGGCCAGCCGGGCTTCGTCGCCGGTGAAACCGGTGTGGATGAGCATCTGGCTGCTGTCGGCCGTCCAATTCCAATAGAAGGGGCTGCCAGTCGCCAGCAGGCGGTCTTGTTGTGGTTCGTCGGTTTGCAGCAGGCGCAGGCCAATGCCATGCTGCGGGTCGTTGGTGAGGAAACTGAGCAAACGGCCGTTGGGCGACCAATACAGGTAAAAGGGGTTTTGCGCCCGGTTGTTATAGAGGCTGATGGGCGCCGTGGCCGCGTCATCGGCCAACAGGAGGATGGAACTGCTGCCAATGACAGCCAGGTGTTGGCCGTCTGGCGACCAGGCTGGGAATTGGTGGCGGCTGCTGCTGTTGGTAAGCAGACGGCCGTTTTCGCCGTCCGGGTCCATGGTGACAACCTGGCCGTTTTGGTTGATGTAGGCGATACGGCCGGGGGCCAGGGAGGGGTTGGTGGTGGGGGTAACGGCCGTGCTGCTGCGCCACTCGCCAATCAGCCAAACCGCGCTGACAATGCTGGAAGCCAGCAAACTCAAAACCATGATCCCGACTACCCCCACAAACCAACAACTGCGCCGTTTCGCCGCAGATTCGTCAGCAAAAGCCGCGCCGGGGGCAATGTCCGGCGCGGCATACACCGGCAGTTCATCGTCGGCGAAATCAAAAACCGGCAGCGCCGGCAGAAATAATTCCGGCGCTGCGGTTTCTTCAGATTCTTCAGACGGCCACATGTCAGATTCATTCATGCGTGTGTTATCCCTGTTCCCACTGCGGATTCTGCGGTTTTGTCGGCGAACCTCTTGGTTCTGGCCTGTCCAGGTTGCTGCAAATACCTTGTTCGGCTAATGCTAACACGCTTTGTCGCTTCGCCGTAAAAATTATATGTTTTTTTAGCATGGCTCTAACACATATCTAACGTGAGAATCATAGTATAAAACTATCAGCCTCCTCCGGGGGCGAAGTCAGTATAAATGTGTCTGTAAATCATAAAAGGAGGTCGTTGATTATGTGGCTGCGACACCATGATAGAAATTCAATTTGGCAAGAGATGGAAAAAATGCGCCAACAGTTGGACCGCGTGTCTGATGGCCTGACCGGTCGGATTGTGCCCTCTTTTCCGGCGCTGAACGTCTGGTCTAATGCCGATGGGCTGTTGGTAACGGCCGAAATTCCCGGCGTGGAGCCATCTGACCTGGACATTGCCATCGTTAACAAAACCCTGACGCTGAGCGGCAAACGGGAACCGGCATCGCTGGATGACGGTGCGCGTTATCATCGGCGGGAACGAGGCTGTGGGCAGTTTAGCCGGACCATTGAACTGCCGTATCGCGTCGAATCGGATCAGGTGGAAGCGACATTTAAGAATGGCGTGTTAACCATCGCCTTGCCCCGCGCGGAAGAGGAAAAGCCGCGCCGGATTGTGGTTCAGGCGGTATAACGGCCGTTACGCGTCGTCTTTTAGCTTATGTTGAAGCAAGGAGAGTCATACATGTCTGATGAACGTGAATTTGCTGTAGAAAAAGAAGAAATGGAAACACCGGTCGGCGTCGAGACGACGCGCACTGGGCGTACCTATGTGCCGCGCATTGACATCATCGAACGTAACGATGGCATTCAACTCCTGGCCGACTTGCCCGGCGTGGATGAAAATTCGCTGGACATCGTGCTGGAGAACGACCAGTTGACGATTCAAGGGTTTGTGGAATGGGAACGGCCGTCTGGTTATGACCTGGCCCACGTGGAATATGGCGTCGGTAATTTTCGCCGCGCCTTTAAATTATCGGACCAGGTAGACCAGAATGGCATCACGGCGACCATTAAACATGGCGTCTTGCAGCTGCACATGCCCGTTTCCAGCGGCCCCAAAACGCGCAAAATTGCTGTGCAGGCCGTCGCTTAAAGTACCAACAGATTGCCCAGATGTACCTGATAAGATGACCAGCAATTCCAATGATGAACCTGCTCGTAGGGGTGCGACAGGTGGGCCAACGTCTCGGCTGCCGCCTGTCCGCGCCGTCCCGCCCCTACCAAAATTGGATTTGCCGCAAGATGACAAGGTGACAATTGAACCGGCGTTGGTCATTTACCCAGCGCCGGTTTTTATTTGGCTGTAGAGGGCGCGCAATCCCTGAGATAAGGAGGTGGCGGCCTGCCAGTGGATTTGCCCGGCCGTTTGCTCCGCGTTGGCAATCTGGCTGGCTTCTTCACCGGGACGGGAAGGTAAGGCGTTGGGCAGCGGCCGTCCCCCACACCCCGCCACGTCATAAATCAATTGGGCCACGTCGGCCAACGGAGTGGCCTGCCCCGTGCCTAATTCTACCGTCGTTCCTGGCTCTAAAGGCGCGTCCAGCATCGCCGTCAACCCGGCAGCCACGTCTGCGCCAAAAATCCAATCGCGCTGCTGCGCGCCGGCCGTCATCGGAAAATCCTCGCCGGCCAGCGCCGCCCGAAAGGCGGCCGGCACGAAGGCGCGCTCCGGCTGGCCGGGGCCATAGGCCTGGAAGACCATGCCGCCATGAATGGGCCAGCCCTGGGTACGGCCGTACATGCGGGCGAACTGCCAGGCGGCCGCCTTGCTGGCGGCGTAGGTGTTCATGGCGCTGCGTTCGCCCGGCGTGCGGGCCATGATGAGTTGGTGGGTGACGGCCGTTTTTTCAAAACAGGCGCGGATTAGATTCAGCGCGCCGGTCACGTTGTGGCGCAGGGCTTGCTCTACCGGCAAAAAGGGGTTGGTCGTCCCGGCGGCGGCCAGATGGATCACGTTGTCGGGCTGGGCCTCTTGCACGGCGCGTAAGGTGAGCTGGAAGTTGCGCAAATCGGCGTAGACCACGTGAAATTGGGGGCGAAGCTGGTTGAGTGGCGGCGGCAGGGGTGCGCCGCTTTGGTTTTCCAGAAGGAGTAGGGTAACGGCCGTGTCCTTTCGCGCCACCAACTGCGGCACAAGCAAACGGCCGATGAATCCGGTCGCCCCGGTGACTAAAACGCGCATTGCAAAAGAATTTGTGACCGTAGAGTCTCGCTGGAATTGCACCACGGAGGCTTGTCCTGAGTGAAACCGAAGGAGCACGGAATATTTACAGGTCTAAACTCAGTGCCCTCCGTGTCTCCGTGGTGCATACCCTCTTATTGCAAAAACTGGCGATACCAGGTTATTGTCTCTGTCAGGCCTGTTTCCAGGCTGTAGACGGGCTGCCAACCCAACACCTGCCGCGCTTTTTCCGAACACAGGTATTGGTTCTGAATCTCATGCTGCACCTCATCCAGAATAATGGGCTGCACGGCCGTGTTACCCGCCAACCGTATAATCGTCTGCACCATCTCCAAAACCGAAACTGGGTTGTCAATACCCAAATTAAATGCCCGCCCCTGCACTTCTGGCCGGTGCATCGCTTCAGCCACCTGCAAGCAGCCGCTCACCACATCTTTGATGAAGATGTAGTCGCGGCGCATGGTGCCGTCGGAGCGGATGATGGGCTGTTCCCCTCGCAAGACACTGCGAATGGTCCCAGGCACGATGCGGTTCCAATTCAGGTCACCGCCGCCATACAGGTTGGCGCAGCGGGTTACTGTTACCGGGAGGCCGTAGGTGTGGGCATACGTCCGGGCAATAAGGTCGGCGCAGCTTTTAGAGACGTCGTAGGGGTGTTGGCCTTGTAGTGGGGTGTCTTCGCGATAGGGCAGGCTGGTATGGGTTCCATACGCCTTGTCGCTGCTGGCGACCACAATGCGTTGGATGCTGGGATTGCGCCGGGCCGCCTCCAACATCACCCACGTACCTTTGATGTTGGTCTCGAACGTGGGCATGGGCACGCGGTTGGCTGTGCCCACCTGGGTTTGCGCCGCCAGATGGAATACTGTGTCTATCTCATAATCGGCCAGCGTCCGTTCCATCAACTCGTAATCGCACACGTTGCCCTGCACCACATCAATCTGGTTGATGATGCCGCTGCGGTTGAGCTGCGTCTCGTTGGTGTGATTGCGAATCAGCCCAACGACGCGCGCCCCCTGGGCGGCTAATTCGGCCGTCAGCCAGGACCCCATCAGACCGGAACAGCCGGTGATAAAGACATGTTTGTCTTGCCAGAAGTCGCTCATGTTGAGAGTCCCGTGTTCAGTAGTCAGTGTTCAGTGTTCAGTGTTCAGTATCCAGTGTGCCATACTGAACACTGAACACTGAACACTCCGTCAATCTTCCCACACCTTCCAGGGCGGGTTTTTTTGCCAGATTTCTTCCAGGAGCATGGTGTCTTTCATGGTGTTCATGGACTGCCAGAAGCCGGTGTGGCGGTAGATCATCAGTTGGCCTTGTTCGGCTAGACGGGGCAGGATTTGCGTTTCCAGGTTCACGCCGTCGCCGTCGCCGATGAGGTCCAGCACTTTGCGCTCGAAGAGCATGAAGCCGCCGTTGATCCAGTAGGGAAGCTGCGGCCGTTCGCGGAAGCCGGTGACAAGACCCTCATCGGTGGCTTCGACGACGCCATATTGCAGGGTGGTTTGCACGGCCGTTATCGTCGCCATCTTGCCATGTGTTTTGTGAAACTGGATCAGGTTGGTCAGGTTCACGTCGCTCACATCGTCGCCGTAGGCTACAAAAAAGCGGTCGGCGCGGATGTAACTGGCGACCCCGCCAATACGGCTGGCTTTTTCCGTGCGCAGGCCGGTATCTACCAGTGAGATTTCCCAGGTGGGGTGCGCAGGACGGCCGTAAAACTCCACCTCCGGGTGGCTCAGGTCGGGTTTGCCCAGGTGCAGCGTCATGTCTCGCGTCATGGATTCGTACTCCATGAAATAGCGGCGAATCTGGTCCTGCCCATGCCCCAACGCCAGGACAAAACGGTTCAGGTTGTGGGCGGAAAATATACGCATGACGTGCCACAAAATCGGCCGTCCGCCCACTTCCACAAGTTCCTTCTTGCGGCTGGTCGAGCCGCGCATCCGTGTGCCCTCCCCGCCGCAGACGATGATGACTGGAATGTCTTCCATGCTTTGTAAAAAGTTGGCCGATTTCATTTGGCGAAATCGGCCAACTTTACTCTCCTTTTTTGTTTTGCTCTTGTTCCACCGCCAGCCGTAAATTCTTCACAAACGGCGGATAGACGATGCCCGCCTCGGTGACAATGCCGGTCACATAGCGATGGGGCGTCACGTCGAAGGCGGGATTACGCGCCGAATAATTGGTCGGGGCGATGGCGTGGCCGAACACCGTCAACACCTCCTCCGCGTCCCGCTCTTCAATCGGGATCAAATCGCCATGGGCCAGGTTCAGATCAATGGTGCTGGTGGGGACCACCGGGTAGAACGGCACGCCGTTCTCTTTGGCGACCACTGCCAGCTTATAGGTGCCGATTTTGTTCGCCACATCGCCGTTGGCCGCCGTGCGGTCCGAGCCGACCAGGACAATGTTCACCTGGCCGGTGCGCATGAAGTGCCCGGCGGCGTTGTCGGCGATCAGGTCGAAGGGGATGCCGCGCTGGTGCAGTTCCCAGGCGGTCAGGCGCGCGCCTTGCAGCCGGGGGCGGGTCTCGTCCACCAGGACGTGGATCTGTTTGCCCTGCTCGTGGGCAGTGAAGATAACGCCCAGCGCCGTACCCCAATCTACGGCCGCCAGCGCGCCGGTGTTGCAGTGGTGGAGGATGGTGTCGCCATCGCTGATTAACTCTGCGCCGTAGGCGGCCATGCGTTTGTTCAGGGCCACGTCGTCGTCGGCGATTTGTTGGGCGACTGCCAGCAGGTGGTCGCGCACGTTGTCGGCGCTGGTCAGTTCTTCGCTGGCGGCCCGCAGCAGGCGGGCGACGGCCCAGGAGAGATTAACGGCCGTTGGCCGCGCCGCATTCAGCACCTTCGCCGCTTCCTCCAGGTCACGCAGCAGAGCCAGCCGGTCGGTGGCCTGGCTTTGCCGCGCCGCCAGGGCCATGCCGAAGGCGGCCGTGGCGCCAATGGCCGGCGCACCGCGCACCACCATCTCGGTGATGGCGCTGGCGACGGCATGGTAATCGTCGTATGTGGCCACCTCGAATTCCCAGGGCAGCTTACGCTGGTCAATCAGGTTGACGGTATCGTTGTTGTCATTCCAAAAAACGGTTCTCATAAACGCTCCCAATTGTTAATGGTCAATTGTGAGTCTGCCGAAAAAAGGTAACGCAGAGGTACACGGGCGCACAGTTTCCAGAGCAGGAATCCCTCCGCGTCTTTGTGTTTTTCAGGAAACTCAATCGCCAATGCCAAATCATAACACAGGCGATGAGGGGTTGCCAGACGGCGACTGCCTACATGTAGACAGCAATTCTCAATTTGCAATCCAGCCGTAGGGGCGGGACAACATGTTTGCCAATCACCAATGCCTTGCCTCCCACCTGTCTCGCCCCTCTTTGGGTCCCATTGGGCGAGACGGCGCGGGAAAATGGCGTCCGCTGCGGCTGTTACCCGTCCGCGCCGTCCCGCCCCTACTAGCACACCCAGGCAAATTGAGAATTGCTGACATGTAGAGACGTGCATTGCAACGTCTCTACATGTGGTAAAATCGAAACGTTGGTGTTTTGGGCGGCAAGGGATAAAAGTGATGCGCAAGAAGTTTTTTCAATTAGGTAAACGAATGCCCAATTCCCGCTGGGTGATACCGGGCATCGGTGTGAAGCGTTGGCTGCTGCTGTTGGGCCTGGGCGGTTTGATTGCTGGTATGGGGTCGGTTTATACGATTTTGGTGCTGCATCGCCTGAATTGGCTGCCGCAAATTGTGTACGACATCTTGACCCTACAATTTTTGCCGGTTGCCTGGCGTATTGTGCTGCCGTTTGCCGTGGGCGGCGCGATCATGCTGTTGGCGGTGTATCGTCTGGGGCACACGCTGATCGCCCCATTTCGCCGGGCAGATGAAGGCGTGGCGGAGTCTTTGTACCACTTCAGCCGGCAGGGGCGCGGGCCGCATATTGTGGCGATTGGCGGCGGCACGGGGATGCCGACGCTGCTGCGCGGGCTGCGGGAGTATACGCGGAACATTACGGCCGTTGTCACCGTAGCCGACGATGGCGGCAGCAGCGGCCGGCTGCGGCGCGATTTGGGCCTGCTGCCGCCAGGCGACTTTCGCAACAACATCGCCGCCTTGTCCCGCGACGAGACGTTGATGACCCAGGTGCTGCAATATCGCTTCGGTGGGTCGGTGGCAGGCCAGATGAGCGAAAATGGGGCGGGGAACGGCCGTTCCGAACTCCAGGGTCACGCATTTGGCAACTTGCTCCTGGCCGCCCTCACCGGCATCACCGGCAGCTTTGACGAAGCGCTGTTGGCCGCGGAGCGGGTGCTGGGTTTGCGCGGGCGCGTTTTGCCCTCCACCCTGGAACCCATCACCCTGGTCGCCGACGTACTGGTGGATGGACGGGTGCGGCGTGTTGTAGGCGAATCGGCTATACCGGAGGCTGGCGGCCACATCCAACACCTGTGCCTGGAACCAGACCGGGTACACGCTTACCCGCCGGTACTCAAAGCCATCTTACAGGCTGACCTGATTGTGATGGGGCCAGGCAGCCTGTACACCAGTATTTTGCCCAATTTGCTCATCCCGGATCTGGCTACAGCCCTGCAACACGCCCGCGCACCTAAGATTTACATTTGTAACCTTGCCATTCAGCCGGGGGAGACGGATAATTACACTGTTGCCGATCACGTCGCAGCGATTCTACAGCACCTTCCCACCAACTTTCTGGATATTGTCCTGGCAAATGATAACCTGACGGTTCCACCACAAACGGGGGGTGGGCAGACAATGTACGTGGAGCCGGCAGCCCCGACCGCCGTGCGCATGATAACGGCCGATCTGGTAGATGAGAAACGGCCGTGGCGCCACGACAGCCAAAAATTGGCGCGCGCTGTCGTGAATTTGTTAAGCTAATGCGTGATCCGTCATGTTAAACACATGACATATGACGTTTTGTTACCTTCGTGTTGGCGTTACAATTAGCGAGATTTTGCTCGCAACTAAACCAAAAGGAGACCTCCTATGACGATTAAAATTGGTATTAATGGGTTTGGCCGCATCGGCCGTTTATTCTTCCGTCGCACCGTTGAAGTGGACGGCGTAGAAGTTGTCGGTATCAACGACCTGATTGACGTGGACTACATTGCCTACATGCTGAAATACGATTCCACGCACGGTCAGTTCGACGGCACGGTGGCAGTGAAAGATGGCAACCTGGTTGTCAATGGCAAAACCATTCGCGTCACCGCCGAAAAAGACCCGAAGAATTTGAAGTGGGACGAAGTTGGCGCTGAATACGTCTTAGAAGCCACCGGCCTGTTCCTGACCGAAGAAAAAACCCTGGCCCACATCGAAGCCGGCGCCAAGCGCGTGGTCATGTCTGCCCCGTCCAAAGACGCGACGCCGATGTTTGTGATGGGTGTGAACCATGAAACCTACGCCGGCCAGGCTATCGTGTCCAACGCTTCTTGCACCACCAACTGCCTGGCTCCCATCGCCAAAGTGCTGCACGACAATTTTGGCATCACCGATGGCCTGATGACTACCGTCCACGCCACCACCGCCACCCAGAAAACGGTAGACGGTCCCTCGGCCAAAGATTGGCGCGGTGGGCGCGGCGCGGCGCAAAACATCATCCCCTCCTCCACCGGCGCGGCCAAAGCTGTGGGCAAGGTCATCCCTGCCCTGAACGGCAAACTGACGGGCATGTCCTTCCGCGTCCCCACCCCCAACGTCTCGGTGGTTGATCTGACAGTGAATCTAGCTAAACCAGCCTCCTACGATGAAATTAAAGCGGCTATGAAAGCGGCTTCTGAAGGTGAAATGGCCGGTATCTTGGGCTACACGGAAGACGCTGTTGTTTCCACCGACTTCCTGGGCGACCCGCGCACCTCTATCTTCGACGCCGGGGCCGGCATTGCCCTGACTCCCACCTTCGTGAAGGTTGTGGCCTGGTACGACAATGAATGGGGCTATTCCTGCAAATGCCTGGACCTGATCCAGCACATGGCGAAACATTAATTGGCGTGTAGGGCGATTTCCCAAATCGCCTACGCCACAGGTTAGTAAGCGGTAAAACGTAACATGCTGGCAAGCATGTTACGTTTTACTTTTTTAAATGCTGCCCATAGAATAGGAACTGGAGAAAGAGAAGAACGAGTTGGTTGGAATTTCATGGAACTGAAAGAGTTAGAAGCACGGATGCACGCTTTTGTGGACGGCAAGGGGTGGTATGCGATTGATTCGCCAAAACCACAAACGCCGCGCAACCTGGTGGCGTCGCTGGCGATTGAGGCGGCGGAGGTGCTGGAACACTTCCAGTGGCAAGAAGAGGTGAAAGCGCCAGCCGAATTGGCCGGTGAATTGGCTGACGTGGCTCTGTACCTGCTGCAATTAGCCAGTGTGACCGGCATTGATCTGGAGCAGGCGATTTTGGATAAGTTGGCGATCAATCATGGCCGGGAGTGGCCTGATCCATGAAAATTATGGCGGTCAGTGACCGGGTGTTGGAAACGCTGTATCACAGCCAGGTGCGGCAGTGTTATCCGGACGTGGAGCTGCTGATAGGCTGCGGCGACCTGCCATATTACTATCTGGATTTTTTGATTTCGGCGATGGATGTGCCGCTGGTGTATGTGCGCGGCAACCATGACCAGGGTCCGCAGTATACGGCCGACGGCCGTGTTCTCTTCAATGTGCCCGGCGGTATGGACATACACGGTCAGACTGTCAGCCATGATGGGCTGCTGCTGGCCGGGTTGGAAGGCTCCATGCGTTACCGGCCGCAGGCGACGCTGATGTACAGCGAACGGGAGATGCGCTGGCAGTTTTCGCAGTTGGCCCCGCGTCTGCTGATGAACCGGAGTCGGTACGGCCGTTACCTGGACATCCTCGTCACCCATTCCCCGCCTTTCGGCATCCACGATCGCCCCGATTTGCCTCACACCGGCTTTAAAGTTTTCCTCACGCTGATGCGCCTGTTCAAACCCCGTTATTTGCTGCACGGTCATATCCACATCTACCGCTCCGATACCCCGCGCCAAACCCAATTTGGCGACACGGCCGTGCTGAATGTGTACCCCTACCGTATTTTGGATGTGGACGTGAGTGGGTGACATCTGACAAGGTGACAAAAGTGAAGCATCCTACGGCCTCGGATTTTTCAGTAGAATGGGATGCTTCGGAGGACCTCAGCATGACACCTCCCTTGAAAATGGGAGCGCGGACGTCCCGTCCGCCCCGGCAGGCGAGACGCCTGCGCTCCCAGGGTTTTCATTCGTGGTGGTGGGTGCAGCCCACTCATGATGTCTCCCTTGAAAATGGGAGCGCGGACGTCCCGTCCGCCCAGGCAGGCGAGGCGCCTGTGCTCCCAGGGTTTTCATTCGTGGTGGTGGGTGCAGCCCACTCATGATGTCTCCCTTGAAAATGAGAGCGCGGACGTCCCGTCCGCTCAGGCAGGCGAGACGCCTGCGCTCCCAGGGCTTTCATTCGTGGTGGTGGGTGCAGCCTACTCATGATGTCTCCCTTGTTAATTTGAGAAATGCTAAGCCCAGCGAGAAATGTAGGAGTTGTGCCTTCCCTTTGTTAAAATTGCGAGCTGACTGAACACCGAATACCAAACGAGGTCCATTGTGGAAGATTACTTAATTCGTGTCATTGCCAGAGAAACCGGGGTGCGCGGCCTGGCCTGTGTGACAACCCATCTGGCGAATGAAGCGGCGCGGCGGCACGAGGCAGCGCCGACGGCCGCCGCTGCCCTGGCGCGCGGACTGACCGGCGGCGCGCTGATGGGCGCATTGCTCAAGATTGGGCAGCGAGTTGCCATTAAGCTGGAAGGGGACGGGCCGCTGGAAAAATTGTTGGTGGAGTCGGACGCTTACGGCCGTATACGCGGCTACGTGGGCAATCCGCAGCTAAACTTACCGGTGGTCAACGGGCAGCACAACGTCGGCGGCGCGGTGGGCGATATTGGTTTCCTGACCGTGGTGCGCGACTTAAAGTTGAAGGAGCCGGTGGAAAGCGTGGTGCCTTTGCAAACCGGCACGGTGGACGCCGACCTCACCTTTTTCCTCAATCAGTCGGAGCAAGTGTTGTCGGCGGTGGAAATTGGGGCGCTCACGGACGAGACGGGCCAGATTATCGCGTCGTCTGGCTTTTTGCTTCAGGCGCTGCCGCCTTACGAGGAAAAAAGCATCCAACAGTTGATTGATCGGGTGCGCGCCCTGCCGCCTATCGAAAAGCTGCTGTACGAGGGGGAGAAGCCGGAAGATTTGCTGGCCCTGATTTTTACGGGCATGGCCTATGAGGTGTTGGAGAAACGGCCGTTACTCTACCAGTGTAATTGCAGCCAGGAGCGTTCGGAGCAGGCGCTCATCAACCTGGGCCGGGCCGGGTTGGAGGATCTGTTAGCCAGCGAAGGGGAAGCGGTAGTCAACTGCCATTTCTGCGGCGAAAGTTACCTGTTCGATGCCGACGATTTGGTGATGCTTCTGGCCGGAATGCCATCGCAGAACGAGTAGCGCTAATCAGTATTCAGTATTCAGTCACCAGTTATCAGTACGGAATACGGCTTACGGCTTACGGCTACCAGGAGCGTCCCTCGTTCCTCATTCCTCTGCCGGTGGCGGCATGCGGCGCATCTCGAACAGGTCGTTGATGTGGGCGTAGGTGTTACCGGCCAGACGGCCGATGGGTTGGAGTTTGGCGGGCAGGATACGGCCGTTTTCCATTACCTCGTCGCGCACATACATGGCCTGTACTTCGCCAAAAACGGCCGCGCCGCCGCCAGGCCCTTCTTTGATCACCACAATTTGCTGCAATGTACATTCAAAGGCGATAGGCGCTTCGGCCACCCGCGGCACGCGGATGGTCTGGCTGGCTGTTGGCGTCACTCCGGCCCATTCAAACTCGTTAACACCGTGTGGAAACTCGGTGGCCGTCAGGTTCATCGCTTCTTTGGTGGTCTCGTCGGGAATGTTGATGACAAACTCCGGTACCTGGCGGATATTGTCTAGTGTGTCTTTCATTTTATTGCGAACAGATGACCAGCCGGGGCAAAAGAGCAGGGTCATGGGGTCGGTGGCTACGGCCGTAAAATAGCTAAACGGCGCCAGGTTCAAATTACCGGCCGCGTCCATTGTGCTGACCCAGGCGATGGGGCGCGGCACAATGGAGCCGATGACCAGTTTATACCGCTCCTGATTGTTGAGATTGGTTGGAATGATAATCATCGCGTTAATCCAGTGAGGCCCAGGTGTTGTTTAGCACCACGTCGGCCATGTCTTCGTCGTAGGATAAGCGGGTATTGACGGTGGCAACGGCCGTTTCCAGGATATCTGTGTCATACGGCTGCTGCCCTATTGCTTCTAATTCCTTGCGCATTTGCGCCACCGTTATGCGCACCTGCCGATTGCGCCGACTCGGTTTACGCCCTTTCAAAACAGCGACGGCAATATCGGTCAGGCGGATGGCTAACTCTTTTTGCTGCGCCGCGCCCATCGGCAGGTCGTGGTCCATGTCCAGCAGGTCTTCGTAAATGTGGTTAGCTATCTCAAAGCGGAACCACGCTTCGTCGCTCATCCCTTCTTCGCTTTCGGCAAAGCGTTCCAGGGGGATGGTTTCGTCTACCACGAAAGTGCTAGACGGCGTATAGTCGTTGGCGGTTGGGAAGGGGGGCGTAGAGAGCAGAACGCGCATGGCTATATACCCCACCACAATCGAAACAATCAACGACAACAGGGTCGCCTCGAACCAACTGAACGGCACAATCAGACTGAGAAGCCAGCCCAACCCCAACGCCCAGGCAATCACCACACCAATAATAACCACGCCCACCAGGGCAAAAAGCAAGATTGTTACAATCAGACTCAGTATATTTCGCATAAGATGCCACCTTATCAGCTACCATAAGCATACCAAACCTGAGAGCGCTCTTCAATGCGAAAGTGGCATTTGCCCGGTGGCAAACGGCGGGCAGCCGGTCCACACCCGCTGCTTGCTGCCGGCCACCCTTGCTGTCTCAGTAATTCTCAATTTGCCCTGGTGTGCTAGTAGGGGCGGGACGGCGCGGACAGGTAGCAGCCGCAGCGAACGGCATTTTCCCGCGCCGTCTCGCCCAATGGGACCCAAAGAGAGGCGAGACGGGCGGGAGGCCAGGCATTGGTGATTGGCAAAAATGTTGTCCCGCCCCTACGGCTGGATTTCAAATTGAGATTTACTGATGCTGTTTAACCGTGCTTACCGGGCAGCCAGCTATAAGCGTAGCCTTCGTCTTCCATATGGCTGACGGCCGTTGTCAGCCGCAGCGGTCGGAAGGTGTCCACCATCACCGCCAGCTCTTCCGTGCGCTCCTTGCCGATGGAGCCTTCATACGTGCCGGGGTGTGGTCCATGCGGAATGCCGTTGGGATGAATGGTCAGCGAGGCGCGTTCGATGCCCTTGCGTGACATAAAGTCCCCTTCCACGTAATACAACACCTCGTCGGAATCCACGTTGGAATGGTTGTAGGGTGCGGGAATCGCCAGCGGATGGTAATCGAACATACGCGGCACAAAGGAGCAAACCACAAAGCCCGGCCCATCGAAGGTCTGGTGGACCGGCGGTGGCTGGTGGACGCGGCCGGTAATCGGCTCGAAATCTTCGATATTGAAGGCGAAGGGCCACAGGTGGCCGTCCCAGCCCACCACGTCCAGCGGGTGGTGGTTGTAGATGAAACGGTTGATGCTGCCCCGCGCCTTGACGCGCACTTCAAATTCGCCCTGTTCGTCGTGAGTGATAAGCGTCTCTGGTGTGCGGATGTCGCGCTCGCAGTAGGGCGAGTTTTCCAGGAATTGGCCGTAGTTGTTGATGTAACGTTTGGGCGGGGTGACATGACCGTAGGATTCGATGAACAACATGCGCTGAGATACGCCTTCGTCGGGAACTAGCCGCCACAGGACGCCGGTAGGGATGACCAGATAATCGCCGGGTCGGTAGCGCAGCCCGCCGAACTGGCTTTCCAGCAGCCCGGTCCCATCGTGGACAAAAATCACGTCGTCGCCATGGGCGAATTTGTACCAATAGGGCATGGCTTCGGTCGGTCGGCCGACGTACAGAACCACGTCGCTGTTGCCCATCAGGGGGATACGGCCGTCTACCGCATTCCCCCCTTCGGCCACCGGCGCGGCGCGCAGATGGCGTGGCCGCAGCGGGCCACCCTCTTCATAGGTGATGTGGGCGGGAAGGGCTTCTGGGATGCGGGCTACGGCCGTTGGCGGGTGCAGGTGGTACAAAATAGACTGTATCCCGGCAAAACCATGAATGCCCATCACTTCTTCATGGTATAGACGGCCGTCCGCCTGCCGAAACTGCGTATGCCGCTTATGCGGGATCTCCCCCATTCGGTAATAAAAAGTCATGTTCGTTTTCCTCCAGAATTAGACGCGGATGAACGCGGGTACAGCGGATTATCGCGGATTTTTTGCGACGTAGGTTTTGTGTTCGTTGGAAAAGGCTTTGCGCTTGAACTGAGGATCTGGGCCAAAGTTTAACAACAATCCCACTTCAATTTGTGTAGCTTTGAGGTAGTTTAGGAGTTGCCCTGTGTGGCTTTCATTGGGCGCAGACAAACGCGGATGCGGTGGATTTTCGCTGATAAGTTGTCATAAATCAATATTCGCTGCGCATCAATGAAAATTTGCGTCCAATTTTACTTCCTCAACGATCTGTTAACGAGCAGCTCCCTTCATTAAAAAATCCGCGCCCATCCGCTGCATCTGCGTTCATCCGCGTCCCATTCTTCTATAAATTGCCGCGCAGGGCTTGTTCGCGTTCGATGGACTCGAAGAGGGCTTTGAAGTTGCCTTTGCCGAAGCCGCGGCTGCCGTGCCGTTCGATGATCTCGTAAAAGATGGTGGGGCGGTCCTCGACCGGTTTGGTGAAGATTTGCAGCAGGTAGCCTTCCTCATCCCGGTCCACCAATACACCCAATTCGGCCAGTTTGTCAATCGGTTCGTTGATGCGACCGACGCGGCTTTCCAGCTCTTCGTAATAGACGCCGGGCACGCGCAGGAATTCGATGCCATTGTCACGCAGTTGGGACACGGCCGTTAGAATATCCCCGGTAGACAACGCCAAATGCTGCACGCCCGGCCCATAGTAATAATCCAGATACTCCTGAATCTGCGACTTCTTCTTGCCCTCGGCCGGTTCATTGATGGGAAATTTCACTTTGCCCGTGCCGTCTTGCATCACTTTAGACATCAGCGCTGAATATTCGGTGGAAATATCCGCGTCATCGAAGTGAACAAGCTGCGAGAAGCCCATGGTGTTGGCAAAAAAGGCCACCCAGCGGTTCATTGCCCCCAATTCCACGTTGCCCACAATGTGGTCAATATGCGCCAGACCGATCCCCTTGTGGCTAAACTTGCCCTTGCCATTTTCTGCTAAGGCCAGACCACTGCGCGCCGCGTAGCCTGGTGCAAATGGGCCATGATAGTCGCTGCGATCCACAAATTTGATGAGCGTCTCACCGTAGGCGCGGATGGCGCTGTAGCGATAGACGCCAAACTCATCTTCAACGGCCGTTGGCGGGATTGCCCCCGTCGCCCCCCGTTTTGTCGTCTCGCGGTAGGCGGCGGCGGCGTCGGGCACGCTCATGGCGATGATTCCCACCCCGTCGCCGTGCAGATGGGCGTGGCGGGCGATGGCGTGGTCTGGACCCAGCGCGGCGGTGAGTACCAGGCGGATGGCCCCCTGCTCCATCACGTAAGAGGCCGTTTCGCGGTTGCCCGTTTCCAGGCCGCTGTAGGCGGTGTGGACAAAGCCAAAGCCGGTGCGGTAAAAATGCGCCGCCTGCCGGGCATTGCCCACGTAAAACTCCACATGGTCCATTCCTTTAATCGGCATGAAATCTTCTGACATAACTCATTCTCCTGAAATAAATTTGACGCAGAGGCGCAGAGACGCAGAGTTAGAACGTGCGCCATCGCTTGTAAACGGGGAATAAAGGCGGCGAATTTCGGGCAGTGCGCAAAAATCACCACCCGCTGTTCGCTACTCGCTTGCTTGCTGAATGATGTTCGCCAGGCGGGCGATGCCTTCTTCGATGAGGTCTGGGGTGCAGTTGGAGAAGTTGAGGCGCAGACAGTTGGGCGCAGTGTGGCCGGGTATGGTGAAGGCTGCGCCGGGGATGAAGGCGACCTGCGATTGGGTGACGGCCGTTTCCAGCAGCGCCGTCGTATCCATCCCGGCCGCCAGTTCCACCCAAACAAACATCCCGCCCGATGGGACCGTCCACTGAGCTTCGGCCGGGAAATGGCGGTAGAGGGCTTGCAGCATGGCGTCGCGGCGACGGCCGTATTCACCCCGCAGCATCTCCAGGTGGGCCGGCAGCAGCCCGGCGTCCAGATAGGCGGCCACCGCCCGCTGTGTCAGCGCCGACGATTCCAAATCGCCCGCCTCTTTGATGACGGTCAGCTTGGCTATCAACGCTTCCGGGGCAATCATCCAACCCAGGCGCAAGGCCGGGGCCAAAATCTTGGAAAACGAGCCGAGGTAAAAGACCCATTCGTCATCTAAAGCGCGCAGCGGCGGTTCGCTGTGGGCATCGTAATGCAAGAAGCCATACGGATCATCTTCAACGATGGGCAGGCCGTAGGCGCGGGCCAATTCCACCAACCGCTGCCGCTTTTGCGGGCTGACGCTGACGCCCAGAGGGTTGTGGGCGTCGGGGATGACATACAAAAAGGCCGGGCGCGCGCCCTCCGCCAGATAACCCGCCACTGCGTCCACGTCCAGGCCCGTTTCCAGGTTGGTGGCGATGGGCAAAATGTGCGGACGGTAGGGGGCGATGGTCTGCTGAATGCCGGGATAGACTATCTGTTCCAGCAGCACCTCGCCGCCAGGGTTCAGAAACAGTCGGGTGAGGATGTCCAGCCCTTGCTGCGCGCCGGTGGTCAGAAAGACCTGCTCTGGTGTGCAGGTTACGCCGCGTTCGGCCATCAGGCCAACGATGTGGGCTTTCAGGGAGGCGAGCGGTGGGCCGTATTGCAGCGCCTTGGGGTCGGCGGCCAACACGCTTTGCAGCGCCGCGGCGTAATCGGCCGTTGGGAACAGCGCCGGATCGGGCAGCCCGCCGGCAAAAGACAAAATGCCCGGCCGCGAGGTGACGGCAATCATCTGCCGCAGCACGGAGCGGCTCATGGTGTGGGTCCAATCGGCCAGGACGAGGGAGTGGGTGGGAGCGGGAAGAATCATAATTGTCAATTGTCAATTGCGAATTGTCGCTTACTTCACAATTCACAATTCATACTTCTACAGGGGCACGGCCGTTGTCGTTTTGATCTCGCTGAGGACGAGGCTGGTGTGGATTTTGTCCATGCCGGGAATGGGGGTCAGGGTTTCCAGGATAAACTGCTCCAGGTGTTTGCGGTTGCGCACAATGACTTTGAGCAGGTAATCGGATTCGCCGGTGAGGTGGTAGCCTTCTAATACTTCGGGCATGTTCTGGATGGCGCGGCGAAAGGCAGCGACGGCTGTGGGGTCGTGGCGCGCCAACGTCACCTGCACAATGCACATCATATCGTAGCCCACCGCTTCGTGGTTCACCAGGGTCACGTACCTGTCAATGACGCCTGCTTCTTCCAATTTGCGAATGCGCTTTTGCAGGCCAGGGGGCGAAAGGTCCACGCGCCGCGCCAATTCCGCATTGCTGATACGCGCATCTTCCTGCAAATAGGTCAGCAGCGCCCGGTCAATTTCGTCTAACGTGCCGTTCAACGTCCCGCTCATGGTTTTGCCTTGTCTGGTTGGGATAATGAACTTATTGTAATGAATTGGCGAAGAAAAGGCAATATGCTAACTGAAACAGTTTATAATCACAATCGTTTGGGCCGGCGCCTATGTGGCCGGCGGGATAACGCGCATCGGCCATTTGCCTTGTTTGCTGTGCAGATAGGTCGCCCGGTGGCGGGCAAAATCGGGGTCCAGCACAGACAGGGGGACGAGACGGCCGTTATCCAACCACACATCCGGGTCACTCGCCCGCAGCTTGGTGCTGACGCAAAAGGTGGGATTCGCTTCATCCCAGGCAAAGCTGGTGTCTGGGTGAACCAGGCGCAGCGTAGCTTGCAGCCCGGCGTCCGGGTGGGCGTGGAGTTTGGCCCAAAACGGGACATCAGTCCCCCAGATGTCGGCTTCGCTGATAGCGCCGATGTGCAACCCGCGCCGAATGGCCTGGGCGGTCAGCTCATACAACCCCACTTCGCGGAAGTTGGCCCAACTGGCGTCGTCGGCGGCAATGAAGGTGTAGCCGAGCCATTGGGCGGCGGTCAGGCTGGTGGCGGCAATACGGCCGCCTACCCTGGCCAGGTGGTCGAGCGCGGTTTGGATGTGGACGGCCGTTGCCAGCCCTAACCCCCGCGCATCGCGCAAAAAATAATCCAGCCGGTCGGCGCACAGCCGCGGCGAGGGCTGTTCTAACAGCGGAAAGTTCTCCTCGTGCAAAAAATCGCGCCAATCATAACCATGCCAGGCCAGAATGTCCGGCGTGTCGGTTTGCGCCAGGAATTCTTCTTTCCGTTCATCGTGGTAGCTTTGGCTGTCGTGGCCGTCGAAGACATAATCTATGACATGGCTAAAGGCGGTATGACTGGCGTCGTGCAGCAGAGCGGCGATTTGCTCTTCCAGCGATCCCCCCAGGCGGCGCACCAGCAGCATGGCCCCTACCGAATGCTCGAAGCGCGTCACCGGCTTAGTCACGCCAATGAGGCCGCTAACCCCATGTTGCAGTACCCCTTTCAGCCGGGTTAGCGTGGCCGAAGCCAGCAAATCCAGCAGAACTGGCTCCTCAATTCTCATGGAACCGTAAACTTCGTCGTCATAATCCATGTTTCATTCCTCTCTCATGCGTGCTTCTGGTATCATTAGGCCATAAAAGGTCTGCTTCGGCGCGATCATAACCTGTTTGCCGGGCAGACAAAACCTTTAACTTTATGAAAAAACATCTGCTGCTGCTCCTGCTGCTTCTGGTGGTCTGGCTCGTTGGCTGCCAGAGCAGCGAAAAACCAACCCCGACGCCTTTTCCCACTGTGCCGGCGCTGGGCGCGCTGCCGGTCGTGCCGATAGGCGCGCAGGGCATTCCGATTAGTTTGCCCGACTTGCTGGAAAACCCGGAGTTTTTTGAAGGCGCGTTGGTGCAGGTGACGGGGCAGTTTGGCCGTTTGCCGCGCCTGGTGTGTGGGTCTGATCCGCATCCCGGACCAACGACCTGGACGGTGCAAGATGGCGACGCGCTGCTTCAGGCCGGTGGTTTTGATGGCCCACTGTACGAATTGTTTCCGCCTGGCCTGACGATGACAGTGTTGGGCAGGGTGCAGCATTGGCAGGGGCCGATCGGCTGCGGCAAGCAGGCCGTGCTTAAAGAGTTCTGGTATCTGGATGTAACAAAGCTGATCAGCCCTAGCCAACTCGCCCGCGTCACGCTGACGCCATCCGGGTTGGATGCGCCCCAGAGCGAAGCGACGCCGGCGGCCGCGCCCACCGAAGATGGGTTTGAACCGCCAGAATCGGTGGAAGAACCACCAACGGCCGTACCGGAATTCCCGACAGTGTTTGTGCCAACGGCCGTTTCCCCCAACGTCACGCCCACGCTGATGCCGGAAAAAGAAGAAGAGGTTGGCATTACGTTTACGCCAACCCTGACCAATGGGCAGGAGACCGGCCCTCCTCCGGGCGCGGTGCTTACGCCCACCCCCCTCCTGACGCCCTTGCCCGGCACAACGGCCGTGCCCGGCACAACGGCCGTGCCGCCGGGCAGCACGGCGACCATCCCCGCCCTCCCCACCGTCACCGACCGTGGCGAAATCAGTTATTACGATGCCTTCACGGACGACCTGGCCGCTAACGAAAGCCACAATTGGACTATTTTTCTGGAAGCCGGTGAGCCGATTACCGTCAGCGTCATCGCCGAGCCGAATTTAAATCCTGGTCTTCGGCTGTTTTCGCCCACCGGCGCGCAAGTAACAGAGCAAAATCAGGCTCCAGCCGGCCAGGTAGAATCGCTGCCCCTCAATCCCACCGCCGATGGTGAGTACGTGATTCAGGTGTATGCGGCTGGCGGCGAAGCCGGGCGCTATTACCTGGCGCTCTGGGACGAATCGGGCGATTTTCGGCCGATGGGTATTCTACAATCTGGAGTCGCGCAGACCGGTACAATTGATGACGCCATGACCCATGTCTGGTTCTTCAACGCTGCCGCCGAGCAAATGGTTAGCGTGCAAACCACCTCACTGACCGGCAGCGATTTGCTGCTGCTGCTTATCAGCCCGGACAATAAATTGCTAACCTACCAGTCGGAAATCATTAACGATTTTATTTTGAGTCAACCGGGGTGGTATGCGCTGCAATTGGAAGAATATAATCTGGCGCAGAATACCTACCAGGTGACGTTGACTTTGCGCTAGTAAAGCCGTGAGCCGTGAGCCGAACACGGAATACGAACCTGCCCAATATGGAACCACTACAAATTTTGTTGGTTGGCGATGATCCGCTGGCGCGGATGGGGTTGGCGCTTTTGTTGGGCGGGCAGCCAGATGGCGTGGTGATGGGGCAGTTGAACAGCGCCCAGTTTGCCAGCGATTTGGCCGAATTGGATGTGCGCCCGGACGTGGTGGTCTGGGACGTGGGGTGGGCGGCGGTGGAAACGCTGCCGGTTTGGGAAGACCTGGCTCTGCCGGTGGTCGCGTTGGTGGCCGATGAAGGGCAAACGGCCGTTCTCTGGTCATCCGGTGTGCGGGTATTGCTGCGACGGGAATCGGACCCCGACCAATTGTGGGCGGCCGTTCAGGCGGCCATACACGGGCTAATTGTGTTGGATCCGGCGGTAAGTGGTGGATTGGTAACGGCCGTCTCGCCCCTCGCCCTGCCCAATGATGACCTGACCCCCCGCGAACTGGAAGTGCTGCAACGCCTGGCCCAGGGGCTGACCAACAAAGCCATCGCCCAACACCTGGGCGTCAGTGAACACACCATCAAATTCCACGTCAATGCCCTCATGGGCAAACTCAACGCCCAATCCCGCACCGAAGCTGTCGTCGTCGCCACCCGCCAGGGTCTCATCACCCTCTAACCCTGCCAAGGTGACAGGTGACAGAAGTGTCAGCTTACGACCTTTGCGGGTATAAATTCCCACTTCCCACTTCACAATTCATAATTCACACTTCACACCTCCCTACCCATTCTTCCAGGTCCCACCCCATCAAACAGCCGATGTCGCTAACCATCGCCTTCGTTATCATCCACGCATCGTCACCAACCCGCGTCACACCTGACGCATAACAGATGAAGGAGATTCCCATGACCATTGTATTAACTGAACTATCCGATGCCCTGGCCCACACTGTCGCTGCCGCCGGGGCTGGCGTGGTGCGCGTAGACGGCCGTCGCCGCATTCCCGCCACCGGCATCGTCTGGTCGGCCGATGGGCTGATTGTCACTGCCCACCATGTCGTTTCCCGCGACGATAACATCCAGATTGGCCTGCCCGACGGCCGTACCGTCCCGGCTGTATTGGTAGGGCGCGATCCGTCTACGGACACGGCCGTTCTCCGCGCCGAGGCGACCGACCTGACCCCCTTCACCGAAAGCAACAAGCAAGAATTGGGTGTAGGCAATCTGGTGTTGGCGTTGGGTCGTCCAGGCAAAACGGTGCAAGCCACACTGGGCATCGTCAGCGCCCTGGGCGACGGTTGGCGCACGCGCATGGGCGGCCAGGTAGACCGTTACCTGCAAACCGACGTGGTGATGTACCCTGGTTTTTCTGGCGGGCCGTTGGTAGATGCGCACGGCCGTCTGGCCGGTATGAACACCTCGGCACTGATGGGCGGCGTGAGCCTGGCGATCCCTACAGCCACATTGTCTCGTGTGGCCGATGCGCTGGTGAGCGACGGCCGTATGAAGCGCGGCTATCTGGGGGTCAGCACGCAGCGCGTCCGCCTGCCGGACGACCTGCGCGAACAGCTAGGCCAGAAAAGCGGCCTGCTCATCGTCTCGGCCGAGCCAGACAGCCCGGCTTCGGCCGCCGGCCTGACCCTGGGCGACACGATTGTGACCCTGGACGGCGAAAAAGTGCGCGACCACGATGATCTGTTGGCTTTGTTGACTGGCGATAGGGTGGGAACGGCCGTGCCGCTGGGCATCTTGCGCGGTGGGCAAGTGCAGCAAATGCAAATCACGATCGGCGAGCGAGAATAACAAACAGCGAGTGGCGGGATAATTTTACCCGCCGCTCGCTGCGCTAATTCCGAAAACCGCAATCCAAAATCCGAAATTTCACCGTCCCGACAGCCAATTGCCGCCGCTGAACCGCTGCTCCGTCCAGGGATCGGCTTCGTTGTGGTAGCCGGCGTTTTCCCAGAAGCCAGGCTGGTCGGTGGACCGGAACTCCAGCCCGCGCAGCCACTTGCCCCCTTTCCAGAAATAAGCCGTCTTTGGTTCGCTGCGGTCGGCAAAACTGCCTACCACGCCGCGCAGTGGATACCCATGGTCCGGCGTCAGCGGCTGCCCATCAAAATGGGTCGCCAACAGAAAATTGTCTTGCAAGACTAAATCCAGCGGCGTGTTAGTGGTATAGCCGTGTTCGCAGTGCTGCACCACGTAGTTGGCGTCTGGCTTCAGCTTGATGAAGCCGGCGTCCAACAGCGTTTTCAACGAGACGCCTTCCCAGGCGGTGTCGAATTTAGACCAGCGAGTGACGCAGTGGATATCCATCGTCACGTTGGTGCGCGGCAGCCGGTTAAACTCCTCCCAGGTCCACACCTTTTCCTCCTCCACCCGGCCAAAAGCGCGCAGTGTCCAGGCAGCCAGATTAGCTCTGGGAACCGGACCGTAATGGAGGACCGGGAATTTTTGCGTGAGCGATTGGCCGGGTGGCAGCCGGTTCATGCCGCGCACACTGTCTTCTGCATCACGTCGGGCAAACGGATTTTTCATCTTGCTCTCCTGGATCACGAATTTTTCTCTATGTGGTTGGAATCAGTGTAGCGCTGATTTCTTACGTGCGGCTTAAGAGGGTATAAGCGCTGCGTCAAAAGTATGTCGCGCCGGACACGTCTGGCAAAACGCGCCTTACCCTACCAGCCAACGGCCGTTCCGTCGCTGCGTGGTTCGCTGCCGCCTATCAAAATTCCACTCTCCGGGTCACGCACGATGACCTGCCCGCCACCGTAGTGCAGCGGCGTTTCCGGCGCGAGAAGCTGGTGGCCGCGTTGGCTCAGATCGGCGCGGATGGGGGAGGGTACGGCCGTTTCCAGGCCAAACGTCAGCCCTTGCAGCCAGTTAAAACGCGGCGCATCCAGGGCTGTCTGCGGGTCCATGCCAAACGCCACCAGATTCAAACCCACTTGCAGATGGCCCTGCGGCTGCATAAAACCGCCCATCACGCCAAAACTGCTCCATGCCTGCCCATCTTTGGTAATGAAGCCGGGGATGATGGTGTGATACGGCCGTTTCCCCGGCGCCGCTTCGTTGGGATGGCCCGGTTCCAGGCTGAAATTGGCTCCACGATTTTGCAACTGCACGCCAGTCGTACCTGCTGTCAGGCCGCTGCCAAAACCCATGTACAGGCTTTGAATCCAGCTAACCATGTTGCCGGCGTTGTCGGCCACTGTCAGGTAAACGGTGTCGCCATGGCGCGGCGGGCTGCCGGCCAGCGGCAGTTGGGCGCGCTCCATGTGGATCAGCCCGCGCCGTTTTTGCGCGTAGCCATCAGACAGCAGTCCGTCCAGCGGCACATTCGCCTGGCGTGGGTCGGCAATGGTGGCGTGGGCGTCGGCAAACGCCAACTTGATGGCCTCCATCAGGGCGTGGTAATAATCGGCCGTGCCGTAACCCAGGGCGGGCAAATCAAACCCCTTGAGGATATTCAGCGCCAGCAGCGCCGTTAGACCCTGGCCGTTAGGCGGAATTTCGTGGAAGGTGAAGCCAGCGCCGTAGCCTGTTTGAATGGGCGTCACCCATTCCGGCCGGTAAGCGGCCAGATCATCCTGGGTCAGGACGCCGCCGGCGACCTGCACGCAGTGGGCAATCTGGCGGCCAATGTCGCCCAAATAGAAAGCGTCGGGGCCGTTCTCGGCGATGGTGCGCAGGGTACGGGCAAATTCAGGGTTGCGGAAGCGGGCGGCAGGGCGGGGGGCACGGCCGTTTGGCAGCCAGACACGCCGCGAATCAGAATGGGCGCTCATTTTTTCGGTCGAAGCTTCCCAGGCGCGGGCAATACGCTGGCTCACCGGGAAACCCTCTTCGGCGTACTGAATGGCGCGCTGCAGCAATGTGTCTAGCCCCAGGGCGCCAAATCGCTCCAGGGCTGCCTGCCAGCCGCGCAAACTTCCGGGCACGGTGACTGGCAGCGGTCCCAGCGCTGGCATCTCGTCGTGACCCTGGCGGCGGACAAAATCGGCCGTTAGGGCCTGTGGGGCTGGGCCGCTGGCGTTAAGGCCATACAGCCGCTGCTCTCGTGCCGACCAGATGAGGGCAAAGGCGTCGCCGCCAATGCCGGTGGAGCAGGGTTCCACCACGCACAGCGTGGCCACCGTGGCAATGGCCGCATCCAGGGCATTGCCGCCCGCCTTCAGCACATCCAGACCGGCCTGCGCCGCCAGCGGTTGGCTGGTAGCCACCAGGCCATTGGCGGCAATCACGTTGGAACGACGGCTGGGGAAGGTATACGTTTCAAAATTCATGGCGTCTTTGTTGTCCTTGTTTGTTCGTCTGTTCACAAGAGTTGACGTAAAAATTCCTTGACACCGAACACTTGTTCGCTTATAATAACAGAACAAATGAGCGACTGCCGACCTTTTGGGTTAATTTTGAATAGGAAACGGCCGTCCATCAAGGAGTTATTTGCCATGAGCAAGAAGCCACTCTCGAAGCGGCAGCAAAACATACTCAAGTTTATTTGGGACTATCGTGAAGAACACGGCCGTCCGCCAACCATCCGTGAAATCGGTAAAGCGGTGGACATCAGTTCCACGTCAGTCGTCAATTATAACCTCACCCGCTTGCAAGAGCGCGGCTACCTGAGCCGAGACGCTGAAGTGTCACGCGGCATTAACTTTACCGAAAAAGCCAACGAATTCCTCAATGTGGTGATCGAAAAAGTCAACGAGACGGCCGTTAAAGTTGCCGAAAGCGTCTCCGGTCTGGTCAAAATCCGGCTGGTTGGCGATATTGTGGCTGGCGAACCCATTGAAACAGGCAGCGGCGATTTTTCGGTTTATGACGAAGAAGATGCCATTGAAGTCAGTTCGGCCATGCTCAAAGGGCGCGTGGATGATTTGTTTGCCCTGCGGGTTAATGGGGAATCCATGATTGACGCGATGGTCAACGATGGCGACATCGTCATCATGCGCAAGGCAGAAACGGCTAAGAATGGCGATATGGTGGCTGTCTGGCTGGCCGGGGACACCACCACCCTCAAATATTTCTATTACGATGGCGACCGCATCCGCTTGCAGCCCGCCAATCCGACGATGCAGCCGATTTATGCGCAGCCAGAAGATGTTCAGGTGCAGGGCAAGGTAATGATGGTGCTGCGCCAGACAGCTTAATGGCCTGAATGGAGTTGCTACAGAAGGACGGCCGTATCTCGCCGTCCTTCTTTTTTATCTAAAGAATAGAACTGGTGTTCTAGTACCGATGACCACAATCATAGAACGACGACGAATGCTTCAGGCGCAGCGCTTGCAGCATCGGCTAGAAATTCAATCCCGGCAGATCGAGCGGGTTTTGGCGCGTCATGATATGGCTCCCACCAGAATGGGCTACCCAGATGCGGCGTCGCGCAACGGCCGTGCGCTGGCTGGCGGCGTGGTGACGCCGCGGGCGATTACCTTTGATTTGCAGACAGCCCTGGCGGCCGGCTGGGAGCGTTTGCGTGACCTGACCGGGGAAATGAAGGTGGCGCTGCGCGTGCCCGACGTGTCGGTCAGCCGGCAGGGCGGCCGTTGGCAGTTGGACGTGGCGTTTAAGGAAGAGCCGCCTGTTCCTTTGCTCGATTTGCTGGCGATAACGCCGGATGTACCCCCGCTGACGGCCGTATTGGGGTTGTCGCCAGATGGCCGGCCGGTGCTGCTGCAATTTGACCCCAAGGATATGACCCATATGCTGCTGTCTGGTATGGCTGGCGCAGGGAAAACGACGTTGATTCGGGCGATGGCTGTGTCGCTGGCGCTGACCAATCGTCAATCACAGGTACAACTGCTCATCTTATCGCCGCAAATGGATGATAGACCCCCGGCGTATGCGGAGTTGGAGTCGTTGAACTATTTGCCCCACATGCTCACCTCGGTGATTTATGACCTGAATACGGCCGTCGAAACGCTGCACTTCCTGGTTAACGAAATGGCCTACCGCGAGGAAAACCAGACGGCCGTACCCCATCTGATTGTCTTCATTGAGCAAGCGGCCGCGTTTATGGCCGGTGGTGGTGCGCCGGTGGTGGATGCTATCACCCACCTGGTGCAGCGCGGCGATAAAGTGGGCATCCACCTGGTCCTCAGCACGACCGAACCGGGGGCAGCCGTGTTCGACGCCAATTTGCGGGCCAATCTGGCGGCGCGGGTCGTGGGGCAGGTCCCGGATAAACGGGCGGCGCGCGATGCGGCTGGCAGCGAAAACAGCGGTGCGGAGACTTTGTTTGGGCGTGGTGATTTTGTTGCCATCACCGGCGGCCGGCAGGTTAGTTTTCAGGCGGCCAGCATTGGTGATTATGATTTGCACCTGAGCCTATCCCGACTGCGGCGGCCACCGACGCCCACCCTGATGGCCCATACTTACGTCGTCCGGCCCCATTTGGATGAGATTCCGCTGGCAGCTGCGCCCATTGACCGCCAGAATGTATTGATTTTTGACGCCGACGGCCGTTTGTGGCCCGGAAGCGCCGCCGGAGAAGTTTAAGCATGGATGTGGGAATGCTGTGGCTGGACAACGACCGTCAGCGGTCATTTGATGAGAAAGTGAGTCGGGCGGCGGCGTATTATTTGGAGAAGTACGGCCGTTCCCCAGACCTGTGTTTGGTCAATGCCCAATCGTTGAGTGAGGAAAAAAAGGTTGGGCTAATAGAGGTTCAACCAACACGAACTGTTTTATTGCACCATTTTTGGCTGGGAATGAAATCTTGAGGCTGAAAGCCGATTCTTGCCCGAACATTCAAGACCCTGTCGCTGCCGCAGCGACGGGGTCTTTTACGTAAAAGACCTGGCACATTTCCGAGAATCTGTCAGGTCTGAGCGGTAAGTTGGATTTTATGCAGGCCCTAAGGGTTCGTTTGCAATTAACTTTGGAGTTTCCAGATTGGACCAATCTTGGAGATTGGTCCAATCTCACCAGGTTAAAAACATATGAACCCTAAGCCAACGGCTCCAGCAGGATGGAACGGTTGCCCCCTTCGATAAGGGTTATCTCCGCTTTAAAACGCTGCCCGCTGTTGGCGACAAGGTGCTTTTCCAGTGTCGTGCCTGTTCCCTGTGACTGATGGATAAAATCTAAGATTTCCCCCTGCACAACATCGTCAATCATTTGCCCGATGGGATTTTCGCCGGCTGCAAACCCGAGATGTTTGCGGGCGGCGGAATTGCTCAGCAGCAGGCGATTTTTGGAGTCTATGACGATAATGGGGTTGTCGGACAAATCCATCACAGCGCTGAGGGTGTTCTTTTCTCGTTCGATTTCGCTGTAGATGTTGGCGTTGTTGATGGCGATAGTGGCGTAGCCACCCAAAGCAGAGAGGGCGCGGGTGTCGTTGCTGTCGAACGACGTCTCTTTCAGGCGGTTGGTAACGCCCAGGACGCCAATGGGTCGGTTTTGCAAAATTAGGGGCACATAGATCAACGATTTGACCAACAAAGCGGTGTGGGTGCGCTTCCACTGCGAGTCATTGCCGATGGCGATGGCTCGTTTTGTTTGCAGCACTTTCCCGGCCAGGCTGTCGGAAACACGCTTGCGCATGGATTGGGCTTTGGAGTCCAGGTTTTTGGAGGCGCGAATGTACAACTCGCCCTGGTCTTCGTCTAGCAGCATCAGCGAGCCTTCTTCGGCGCCGACGACGTAAACGGCCGCTTCGACCACGCGATGCAGCACTTCCTCCAAATCCAGCGACGAGGCGACGGATTTGCCAACGCCGTATAGGACGTTCAGTTCCTGGGCGCGGCGCTGTAGCTGGGAATTGCTCTCCATCAACTGCTGCACCAGTTGGTCCCGTTCGCGGGCCAGACGGCTTTCACGCAGGGCTTTGTCCACAGATTCGCTGATTTCATCAGCGTCGAATGGTTTGATGACGTAATCGCGGATGCCCAGGCGGAAGGCGGCAACGGCCGTTTCCTCAGAACCATGCGCCGTTGCCAGGATGGCCGGAATTTCAATCCCCCGTTCTTTGAGCTTTTCCAGAACCTCCAACCCAGTGAGACGCGGCATTTGCTGATCCACGATCATCAAATTCGGCTCTTTGGCAATCGCCATCTCCAGCCCCATCAACCCGTTAGAAGCCAGGAGAACTTCAAACCCTTTGGGTTTGAGAATGTATTCGCTCAAAAATTCCCGAATCTCTTCGGAGTCATCAATGACCAGTACGCGTTCGTACATGCTGAGCCTTTCCTTAACCAAGCCGCACTAAGAGATTATTGGTCCTAGTTTACTACTCGGTTGTTGACATGGCAAATCATAGCCCACTATTGGTAAGATAGTGTAGGCGTAAGGTGAAAATAGTTGCCCGCGGTGTGGGCATGGGGTAGCATGGCGCAGTGATGAGAAAGTTGACTAACAAGCAGTGGTGGAGGCGATACGGCCGTTCTCTCTTTATGCTCGTTTGGTTGTCGTTGTGGTTGGCCGCGTGTGACAACACGCCGGTTGTGGACGTTGTTGTGACCGAGGTTGTGACCATCGAAGGGTTTGAGGAAGTGGTCACCAAAGTGGTACGGCAGACGGCTACGCCGACGCCGGTGGTTATTACTCGGCGGCTGCCGGTGGTGTTGGACGTGGGTATGCGCGGGGCGTATCCTGGTCTTGATCCGCAAAAGACGGCCGATGACAATGGTCTGACCCTGGTGGAAAATCTGTTTGCCGGGCTGACCAATTTTAACCACGACACCAACACGGTAGAGCCGGAGCTGGCCAGTGGGTGGGAGGTTAGCCGCGACGGCCGTGTCTGGACCTTTTACCTGCGCGATGATGTGTTTTGGCTGCGCCCGCCGACTGGCGTGGTGGTGGAAGACAAACTGCCGCAGCCCCGTGTGCTCCGGCCGGTGGTGGCCGCCGACGTGGTAACGGCCGTGCAGCGGGTCTGCCAATCGGCGACAAAAACACCCGAAGCCTTTATCTTGTTTCTCATTGTGGGCTGTGAACAAGTGCATGGGTTAACGGCCGTGTCTCCCGGTGACCTGGACGCCATTGGCACCAAAGCCATAGACGAACATACCTTGCAAATCACCCTCACCAAGCCGGCCAGTTATTTCCTGACCATTACCAGCCTGACGCTGCTCAGACCGGTTCCTGGCGAACTCATCGCCGAGTTTGAAGACGACTGGCAGCTGCCGGAAAATATCTACACCAGCGGCCCATACCTGCTTACCTCTGGCAACTTGTCGGAAAAGCGCACCATTTTGCAGCGCAATACCGAATGGCCGCTGCCGCGAGGTGGCAACGCGGAAGTTGTTAACATTTTTTTCTTTGACAGCGACAATAGCATGGTCGAATTGTGGCAAGACAAGCAGTTAGATATTGCCCCCTTACCGGCCAGCAGCCGCGAAGATTTTTTGGCGCAATTTGCTCCCCGCGCGCGCATGGTTACAAACCAGACCGTTTTTTACATCAGTTTCAACTTTAGCAGCGGTGTATTTCGGGATGCCAATGTGCGCCGCGCTTTCAGCGCCGCCATTGACCGCGAGGCTCTGGCCGAGGATTTGTATGCTGGGCGGGCGCAGGCGATGCGCCATTTGGGGCCACCGGGGGTTGTGGGCGCACCGCCAATGGACAGCGTAGGCGTCGGGTACGACCCGGATTATGCCCGGCAGCAGTTGGCCGACAGTGGGTTTAGCAGTTGTCGTCTGATGCCGCCCATCCGCTTTGTCGTTAGCTCCTTAGACCTGTCGCTGCGCCAGGCCGAATTAATCCGCGATATGTGGATCAAGGAGCTGGACTGTACCGAGGAGCAAATCGTTCTGGAGCAGGTGCAGTTTGGCACCCTCTTGGCGAATACCCGCGTCGAGGCGGGGGATGCTCGCCCGGATGTGTGGGAACTGGGCTGGGCTTCTTATTATCCCGATCAACACAACTGGCTGAATGAACTGCTGCATTGTTCCGACAGCGAAAATCGAGCCGGACGGCCGTGTACCAACCTGGACGATCTGCTGCGGCAGGCGGCGCAAACGACGGATTTGGAGCAGCGTATTACTCTATATCGTCAGGTGGAGAATGGCTTTTTTGGCGAGGGGGGGGAAGCGCCGCTGGCGACGTTGTACGTGCGCGGCGATTATCGGATGCAGCAAAATTGGATTGGCTTTACACCGGCCCATTTTGGCGGCGAGCAGTACGACACGTATATCATTGACGCAGAATTGAAGCGCCTGGAGCGCAGCCGATGACCGCCGTCGCCCTGTTAGCTGCGCAAGCGGCCGCCTGGGGGCGGCCGTTAACGGCCGTGCAGTTGGCCCAATTTGCGTGTTATCTGGCGCTGCTGCTGGAATGGAATGAGCGGCTGAATCTAACGGCCGTGCGCCAACCCGAAGCCATTCAGCAGCGCCATTTCCTCGATTCGTTGACCTGCGCTCTGGTGACCGGGGATTTGAACGGCCGTGTGCTCATAGACGTAGGCACAGGCGCTGGCTTTCCGGGGCTGCCGCTGAAAATCCTCTACCCGGAACTGCAATTGACGCTGGTGGAAAGCGTGGCTAAAAAAACGGACTTTCTGCTGGTGGTGGCGGCAGAATTGGGTTTTGATGATGTGGTTGTGTTGGTGGAGCGGGCGGAGAATCTGGGACAGATGGGCGACCATCGGGAGCAGTATGATTGGGCTGTGGCCCGCGCCGTGGCTGAGATGCGGGTGTTGGCCGAGTATTTGCTGCCATTGTGCCGGGTAGGTGGGCACATGTTGGCGCAAAAAGGGGAAGCGGCGGCCGCGGAAACGGCTGCCGCTTCCGCGGCCATTCGCGTGTTGGGCGGCGGCGCAGCTGCTCTGACGCCGGCGCCCTCTGTGGGGCAGGAGAAGCCCCATTACCTGGTCGTTGTGCCCAAAATTGCGCCCACGCCGGCTGTTTATCCTCGCCGACCGGGGATGCCGGGGAAACGGCCGTTAATGAGCGGACAAGGTGACATCTGATAAGGTGACAAAGATGTCAGGTTATGACCTTTGCGAGGATAAAAACCTGGCGCTGCTCAGATCAGGTCCCGGATCGGTGTGCGGGCAACGGCCGTGCGGTACAAAATTTGCGGCGGCGAAATCCCTTTCAAGGCAATCGGACCAATTCGCTCGAAGGGTGTTTGCTGTGCAAACTGAGGCGCGATGTCTTGTAACGCCTGGTAAACCACCTGCGAGATGATGATTTGTCCATCTTCGGCCAGGTCTACCAGGCGGTGGGCGGTGTTCATCGGTTCCCCCACCATCCGGTAGCTCATACGTGATTCTGCCCCCACATTGCCCAACACCACTTCGCCCAAATCCACGCCGATGCCCAGACCCAACTCGGTGCCGGCCTGCTCATACCAGCCCCGGCGCAGGACGTTAAAGTCGCGCTGCATGGTGACGGCCGTTTGCATAGCGCGCAGCGGCGCGTCTGGCTGGTCGAATGGCGCGTTAAAACCTACCAGAATTTCGTCGCCCGTTAGCTCGAAGACTGTGCCATCATATTTCACGGCAATTTCCATCATCTGCGTAAAAAACTCATTCAGTTGGTTAATGGCCTCGTTTGGCTCAATTTTCATGATCATGCCGCTGGTCCAATTGCGTAGATCGGCAAACATCACCACCGCCCGGCGGCGCTCACGCCGCGACAGCAAACCGGGTTCATGAGACATCACATGTTCCACAAGACGCTGCCCCATATAGCGCGAAAACGTCTCTTTTAAGAGCTGCTGTTCGCGCCGTTCTTCGGCCAACCGCATCTCCTCAATCTTCTTGAACTCAGTCACGTCCTGAATGACGGCCGCGTAGCCAACTTCTTGAATGGCCGAGATGCTGGCGTACAACGTCTTGCCGTTTTTAAGCTGCACCTCTTCGGGGGCAACGCGGCTGGCTGCGTTCTCAAAAATAGGCAGCAGCAGATGAAGCTCCGGCACGTCGCGGATGGATTTGTGGGTCACTTCCTGGGCATCTACGCCAAAGAGCCGCTCGGCGGCATGGTTGATGCGCGAAATATGCCACTGCTCGTCGGTCGTGAAGATGGCATCGGTGGATTGGGTCAAGATTGCACCCAATTTACGCCGTTCTTCGCTGATTTCCGTGAAGTAGTTGGCATTTTCCAGCGCCGCGGCTACCGATGTGCCAATGGTTTCCAGCAAGGAGAGGTGTTGCTTATGAAAATAGCCGGTCTGTGGGTGGTTTAAGATGATGACACCCACGACTTGTTTCGGACTTAACAGGGGAACTCCAATGGCCGAGCCTTCTTCTAAGGGATCGTCCGGCAGGGTAATCCAGCGGTCGTCCTGTTGAATGTCTTCGATAATGTCACCCCGCTTGTGGCGAATCAACCAACCGCCCAAACCGCGCGTCATTACTTCCTGAGTAACGCGATCACTGATTTCTACGGGCGAACCGGCGCGAACAAGGAATTTGTGGTCCACCTGGCCGGTTTCGTTCAGCAGCATGATGTTGCCCTTGGTGGCTCCCACCGCTTTTTGGGTTTTGTCAATGATGGTCGCCATCAAGATGTCCGGGTCTAATTCGGCGCTGATGGCCTGACTGATGTCGTAAAGAAGCTGCAAGCGGTTGCGCTCTTCTTCCAACCCAACCCTGGCGCGTTTCAGGCGGATGAGGGTGCGCACACGGACAAGAAGCTCTTCCCGGTTGTGCGGCCGTGACAAAAATTCGTCGGCGCCGGCCTCAATGCCTTCGATGCGGTGTTTGATGTCGCGCAGGGCTGTAACCATGATCACCGGTGTGAGATGCGTTTGGCTGTCCGTTTTTAGCTGTTTACAAACGTCGAAGCCACTGATGTCGGGCATCATCACGTCAAGGAGGATAATGTCTGGGTCGGTTGCCCGAGCGATGTTCAAACCCTCGTGACCGTCTTGGGCTTGTAAAATCTGGTAACCTTCCATACCCAATTGGGAAGAGAGCAGGAGCCGGTTTTCCGGGCTGTCGTCAATAATGAGTACCGTGTCTTGGGCTTCGTAAAGATGTCCAGGTCTTTTCACAACCACTTCTCTTGTAGAACTGACAGGTTTTCGGAAGTTTATCGAGTCTTGATTATACATTGCCATTAAGTTGTACACGGCCGTTTGCCACCGTAAAGCTGGCGGCCTGTCGTAAAAAACTCTGAGTAAACATGGTAGGATCGGTGGCGGTCAGGAGAGCCTGGTTCACTCTAAGTACGTAAGCCAATAACAGCGCGCGCCGCTGTTCATCTAATTCTGCCACAACTTCGTCTAGCAGCAAGATGGGCGCATCACCGCTTGTTTGGGTCATCCAGTTGATTTCGGCCATTTTCAGGGCCAGGATGGCTGTGCGCTGCTGCCCACGTGAGCCATAACTGCCCAGGTGACGGCCGTTCAACTGGAAATACCACTCATCCCGGTGGGGTCCCACACTGGTGCTGCCCCGCGCCATGTCTGCCTGCCGGGCGGCGTCCACTGCCTGGCTAAACCGCTCTTCGACCGCTGCCAGACTGCGCTGCTTCTCTTGCAGCCATTGGCCGGCCTGGGTCAATGCCGCCAGCGAGCCATTTTGCGCCATCTCTTTGCTTTCCAGTCGCGGCAAATAGTGCAGGCGAATCGTCTCGCCGCCATCGGTTAGCTCTTCGTAATGAATGCGCTGCGCCTCGCGGGAAATCTGGTGCAAAAACGCGGCGCGGCGCGCAAAAACGTGGCTGCCCAACTTCACCAGCCGTTCGGTAAAAACGGGCAGCACTTCTACTGATCCGCTTCCTTCGGCAATCTGGCGCAGCAGGGCATTGCGCTGCTCTAAAATTTTGTTGTAATCGGCCAGATGACGGCAGTAAACGGGGTCCACCTGGCATAAGGTGATGTCGAGATAGCGGCGGCGCTGGCTGGGCGAACCGCTGATCAACTGAATGTCTTCCGGCAAAAACAGCACAACGCGCAGGTGGCCCAACAGATCCATCAGCCGTACCTTACGCCGGTCTACCAGAACTTCACGCCGGAAGCTGGTTTTGCCCGGCTGGGCGGTCTGGCTCTGTTCCAGAATCAGGCGCATTTCAACCTGCCGGGGGCCGCTTTGGGTGGACAGTTGGGCTTGAATACGTCCAACGACAATGGGTTCTTCGGTATGGGTGGCTTCCCAATGGATGAGCTGCTGGTCCTGTTCGGCTTGAGGCGAACGAGTGGTCGCCAGGTAGTAGATGGCTTCCAGTAAGTTGGTCTTGCCTTGGGCGTTGTTGCCATGCAACAGGGTAGGACCGGCCGCCAAGTCTAGTTCGAGACGGCCGTAATTGCGAAAATTGGTCAAAGACAAATGTGTGATATGCATGGATAATACAATGCCAGAATGAGCCACGATGGCATATCTGCATTCTAACATAAGCCATTCTAGCTGTCATAGAAGCCAACAGTTTATCTTTGAATGGGTAAAGTTGTTGACAACGGCCGTATTCCCGCCGCGCGGCAGGGAACAGGTGTTGCGACGGACCTGTCTCCATGCTATCCTTACCCCTTAAATTGGCAGGATCGGCGCTGCTTTCTAGTATCCGTATTCGGTATTCTGAAGGGCGCTGCCTATGGCAAACGCCGTCGGACTACGGATTACTGAATACGGACTACGGATTACCCACTTCAGGTTACGGTACTCGTATATCCTGCACTGCGACGAGCAAAGGGAATACGGTCTTCAAATGACCAATAAACGTGCCGGCGTAAGCCCTGCGCCAAACAACAAAGGTGTTCTATGGATGAAAGTAACAGATCAGATCGTTCCCCGTTAACCATTATCTTGCTTCTCATTCTGGTTGTGCTTCTCCCGTTGGGCCTGGGCATTTTGGCCGCCCCCCGTATCGTCCCTAAACCCCAAATTGGCGTCATTCGTCTCAGTTATGATATTGCCAGCGATACCGCCTTCGAGATTACCGAGCAGTTGGCTTATGCCCGGCAAGACCCGGCCATCAAAGCCGTCGTCCTGGTGATTAACAGCCCCGGCGGTTCGGCCGCCTACAGCGAAGAGCTTTTTTTGGATGTATTAGAGACGCGCCGCCAGATGCCGGTCGTGGCTTCCATTGATTTGCTGGCCGCCAGCGGCGCCTACTACATGGCCGCCGCCGCCGATGAAATCTACGCCAAACCCACTTCTAGCGTGGGCAGCATTGGCGTGATTGCCTTCTTGCCCGGCGATGTGTTTATCGAAGAAGATTTGCTGACCACTGGCCCATTCAAAGCCTTTGGCGGCACACGCGATGGCGCGGTTCGCCAGATTGAGCGGGCCAAATTTGCTTTTTTGCAGGCTGTGGAAACAGGGCGCGGCGACCGCCTGACCATTGATCGCCAGACGTTGTCGCGCGCCGAAGTGTATACCGGCGTGCAAGCATTGGAATTTGGCATGATTGACGGTCTGGCGGCTAACGAAGAGGTGGTGCGCCGCGCGGCTGAATTGGCCGGTATTCGTGGCTACGACACGCTGGAGTTGTATCCGCTGGCTTTCCCTAACGTGGCCGGATTGGCAACGGCCGTGCGCGTGGAACCATTGGATGTCGCCCGTCTTTGGGCTGCGCCCAGCAATCTGGCCCCCGGTCTCTATTACCGCCACGTGGAACCCTTTGCCGGCAATTAATTAGCTGAGCGTTTCTGGCTGTTTTTGGCGACAGATACTTGTCATAAGGTTGAACTATGCGTAAAGCGATTCTCCTCGTTATCATTTTTTTTGCCCTGCTGTTGGCTCCTTCGGTGGTGCGGTACGGGCAGTTTAACCGGCTGGCGCGGGTAGACCGGCCGGCCGTGCCGCTGTTTCAGGCGGTTGAGATTCAGGCGGTCCCCACGCCGGCCTCTTTTGCCTTTGTAGATGAGCCGGTTGTGGGCAGCGGCCTGATTTTATTGGACGAAGCCCATCGCAACAGCTTCACATTGGATGATATTAGCCACCTGGACGGCCGTTTATCTTCTCGTGGGTTTGAACTGCTGCACTACACCGGGGGCGACCTGGCCCGCCAACTGCGCCCGGTATCCGCCTTCATCACCATCACCCCTCTGGAGGCTTTTAGCCTGGCCGAAATTCAAGCCCTGACCCGCTTTGTGGATCGGGGTGGACGGCTGCTGCTGGTGGGCGACCCGACGCGCTTTGAGGTTATATTCGACGAAACAGACTTGTTCTCGTTCACTTATCAACTGGATACCGACCGCATTCCGTTGAACAGTCTGGCGAATGAGTTCGACCTGATTTTTAACGGCGATTATCTGTATAACACCGTAGAAAATGAAGGCAATTTCCGTAATATCATTCTGCGGCAAGACGGCCGTTCCGAAAACCCTCTGCTGGACAGCGTGACCCAACTCGCTTTCTACAGCGCCCAATCGTTACAGGTGGGGCCAACGGCCGTGCCCCTCATCATCGCCGACAACAACACCTGGTCATCGGCCACCGACCGGCCTGGTGGTCTGGCGGTCGCTGCATCTGGGCGCGACGGCCGTGTGCTGGCTCTGGGCGATGTCCATTTCCTCAACAATCCCTATGTCACCGTTTACGACAACAGCCGCTTCATCGCCCACATCGCCGACTTCCTCACCGAACCAATGGCGCGGCAGGTGACTCTGACCGACTTCCCCTATTTCTACGGGCCGTCGGTTAACCTGGTTTACACCGGCCAACCAGACCTGGGCGCAGGGGCGTTCGACAACATCATCGCCCTGCAAGACGCCTTCCGCCGGGCGGACATCGCGCTGGACCTGGCGGTTGAGCCACAGCCCAACCACGACGTATTGTACCTGGGTCTCTACAACCAGGCCGACGACGTGGCCGACATCCTGGCCTCGGCTGGCGTCAGCCTGACCATAGAGCCGCCCATCCTCACTGCCGCTCAGGAGAAACAGTTGGCCGATGACGCCGCCGATGCCGAGCCAGACGATGCCGATGCAGCAGACGACGCCACCGCCGAGCCAGAGCTGCGTCTGATTCAATCCGCGTTGGGCAACGTGCAAATGGCCGGTACGTCGTTGATTGTGTTGGCCGAAGATGAAGACGGCCGTCGCACCGTTGTTGTGTTGGCGGCCAGCCGCGAAGGGCTGGAAAACAGCCTAAACCGCCTGCTAGACCTGATCCCGTTGGACGCGCAAGCTGCCCTGGGCGGCTGTCTGCTGCAAGACCCCATCGCCCTCTGCCCCACCAACGTCGCCGCAGAAACGGTCGAAGCCGAACTGCTCACTGCCGACAGCAGCGCGCCAGCCAGTTCCGACCCTGAGACCCCCGGCGAAACTTCCGGCGGCGGCCAGGCGGCTGAAGACATTGATGCCGAAATCCAGGGCGATATTGGCCTGGGGCAAACCGTAGAAGGCGAATTGGAACCGGCCGTCGCCCATGGCTGGCTTTTCAGTGAAGGCCCGGCCGTCGTAGACATTGCTGCCACCAGCGAAGAGATGGACCTGGTCATTGAACTGTACGGTCCCGATAACACCTTGCTGCAACTCGAAGATGGCACGTTCAGCGGCGAGGCTGAAGAACTGTCAGGCATAGACATCCCCGATGACGGAACCTATACCATTGTCGTGCGCGACTTTTTTGAAGGTGGCGGCGCTTATACCCTCGCCGTAAGCGAAGGCGAACTGGCCGAAGGCGGCCAGCCCGGCGAAGGGATTTTCTTGTTTGTGCAGGACGATGGCGACCCGCTGAACGGCGGCGTTTCCAGCGGCGACGCCCTGCTGGATTTGCTGCTGCCTCGTTTTGTGGTGACCACCTGGACGGCCAGCGCCGATGGCCCGCTAGAAGAAGGTATGCTAGATGGCTACGCCCTGGTCATTTGGGATACCGGCGATTACCAGAACGAAGATGGTTTTTTTGATGCGAGTACGGCCGTTATCCTGGACTATCTCGACGCCGGCGGTTCCGTTTTTGTCACCGGCTCGGCTCCCTCCCTGTTTAGCAGCCTGCCCCTCGCACCCATCGCCGATGTCCAGGTCAGCGGCAGCGACCCTGTCTTGCTGGATGGCCTGACCCCCGGCGACATCTTCCCATTAGACCAGACTTACGACGCCATCCTGTCCGACCTCCTCGGCGGCCTCTTTACCGACGACGCCGCCGACTTTTTTCTGCGTGGCCCCGCCAGCGACACACCAGACGCTGTGGCCGGTTTTGCTGTGTACGATGAAGAGTTTGATCAACGAACCGTGTTTGTGATGTTCCCCTTTGTCGCCCTGCCGCCCGACGTGCAGGCGACGCTGTTAGGCAACATCCTCGCCTGGTTTGGCCTGGGTGGCGATTAACCTATGAGCCAGACAATCCTCATCGTGGACGATGACACGGCGCTGGCCAAGACCATTGAACATATTCTTCTCAGAAGCGCCTACAAGACGCTGGTAGCCTACACCGCCGAAGATGGCCTGGACCTGGCGCGTACCGCCGCGCCTGATCTGGCCCTGTTAGACGTGATGGTTCCCAGCATGGGCGGCTGGGAATTGTGCCGCCAGATACGCAGCTTTACTGACATTCCCATCATCTTCTTAACAGCCCTGGGCAGCGTGGACAATGTGGTGCGCGGCCTGGAAATGGGCGCCGACGATTACATTGTCAAGCCCTTTGATCAGGCGGAGATATTGGCGCGGGTGATGGCCCATTTGCGCCGGTCTGGCGGCAAAGACAAGGCCAGAGCCGTCAGCCGTTATGAACTGGCCGATGGCGAATTGATCGTGGACCTGGCAACCCATGAGGTGTTTGTCGCCGGCGCGATTGTTGAGCTGACTCCCCGCGAGTTTGATCTGTTGGTGGTGCTGGCCGAACATACCGGGCGGGTTGTCAAAACCGAGGAGTTGGCGCGGCAGGCATGGCAAATGAGCGACGTGGCCGCCATTGACAACGTGAAGCCCTACATCCATTACCTGCGCAAAAAAATAGAGGCGGACCCGGCCGCTCCGCGTTGGATCAAGACCGTGCGGGGGGTTGGTTATCGTCTGGCGGCAGAGTAAAATCACCGGAGTCTGGTGGAAATAATGCCAAACCATCGCCCCCCATTGGTTGTGAACCAGAACGCCCGCGCCAGTGAAATTGACGTGGCGCAAAAATAGTTAGGAATGAAAATTAACTAACATACGGAAGATTGGACAAATCTCAGAAGATTTGTCCAATCTAAGCCCATCCCGACAGTGATAGCGCAGTCTATGAAGAAACCCGACATCGTTTTAATTGTGTTAGATACACAGCGTGCCGACAGGATCGGCGCGTATGGTTATAAACCAGACCTGACCCCCAATCTAGATCGTTTTGCCAACCGGGGGGTTGTTTTTGAACAGGCGGTTTCCCCGGCTCAGTGGACCATCCCCAGCCATGCTTCGCTGTTCAGCGGGCTTTATCCCACAGCCCATCAGGTAACGCAATCCTCCCATACGCTCAGCCCGGACATCCCCCACCTGGCGGAAGTATTGAGCGACGCCGGCTACCAGACGATAGGTTTTTGCAACAACCCGCTGGTGGGCATTCTGAACAACGGCTTCAAGCGGGGCTTCCAGACGTTTTACAATTATGGTGGCGCGTTTCCCAGTTTGCCGAAGAGTGCGTCACCCTGGCCGGCGCCGGTTGACCAACTCATCGAGTGGTACACGCAGTTCTTGCGGCGTATTTCCTACCCGGTGCAAAACTTTTTTGGCCGTTCGGACCTGGCGTTTCGCTTGTCGCTGAATAGTTGGACAACGCCGTTGTGGTCTAAGTTGGCGAATTTTAAGGGGCAGAATGCCCGTTCAGTGCGCGATGTAAGCCAGTTTTTGCGGGAACGGGAGAAGCAGGAGACGGAACGGCCGTTATTCCTCTTCCTCAACCTCATGGAAACCCACCTCCCTTTCTGGCCGCCCGGCGATGTGGTGGACCGCGTGCTGCCCTATTTCCGCCACAGCAAAGAAGCCCGCGACATTATGCGCACCTGGAACCGCGAGGCGTACCGTTGGGCCGCGCCGCTGGCCGAGCCGCTGGGCGAATTGGAATCGCGCGTCCTGAACGACATGTACGACGCCGAGGTAGCCTACCAGGATGATTACCTGGGCGAGTTGTTGGGCGTGTTAAACGGCCGTTCCCAGCACGCCGACACCCTCACGATTATCGTCGCCGACCACGGCGATGGCCTGGGCGACCACCAACACTTCGGCCACGCCTTTGTGGCCTACCAGGAATTGGTCCATGTGCCGCTGATGATGCAGTGGCCGCGCCGCCTGTCGCCCAACCAACGGCTGGCGACGCCGGTGAGTACCCGGCGCGTGTTCCACACCATTTTAGACGCCGCCGGCCGCCTGCCGGAAAAAGCCAATCTGGACCCGGTGCGGGTACATGGCCTGACGCTGCTGAACACAGTGGACGGCCGTGATCCCGAACAAGGTACGGCCTACAGTGAAATTTATCCGCCGCTCAATTTTGTCCAGGCCATCGAAAGCCGCCAGCCCCAGTTATTGACCCAATTTCGCTGCCTATCGCCGCGGCGGGCGGTGGTGCAGGCCAGCGGTGAAACCACCTTAAAACTGGTGCAGGTAGACGCCATCCCCGACGCGCTTTTTAATTTGGCGGCCGATCCGCTAGAATTGGACAATGTGATGAGCGCGCAGACAGCGGAAACGGCCGTGCTGAACCAGGCCATCGAGCGCTTAGCCAACAACCTGGAACGGCAGCGCGACACGCTCTCCGCCGGCGCGGAAATCGAAATGGACGAGCAACTGCGCCAGCAATTGCGCGCTCTGGGCTATATTGAATAAATGAGATTAAGGAACCCACAATGTTAGATGGTATACAAATTGACCCCATAGCATTCACCATTCCCATTGGCGATGGCTTCGCCATTTACTGGTACGGCATCCTGGTGACGGCCGGAATACTGGCCGGTATCTGGTGGGCCAGCCGCGAGATCGAAAAACGAGGCCAGAGTGTGGATGATCTGCTTAACGCCGCCATTCTGGTTATTTTTTCCGGCTACATCTTTGCCCGGCTGACCTATGTCCTGCTAGACATGATAGATGGCGGCCAATACACCTCGTTTATGGACATCATCAACATCCGTCAGGGAGGCGTCAACATCCTGGGCGGTTTCGTTGGCGCGGCCGTGGTTGGCACAGTTTACGTGCAGTGGCGGCGGCTGAAATTTTGGCATTACGCCGACGTGGCCGGCCCGGCCCTGCTTCTGGCGCAGGCCATTGGGCGCTGGGGCAATTTTATCAATCAGGAGTTGTATGGCCCGCCCACCACATTACCCTGGGGGATTTTGATTGAGACCCCACATCGCATCGCTCCTTACAACAATCTGGCGACTTATCCTTTGGAAACCCGGTTCCACCCGACGTTTTTGTATGAGTCCATTGTGTTATTTATTGGCTTTGGCTTGTTGGTGTGGCTGAACGGCCGTTACCGCGATGTTTGGGCTACCGGCACACTATTTGGCCTTTTCCTGGCCTGGTGGGGCGGCAACCGCGCCTGGATCGAGCTGTTCCGGCCCGACCAGACGGCCGTTGGCAGCACCTTCATCACTTACTCCATGCTCGCCGCCCTGGGCCTGGCGTTGGTTGGCGTGTGGATTGTTTTGTCCCGCAACGATAGACTGCCGGCCTTTTTGGACCGCAAGAAATCGCGCGTCTACAAGCCCAAACCCCGGCGCGAAGCCGGGCGGTAAACCTCAGGCCAATAGACTTGAGCCATTCACCGCCCACTTTTTTCTCTGGCAACCATTCTTGGGGAGGTCAACTCATGGAAATTGAACAAAAAATATCTGGTCTGGCATTAACGTTCGACGACGTGCTGTTGGTTCCAGGCTATTCCAGCGTGCTGCCGGCCGATGTCAGCTTGCGCACCCGGCTGGTGCGCGACATTTACCTGAACATTCCTGTCCTCTCGGCGGCTATGGATACGGTCAGCGAAGCGCCCATGGGCATTGGATTGGCCCGCATGGGCGGGCTGGCGGTCATCCACCGCAATCTGGCCCCGGCCGACCAGGCCGCTGAGGTAGACAAAGTGAAGCGCTCGGAAGCTGGCATGATCGTGGACCCCATCACCCTGAAGGCCGACGATACCCTGGCCGACGCCGAAACGTTGATGAGCCGTTACCGCATCTCCGGCGTGCCCATCACCGATGATGACGGCCGTCTGGTGGGCATCCTCACCAATCGCGACGTGCGTTTTGTGGTGCCCGGCGAACAAAAAATAGCCGAATTCATGACCAGCGAACACCTGATCACCGCCCCGGTGGGCACAACCCTGACGGCGGCGCGGGAGATTTTGCACACCCACCGCATCGAAAAACTGCCGCTGGTGGATGGCGACGGCCGTCTGAAGGGTCTCATCACCGTCAAGGATATTCTCAAGAAAATTGATTATCCGAACGCTGTCAGCGATGACAACGGCCGTTTGCTGGCCGCCGCCGCCATTGGCGTGGGCGACAAGGGGTTGGGGCGGCTGGAACTGTTGGTACAGGCTGGCGTGGATGTGGTGTTGATTGATACCGCCCACGCCCATACCGCACTGGTGCTGGCGACTCTGGAAGAGATTAAACGCCGCTACCCGGACCTGCCGGTGATTGGCGGCAACGTGGCCACGGCTGCGGCCGTGCGCGACCTGGTCCACGCCGGGGCCGACGCCGTCAAGGTGGGCATTGGCGCTGGCTCCATCTGCACCACGCGGGTGGTGGCCGGGGCCGGCGTGCCCCAACTAACGGCGCTCATGGACTGCGCCGCCGAGTGCCACCGGCACGATGTGCCCTGCATCGCCGATGGCGGCATCAAATACAGCGGCGATATTGTCAAAGCGCTGGCTGCCGGGGCCGACGCGGTGATGTTCGGTTCGATGTTGGCCGGTCTGGAGGAAAGCCCTGGCGATGTGTTTATGTACGAAGGCCGCCGCTACAAGGTATATCGCGGTATGGGCAGCCTGGGGGCCATGCAAGGCCACGGCGCCGACCGCTATGCCAGCGGTGTAAAAAGCAAAAGCGAACGAGATAAATTGGTCCCGGAAGGGGTGGAAGGTCAGGTACCGTATCGGGGCAAATTGGCCGACATCCTGTACCAGATGATGGGCGGTCTGCGCTCTGGGATGGGTTACGTAGGGGCGGCAAACCTGCCAGAACTCCAGGAAAAATCCCGTTTTGTGCAGATCACCAATGCCGGTCTGCTGGAAAGCCATCCGCATGGTATTCTAATCACCAAAGAAGCGCCGAATTATCAGGCGAGGCGTTAGGGGATGTTTTCAGTGTTCAGTGTTCAGTTTTGAGTGTTCAGTTTTGAGTGTTCAGTGTTCAGTTAAGTGGTGCTTCTTACTGGATACTGAATACTGGATACTGAATACTGTATACTGTATACCGATTACTGAACACTAAAATCTGTTTTGCGTATCGGGTGAGGAGTGTTGGGTCATGGTGAAGGGGAAAATAAAGCTCACCGACGAGCAAGAGAACAAAAACGCCGAAATTTTGTCGCGCCTGCGTGAGGAACGCAGCCGCCTGGCGGAAGAGACACGGGCGTTGCAGGATGAGGTGAAACGCAAGCCGGGTCGTAAACGCCGGAAGCAAACACAAACGGCCGTTGAGGAATCATCTGAATGAGCTTTGACCATCAAACCTATATCTCGCCATTTTCCTGGCGTTATGGCAGCCCGGCCATGCGCCAGCTGTGGTCGGAAGCCCACAAGCGGCGGTTGATGCGGCAGGTGTGGGTGGCGTTGGCGGCGGCTCAGCACCAGGCAGGGTTGGTAACGGCCGTCCAGTTAGCCGACCTACAAAACCACGCTGACCAGATAGACATCGCCCGCGCCCTGGAAATTGAGCAAGAAACGCGCCATGACGTGATGGCCGAAATTCGCGCCTTTGCCGAGCAGTGCCCAGAGGGCGGCGGCGTCATCCACTGGGGGGCGACCAGCGCCGACATTACCGACAACGTGGACGCGCTTCGCCTGCGCCAGGCCACAGACTTGCTGTTGGAACGGCTGGCGGCGCTGCTGGAGCGGCTGGTGGAAAAAATTGAGGCAACGGCCGTGCTGCCCACCCTGGCCCATACCCACATCCAACCCGCCGAACCCACCACCCTGGGCTATCGCTTTGCCGTCTATGCCCAAGATTTGCTGGAAGATTTCATCCAACTGCAAAACCTGCGCCAAAATTTGCGCGGCAAGGGGCTGAAAGGCGCCGTCGGAACCCAGGCGGCTTACCAGGATCTGCTGACCGGCTCTGGCACAACGCCGCAGGCGATGGAAGCGGAGGCCATGCGGCTGCTGGGGCTGCCCTACTTCCCCATCGCCACCCAAACCTACACTCGTCAGCAAGATCTGCGCGTGCAGCAAGTATTGGCCGGCATGGCCGCCTCGCTGCACAAATTTGCCCTTGATTTTCGCATTTTGCAGTCGCCGCCCTTTGGCGAATGGGCCGAACCATTCGGCCAAAAACAGGTTGGCTCGTCGGCCATGCCGTTTAAGCGCAACCCCATCAACATGGAAAACATCTGCTCCCTGGCGCGTTATGTCGCCGGGCTGCCGGCCATCGCCTGGGACAACGCCAGCCAGGCCATCCTGGAACGCAGCCTGGACGATTCGGCCAACCGACGCATTTTCCAGGCCGAGGGCTTTTTGGCGACCGATGAGATGCTGCTGCGCGCCGAGCGCGTTGTGGCCGAGATGGTGATTGACCAGGCAGCTATCGCCAGCAACATGGCTGTGTATGGCCCCTTTGCGGCGACCGAGCGGGTGTTGATGGCGTTGGTGGCCGCCGGGGCCAGCCGCCAGGCCGGGCATGAATGGATTCGGGCGGCCAGCCTGCAAGCCTGGGAGGCGTTGCGGCGTGGTGAGGATAATCCATTGGTGGGTTTGTTAGCCGGGGATGAGGAAATCGGCCGTTTTCTAACGGCCGTGCAGGTCCATGAGTTGATGGACGCCTCGGCCCATACAGGCACGGCTGGGGAGCGGGCGCTGGCCCTGGCCCAGACGGTGCGCATTTTTTTGGGTCGGCGCGGTGGTGGGGTGCGGGGTCTGGGCTAGGAACGGCCGTTACGCCGGTGCTTTTGTGGTGAAAGAGTGCTGCTGATGCCGGGCAACCACCCCATCGTAAAAGGATTTGATGATAGGTAAATCGGCTTCTAGATCACCGCTGGGTTTGAAGGTGGGGCCAAAACGGACGGATTTACGGCCGTAATCAAACGCCGCCACCACCACCGGCACATCTGCGCCCTGGGCGATGTGGTAAAACCCGCGTCTCCATTCACGTACTTTGCCGCGTGTGCCTTCGGGCGTAATGCACAGAACCAGTTTTTCTCTTTCCTTAAAGCTGCTGATAGCCTGATCTACCGTGCCATTTTTAGCGCGCCGATCAACCGCCACCCCGCCGAGCCAGCGCATGATGCCGCCAAACGGTTTTTTGAACAGTGTATGCTTCGCCATCCACGAAATGCGCACCCCCAACGCATAAGCGGTGAACATCACCAAAATCCAATCCCAATTGGATGTGTGCGGGGCGCCGATAATCAGCATTTTATCGGTATTGGGCACTGTGCCTTCGATTTTCCAACCAAACAGGCGCATGGTCAGGCGGGCAAAGCTGCGGGCAAGGGGTCCGCCGCGCCGCGGGACGTGTTCGCCTAACTGTGGCACGATGGTTTCGCCCGCTGGTGGAAGGTAAGTAATATCATTTTCTACGGTCATGTCATATCCTCAGATTTTATACTCGCAAAGGCCATAATCTGACATTTTGTCACCTTGTCGGATGTCAGCTTGTCGCCTTGTCGAGTATGGTTAGCGCCAATGACCGGACTCGCCCTCCGGGTGTTTATTGGCTCCCCGATATTTTTTCATAAATTGCTGTATTGTCCAATAGTTCTTTGCGTCTACCAGGAGTGTGGGGAACTTACCCTGCACATCTTTGTATAAGTTTTGTAGGTGGCCGATGTCGGCTTCTTTGTCGCCGCTGGGCCAGAAAATGTTGTTGAAGCGCACTTCTTTACGGCCGTCATCCCAAAATTTTCGAACAGGTGATCGGCCATGTGAATCTCCATTTCTCTGGGAGCGCGTCGCTCTTCCATGTGTCATAACACGGAATGCGCCCAAAAGTGGCACGGAAAATCCGAATTGTAGCAGTGCGGATGGTTGGATGGTCGAACTCTTTTTCTGGTTAAGCCGGGTGGATGGGTAGGGCTGCGCCGTAGTTCAACTGTGCGCCTACCGTGACAAAGCCCAGTTTTTCGTATAAGCGCTGTGCGCCTTCGGCGGCCGAGAGCCAGCAGTGGGAGTAACCAACGGCCGTATACTCCGCTAACAACTGTTGGCACAAGGCAAAGGCCAGACCGCGCTTGCGCCGCGTGGACGCGCTCCAAACCCCGGCAAGTTCGCCGATGCCTGCGCCTATTTGGATGACTGCCCCGGAGACCATTTCGTTGTCTTGGAGGAGGTAAGCGCCCAGAACGCTCCTGTTGGCCAGCCCATTTTGTAGATTAGGCAGCCAATCCATCGCTTCCGCTGCGCCGGTTCCGCCGTAGGCCAGGCTCTGATGGCGGAGATAGGTTCGCAGCAGGGCTTCGTCGTCGGGGAAGAGGGGGTGGTAGGTGGCCGGGGGCGGCAGCGCGGGCGGCGGCGACAGTTTTGCCATGTCCAGCGCCATGACGGGCGCGCGGCTTTCGCAGACCAGGCCGGCCTGTTCCAGGGCGGGGGCCAGGTCCGGGTGTAGATCGGCGATGTATTCCAGGCGCGCCCGCTTGTGATGTTGGGCGAAGGTGGCCTGCATTTCGGTTACGGCCGTGGCCCATTGGCGGGGGGCTTCTGGCAGCGGGATGGCAAAGCTGAGATGGTCTAGCCGGCGCGGGGAGATGAAGATTTCAAAGTGCGCCTGGGTGATGACGGTGCGTTCTTGCCGGCCTACCGTACGGATGTTGGCTTCCAGTTGGTTGAGGATGTCTGGGATCATGGGGGTGTTTCGCATTCCGTAAGCTCTGTTCCGTTATGGGTGGTGGTTAGCCGATAGGCGCTTGGGCCAAAGGCCGTGGCTTCTGACCAAACGCCACGTGCCACGTGCCACAGTCTAATCCTTCAGTTCTAGCCAGTTATGGCCGGTGCTGGCTTCTACTTTGAGGGGAACGTCTAGCTGGAAGGCTTCAGACATGGTGGCGATGACCAGGGGTTTAACGGTCGTCATCTCTTCATCCGGCACTTCCAGCAGCAGTTCATCATGCACTTGCAGCAGCATCCGCGCGTGGTATCCCGCTTGGAGCGCCTGGTGCAGGCGCAGCATGGCGATTTTGATGATGTCGGCGGCCGTGCCCTGGATGGGGTGGTTGATGGCTTCGCGCTCGGCGCGCAGCCACGCCTGCCGGTTGCTGCCGCCCAATTGAGTCTTGAACACCGGGAAGTAACGGCGGCGGCCCAGCAGCGTCTCCACATAACCCTGCTGCCGCGCCCTCTCTTTGGTGTCCGCCAGGTATTGTTTGATGCCGGGGAAACGGCCAAAATACTCGGCGATGTAGTTCTCCGCCTCGGCCAGTGTTAGTTCCGAATCGCGCGCCAGACGGAACGCGCCCATGCCATAAATCAGGCCAAAATTGACAGCCTTGGCGAAGCGGCGCTGGTTGTACGTCACCTGTTCGACGGGGATGTTGTAAACGGCCGCGGCCGTGGTGCGGTGAACGTCCTGGTCGGCGCGGAAGGCGGCCAGCAGCGCTTCATCCTGGCAGACATGGGCCAGGATGCGCAGTTCCACCTGGGAGTAATCGCAGGCCAGGAACTGCCAGCCGGGGCGGGCGACAAAACCGCGCCGGATTTGCTGCCCTACATCGCTGCGGATGGGGATGTTTTGCAGGTTGGGGTTGCTGCTGGCCAGCCGGCCAGTGATGGCCCCGGTCTGGTTGAAGCTGGTGTGGATACGGCCGTCATCCGGGTTCACCATCTCCGGCAGGGCATCCACGTAGGTGCTTTTCAGCTTGCCCAGTTCGCGGTACTCCAACAGCACCTTCACAATGCCCCACTGGTCCGCCGGAGCCAATGCTTCCAGCACGTCGGCGGCGGTGGAATAATAGCCGCTGCTGGTCTTCTTCAGCCCCTCAATGGGCAGGCCCAGCTTTTTAAAGAGGATGTCGCTGAGCTGCTGCGTGGAATTGATGTTAAACGGCTCGGCGGCAATCTCGTGGATTTCTTTCTCCAGAGCGTCGAGACGCGCCGCCAACTCTTGCGACATCTGGCGGAAAAACGGCACGTCCACGCCAATGCCCTGCTGCTCCATATCCGACAGCACTTCGATGAGCGGCATCTCCAGGTCCAAGATTTTTTCCAGCCCTTTCTCTTTGATTTCGGCGCGCAATGGTTCCACCAGGCGCAGGGTCACATCGGCGTCGGCGGCGCCATAGGGCGCGGCTAGTTCGATGGGCACTTCGGCGAAGCTGATCTGATTTTTGCCCCGGCCGATGAGGTGGTCGATTTCTGTCATCTCGATGCCCAGGCGGTGGCGGGCTAAATCTTTGAGGCCCTTGTGTTTGGTGGCCGGGTCGGTCAACCATTCGGCGATCA